>QHXZ01000043.1:0-15714 GCA_003223165.1 Acidobacteriota bacterium
CAAAGGCTGCGTCGGACAGGGGGCCGGTCGCGACGGGCAGGGGCTCCGAACGCGCCGGAGGGAGGGTCAGCCCGCTCCTTGACACCAGATAGATCCCGACGGTCGAGGTCGCCGGCTCGAGGGCGGCGATCACCGGGCTGCGGTTGGCGGTGTCGAATGGGAAGATGATCGGCTGGGTGACGGTCAGGTTGCTGCAGACCGGCTGATCGTTCATGACCAGGAGCTCGGTCGGGTCCCCCTGCGCCGACACCGGTATCTGGGGGGAAAAGGAGCCGGCGCCGTCGCCGACCAGGACGGTCAGCCGGTCGTCGGTCGAGGAGCCCTGTGCCCCCGATTCCAGGACGAGGATATCCTTCGTGCGTTTGCTCGAGCAGTTGAGGAGCAGGGGGCAGTCGAGGGAAAAGCCGCCGATGGAAGATCCCCGTTCCGCCGCCGTCGAGGACCGTGAGGCTGCCGGCCGGCGGGCTGACCGCGACGACGTTGTTGACGCTGTCCGGACAGAAATCGCCGATACGGTCGCCGACGGTCGCGAGATCGTCGCCGCCGCCGCAAAGACCATCGGGCCCGTAGTAGGGCGGGTAGTCGTCGAGGGTCCCGCAGCTCAGGTCGGGTCCCGCCGCCGTCTCGGTGTCCTGCTGCAGAGGGTTCGCGAAGGTGGGGCAGTTGTCCAGCTTATGGGTCGTCGGGCTGTAGTCCGGAATGCCGTCGCCGTCGGTGTCGAGGGTCCCGCAGGTAATGCTGAGGAGCTCGCACTGGTCCCCGACGCCGTCCGCGTCGCTGTCGCACTGCCCGCTCACGGGATCCTTCGTCGTGCAATCGAGCGACGGGGGGTTGAGCGCGCATGGCTGGTCGACCTTGCAGCGCGGGTTCGTGGACCCGTCCCCCTTGCAGTCGGGCGGGTTGTAGACGAACGGGCAGTCGTCCTGGTAGTCGGGCACCCCGTCGCGGTCGTAGTCGTAGAGGATGAGGCTGCCCGCGGTGGCTCGGGTCGGACCGGGCGCGACGGGGGTCGTCGCAGTCTCGGAGAAGCCCCCCGAGGGGCTCGACTGCAGGGTGGTGAGGGTCGACCCGGGCGTATCGACGACAACCACGTCGGGGATGCCGTCCTGGTGCACGTCGGCCACCAGCATGGCGTCGGCGGTGCCGGGGCAGTCGGCGTCGGTCGTGCAGGCGCTCGCGGCGGCTGAGCCCGCGGAGCAGAAGCCGCCCGTGCAGGGGGCCAGCGGCTTCTTCATGAGAAGGGAAACAGCCCCAGTCCCGGTGAAGGGAGTCGGCCGGAAGAAGACGTTGCCGATCCCGGAGAGTACGTCCAGCCGGGGCGGGGAGCGGTGCAGCAGGACGGTGTCGATCCCGGCAAGCGAATCGGCGCCGAACATCGCCATCGCCGAGGATCCCTTCCAGCCGGACGCCGGCGAGCCGGGGGAGATCGAAAAGGCAAAGCCGCCGTCGTTGTGGTACAGGTCGACGCGATCGGCGGCGAACTCGAGGACCGCAAGGTCCGGGCGGCCATCCGCGTCGTAATCGAGCGTGGCCAGCGCCACGGGGTTCGAAAGGCCGGGCAGCGTGGCGACGGCGGGCGTGGCGAAGGTGCCGTCGCCGATGCCCCGGAAGATCAGGACGCTTCCCCCGGCGAAGTCGGCGATCGCCAGGTCGGGCACGCTGTCGCCGTCGAGGTCCCGCAGCAATCCTCCGGTGGGGCGCGCCGCCGGCCCCAGTGAAATCGTCTGGGCGTTCGCAAGAAGGAAGCTTCCCGCGCCGCAGCCGGTGCTGCCGAAGACCTCGATCTGCGCGTCCCCCGACCCGCCCGTGTCGCAGCTCCCTCCGGGACAGTCGGTATTGACCGCGCATCCGGCGCCGACTTTGGTGCCGCCGATGCAAACGCCGGGCGAGCATGTGCCCGACGGACACTCGCTGTCGAGAGTGCAGCCACTGCCATCCTTGGTGCCGCCGACGCACATCGAGCCGCTCCCCTGATCCAGGGTGATCAGGTCCCCGCAGGCATCTCCGTTGATCGATCCGGCGAGCAGGCCGGTCGGCCGGGAGCGCGCATCGAGCATCAGCGTCGTGCTAGCGCCGGTCGGGAGGGTGCCGTTCTGGCTCAGGTAGATCCCGATGGTACCGGCGGTGCGGTTGGCGACCGCCAGGTCGATGCTGCCGTTGCCGTCGATGTCGGCGGAGGCGAGGCCCTGAGGGCCCGCGCCGGTGGCGAGGACGGTGTCCGTCGAGAAGGTGCCGTCGGTCTGCCCCTTGTAGAAGAGGACGGTGCCCGACAAGGCGTTCGACTGGGCGATGTCCGGCTTTCCGTCGCCCGTGAAGTCGGCCAGGATGATCTGGCTGGCCCCGATGTCGGTCACCTTCGAAGGCCGGCTCACGAAATCACCCAAGCCGTCGTTCAGCCGCACCCGCACGATCCCCAGGGGGGACCCGCCACCCAGGCTGTTCCCAAGGATCACGACGTCGGGGCTCACGGCGCAGGCATCGCCGACCGGGCTGCGCAGGTCGTCCAGTGTGCCGCACTGGCCGTCCGGGCCGAAGAGCGACGAATTGTCATCGCCGTCGCCGCACAGGCCGTTCGGTCCCTTCGCGGTCGGCTCCTGGCCGGGGTTGTAGGCGAGCGGGCAGTTGTCGAGGGCGGTGGAAGGGTTGGTCGGGTCGAAGTTCGGGTCGTAGTCGGGAACCCCGTCCCCGTCGCTGTCCAGCGTCCCGGTGACGGTGCCGTTGGCGTCCGTCTTCATGACCTCGCAGAGGTCCCCGACGCCGTTCCCCTGGCAGAATCCCGAGGGACAATCGGCGTCGACCTGGCAGGAGTTGGTGTCGTTCGAGCCGCCCACGCAGGTGCCGCTGTCGACCTGCTTGCCGCTGGCGACGGTGGAGGCGTTCGGAGTGTTCGGGCAGTCGTCCGTGGCGTTCGGAACACCATCGCTGTCGACGTCATCCGGATTCAGGTCGCCCACGGCGAGAGAGAGCGGCCCGGGGGTGGGGAAGCCGAAGGACGCGGCGCCGATGGTCTCGGGAGAGCCGGGGCCCAGGGCGAAGGTCCCGTCATGCTGGTTGAGGAGCAGGGTCAGGGTGCCGGACTGGAAATTGGCGACGATCAGATCGTCGAACCCGTCCCGATTGAGGTCGGCGACGGCGAAGGCGAGGGGCCGGTCGATGGGGCCTGGTCGAGGCGCCAGCAGGCCGGCGCGCAGCCCCGAGCCTGGGCCGATGTAGGCCGCGGCGGTCAAGATCAGACAGACGGCGAGGGCCTTGCTCACCACCCGTCCCGACCGCCCGCTCATCAACCCTCCGCGCCTCCCCTCGCAACCTGCCGACTCGCGGGGGTCGTGTGAATCTTGAGTCTCTTCAGGCAATTACGCTCCATCGTACCGGCCCGATCCGGTGAAGTCAAGGCAAGGGCCAGCGACAGGCGCGGTGTATAATCCACGCCCGCCGTGAGGTTCACCGGGGGAGAAGCGAGAGGACGCGGGATCAAGGGACCGCGAGGCGGCGGCCTGAGGCCCACCTCGGATCGGGTCCGCGAGGCGATCTTCGACATCCTGGGGAAGCGAGTGCCGGGGGCGCGCTTCCTGGACGCCTTCGCGGGCACCGGCGCGGTGGGCCTCGAGGCCCTCAGCCGGGGCGCGTCCCGGACCGTCTTCCTGGAGCGCGACCGGCGGGCCCTGCGCCTGATCCGGGAGAACCTGGGTCTGGCTCCCTGGACCGGCTCGTTCGCGATCATCGAAGGCGACGCCCTAGGCGCGCTGGAGGGGCTGGCGCGGCGGGACGAGAGGTTCGACATCGCCTTCTTCGACCCACCCTACGACCATCCGTCGCCCGCGGAGCTGCTGTCCGCCGGCGCCGCTCTCCTGGCCCCCGCGGGGATCCTGATCGTCGAGCACCGCTCCTCGACCAGCATCGCGGCCCCCGCCGGGACTCCGCTCCGCCCGCTGCGCGCCTACCGCCACGGCGACACCACCCTGTCGACCTTCGCGCCGACCGGGGCCGCATGAGGAGGGCCGCCGGCGCCGCGCTCCTGGCGCTCGTCCTGGTCGTGTGCGCCGCCTTCTGCCTGACGCGCCTGTCCGAGGTGGACTTCCACTGGCATCTGCTGGCGGGCCAGAGGATCCTCGCCGAGCACCGGGTGCCGCGCAGCGACAGTTTCAGCTTCGCCAGCGCGGGAAGGGCATGGACCGATCTGCACTGGATGTTCGAGCTTCTCGTTGCCTGGGTCTGGGCGCGCGCCGGCTGGACGGGCCTGGACCTCCTGAAGGTCGCCTTCATCACCGGCGGCTTCGCCTGCGCCCTGGCGGCCGCCCTGCGACGTGGGGCCTCCGCGCCCGTGGCCGCGGTCGTCGGCCTGGTCGCGGTCGTGGCCGGACAGGAGCGCTTCAACCTGCGCCCCGAGGCGGCCTCCTTCCTGCTCCTCGGCGTCCTGCTCCTTCTCCTCGAGCGGCGCCGGGACCACCCGCGCGTCGTGGCCCTGGCGCCGCCGCTCATGGCGATCTGGGCCAACCTGCACGCGCTCTTCGCGGTGGGTCTCGCGGCGCTGGTGCTGGTCGCGGCGGGGGACCACCTGGAACGGCGTCTCGGGCCGGATGGCCGCGCTCCGGCCGAATCACGGCCCCGCCCGCGGCTCTTCCTGGCCGCCGTCGCTTCGCTTGCCGCCACCCTCCTGACGCCGTACGGAGTGCGGGGATGGGTGCTGCCGCTGCGCCTGCTGTTCCAGCGGATCGGCGGGGACAACGTCTACTCCCGCAGCATCGCCGAGTTCCAGGCGCCCTTCGGCGGCTTCGGTTGGACCTCGTCCGTGCAGGCGTTCGCGCTCCTCGCCCTGATCACCGCCCCGGCCCTGGTGCGGGCGCGGAGGGATCTGCATCTTTCCGAGGCGCTGCTCCTGGTCGCCTTCTTCGCCCTGGCTCTCCTGGCGCGCCGCAACATCGCCCTCTTCGCCCTGGTCGCGCTCGCGGTCGGCACGCCGCTGATCGCGGCGGCGCTGCGCTCCCTCTCCGGCGGCCGGCGGGCGGCGCCGTCTTCGGACGACGGAGCCGGCGGAGCGCCGGCGTGGATTGCCTCAGGCCTGGCGGCCGCGGCGGGCCTGGCCTTGCTGGCCGCCGTCTGCACCGACCGCTTCTACGCCCGCGACGGCACGCAGCGCTATTTCGGCCGCGGCGAGGCGCCCGGGTTCTACCCTGCAGGCGCCGCCGATTTCGTCCTGGCGCGCTCCCTGCCGGGCGAGACGATGCACGACATGACGGTGGGGGGATTCCTCGCCTGGCGATGGTTCCCGGGACGGCGAGTCTTCCTCGACGGCAGGCTCGAGGTGCACGACCCCGAGGTCTACGCCGCGTACCTGAAATCACTGTCCGATCCCGAGGCGTTCGAAGACCTGGCGCGGCGCTTCCGCATCGGGGTCGTCGTCTGGAGCCACCGGCAGAGCGCCGAGGCCGCTCCGCTCCTGCGCCATCTCGCCTCCGGCCACGGCTGGAAGCCGGTGTTCGTCGATCTGGCGGCGGCGGTCTTCGTGCGCGATATCGCCGGCGGCGCGGCGGGCGCGCCGCCGCAGGCGATCGACCTCGGGGAGCCGATGCTGGCGCGGCGCCTGCTCGACCAGATCGCCGCCGCGGACCTTGCCTCGACCTCCCTCGATCCCCTGCCGCTCTTCCTGCGCGCGCTCCTGCCGTGGAGAGAGGTCCCGGTGGCCGAGGTGAACACGGCGCTCTTCTTCGCGGTCATAGGTCAGGACGGCGCGGCCGAGGAGCTCTTCCGCGCCGCCCTGGCCCGCGCCCCGCTCAATCCCGTCCTGCACTATGACCTGGCGCTGGTGCTGGAACATGCCGGCAAGAACTCCGCGGCCCGCGCCGCCTGCGAGAGAGCGCTGGCCCTCGATCCGTCCTTCGCCGCGGCCCATGCGGCCCTGGCGCGGCAGGCGCTCGCCCAGGGCGACGCCGGCGCGGCGCTCGCGGAGTGGGCCGCCGCGGAGCGCCTGGCCCCGCTGGATGGAGCGGCTCTCCAGGCGCGTGGGGCCCTGCTGGCGCGCCGCGGGCAGCTCGACGAGGCGATTGAGGACTACCGGCAGGTCGTCCGCAGCGAACCGCATCGTATGGCGCCGCGGCTCGACCTCGCCTTCCTGTACCAGCGGCGCGGCATGGGGGAACAGGCCCTGGCGGAGATCGGCCGCGCCGCGGCGCTCGATCCTCGCTCGGCGGGACCGCGCGTGGCGCTGGCGCGCCTGCGCGCCGCGGAGGGTGACTTGGCCGGCGCCGAGAAGGCGCTGCGGGCGATCCTGGCCGAGCAGCCGCGGAGCGCCGAGGCCCATCTCGCTCTCGCGCTCCTGCTGGTCGGCTCCCTGCGGCACGACGAGGCGATGCGGGAGCTGGAGGCCGCGGTTGGCGCCGGGACCGACCCGGGCGTCCTGAGCGGCGAGCCCGCCCTGCGCGTGCTGGCGGGCCGGCCCGATTTCGTGAGGCTTCTGCGCCGAACGGGCCCCTGAGGGGCGAGGATTTCAGAATCGTAAGCGCCTGCCGCCATCCGCCCTGCTTTCCTTGACTTCCCCCCTTCGATACTTATTTTTGTAGCCGTGGCGTGCCCTGCCGCGCGCGAGCGTGGCCGGCCCGAGGAGGAGAGACGCGATGCGCATGACACCGAGATCGTTCCTGGCCTCTGCGGCCGCGCTCCTTTTGGGGTGGGCCCTCCTGCTTCCCGCCCGCGCCCTGGGCGAGGATTCCAAGCAGTCGCAGGCGGCGGCTCCGGAGAGCGCTTCGCCTGCGGAGCCGGCGCGGTCCCAGGACGGCGGCGACCGGCCCCAGGGCGCCGAGGCCAAGGGTGCGTCCTCCAAAGGGGCCCAGGATCGGAGCGCGGGCGAAGGCGCGCGGACGCGCGGGAAAGGCAAGGGGAAGCGGCCCCGCACCGGCCGCCCGCTCGAGCCGGGCTCGACGCTCCCGCCCACGAACCTGAAGAAGATCGGCGATCACTGGACGCCGTACGACCCGCCCGACCCGGAGTCGTTTCCGCCCGAGGCCACGCTGCACATCATCGTGCCGGGTGACTGCCTCTGGGATCTCGCCGACTTGGCGTTCGGCAACCCTTACCTGTGGCCCCAGATCTGGAACGAGAACCGCTACATCCTCGACTCGCACTGGATCTATCCCGGCGACCCCTTGCTGATGCCGGCGCGCCCGACCGTCGTGGGCGAGGTGGTCCCGCAGGGGCAGGAGGGGGCGCCACCCGCGCCGCCCGTCGAGGGGCCCAAGGCGCCCGAGCAGGCGGAGGAGCCGCTCACCGCCGAGGCCCCCGAGGCGGAGGCCGAAGCACCCGAGGCGCACGAAACGCGTCCGATCGAGAGGCCGCGGGCTCCCGAGGAGGCCCACGCCCCGCGCACCGTCCCCAAGCTCACCCCGCTGGCCGACGAGACCGACATCCGCTGCGGCGGCTTCATCGCCAAGCGCGACGAGGAGCCGGACTACTTCATCGCCAACCAGGAGGACGAGGCGAAGATGGGACTGACCGAGGGAGACATCATCTACATCAACCGCGGCAAGGAGAACGGCCACGTCGAGCCGGGCACCGAGTACAGCATCGTGGTGCGCGATGGCGAGGTGCGGCACCCGATCACCCACAGCCGGGTCGGCGTCTACTACAAGAGGCTCGGCTCGGTGAAGATCCTCGCCGGGCAGGAGCGCACGGCCATCGCGATCATCTCGCTCGCCTGCGACGAGATCCGCACCGGGTACGACCTGGTGCCCCTCAAGGTCACCAAGCTCCCCGCCAAGCCGGCGCCTCCGTTCGACCGCCTGCAGGTCCTCTCGGAGGGCAAGCCGACCGGCTACATCGTGCACGTCAAGGACGACACGCAGAGGGTGGGGACCGGGCACATCGTGGACGTCGACCTCGGGTTCGAGGACGGGCTGCAGGCGGGCGACTACCTCACCGTCTTCCTGCCCAACCTGGCGTACGACAAATACAGCGCGGTGAAGTACGACTACACTTGGCGGAACCAGCGGTACGAGACGCCCGAGTACCGGCACGACTACCACAACGAGTACCCGGCCAAGATCATCGGCCAGCTGGTCATCCTGACCACCGAGAAGAACACCGCCACGGCCAAGATCATCTACGCGGTGCGGGAGATCGAGGTGGGTGACGAGGTGGAGGTCCACTAGGCTCCGTCGAGGCGGCGCCCTCCCCGAAGACCTGGGCGCCGAACGCCTCGAGCAGCGCTCCCCGCGTCCAGTCGTCCGGCGGCAGCCCCGCCTTCAGGCAGGTTTCCTCCACGAACGTCTTCAGGTCCCATCCCTGCTCCACCGCCACCTGGGGGAGGAGCACCCCGCGACGGTTCCCCCGGCTCACCAGCAGGCCGTGCCGTCCGATCTCGACCTGGGACAGATCGGTCACGCGGAAGGGAAGCTCGAGGGCCGAAATCTCGATGCGCACCTCCCCGGCCTCGGCGGGCCGCAGGGGAGGAAAACGGGGGTCCTCGGCGGCCGCGGCGGCGGCGCAGCGCACCACCGCTCCGGCCAGCGACTGCCCCGCCTCCAGCATGCCGATGCAGCCGCGCAGGTCGCCGCCAAGGCGCAGGGTCACGAAGGCGCCCTGCGGCTCGAGCAGCCGGGGCGGCGCTTCCGGCGGCCCGGGAAGGGGATGGCCTCCGACTCGCGCCACCAGCGCGCGGCGGGCCAGGTCGAGCAGGAGAAGCCGGTCCTCGTCGCCCAGCGGGGAAGGGGTGGGGCCGCTCATCGGTCCGCGGGCCGGCCTGTGGTAGACTGCGGGTTCCCCAAGAGAAACATGGTCGCGCCCCCGCCAAGTGATGACAAGCGGCCGGCCACGTCCCGGAGGTGGGCGTTGCGCGTCAGGCTCCAGAAGATCGTGGACGACCTTCTGGAGAGCGGCATTCGCCTGGAGCAGGCGGTGCGGGAGTTCGAGAGGCAGTTCATCCTGGCTGCCCTCGAGAAGAGCGGCGGCAATCGCTCACGCGCGGCGCGCTCGCTGGGCGTCCACCGCAACACGCTCCGTCACAAGATCCACGACCACAAGCTGCAAGGCTGATCCTCCGACCCGGCGACCCGCCTCAGATCATCACGATCTTGTTCTTGAGGATCAGCACCTCGAGCGCCAGGGCGGCCTTGCTGAGGAGGCGGCGGAAGAGCTGCACGTCCGGGACCGCCGCCGTGTCGGGCCCGTTGTCGGCATAGAGGATCACCGAGGGCCTCTCCTTGATCGTCAGCGGCACCAGCAGCACGCGCGCCGGGGGAGGGCAGCCAAGGTCGAGGTAGAAGCGTGCGTTGGCGGGCAGGTCCGGGACGGGGCCGTAGAAGTAATCCCCGCCGGTGCGGAAGAAGACGAACAGCGAGGGCCGATCGAACGGCACGGTGACGTTGCGGATGCGCGCAGGCGACAGGCCCTCGCCACGGCCGCTCCAGCCGAGCGCCCGGTCCTGCTGGATGACGAACAGGGCGGCCCGGCGGAATCGGGCCGCGGTGAATTCCAGCACGGCGTCGAAGATCTCGTCCCGGGTCTCGGCCGCCCGGAGCCTCTCCGAGACGGCCTCCATGGTCCTCGCCGGGAACGGAACCGGAGGGGCCAGGGCGGCGGCCGCCGCGGGGCCCGTCCTGCGGAAGGATGGATCGGCCGCCCCGACGGCGGCCGGCGCGTTTTCCGCCGGCCGTTGCGGGAGGGCGGTGACCGTTCCCTTGGCGGTCCCCGCGGGCGCGACCTGGGGAAGATCCAAGGGGACTTCCTCCCGCGCCGCGCGCCAGGCATCGAGAGAGGCGGGGAGCGGCTCGTCAGGCTCCTGCCCGCCCGGGGCCGCTCCCCTGCGCGAGGTCACGAACGGCTGGTCGAAGGTGTCGGCCTCGGCATCGAGCGGCAGGCCGTCCAGCCCGACCTCGGGCCCCTTCGCCGGGGGCGGAGGAGAAGAGGGTTGCGGGCGCGCCCCCGCCCTGGGACGCGGCAAGTCCTCCGGGCCACCGGCCACGGGAATCGTCTTCGTCCCGAGGGTGATCTGGTAATAGCGTTCGATGGCCCGGACCAGCCGCCCTTCGGTCGCGACGTACGGCTCGATCGACAGGCCGGTCAGGAAGGCGATCTCGTCGAGGGCGATCAGGTCCTTCGGATCGCGCATCGCCAGGTGCAGCTTGCGCCCCTGGATGGCGATCGGCACGATGCGGTACTTGGCGGCCAGCTTGGGAGGGACGGTGGCGATGACCTCGGGCCGGATGTTCTCCAGCTGCTGGGCGGGGGCGTACCTGGTGCGCGAGATGTCGGCCAGGTATTCGCCGAGCGTGTCCTCGTCGACGAATCCCAGCTTGATCAGGCTCGTGCCGAGCCGCTCGCCGAAGAACGACTGATCGTGCAGCGCACGGGCAAGCTGATCCTCAGTGATCTTGCCCTTGCTCACCAGCCAGTCGCCGAGCTTCACGCTCCCCTCCGAACCCGGCCTTGACCCGGCTTCTAGCGGTGGCGCGAGGACTGGTGCCGACGTCCGTGACCCCCACCCCCGCCGAAGGGGCGCCGCCCGCCGGAGCCGGAGGCGGCCGCGGCGCCGCTCTCCGACGCCCCCTCGGGCGCCGGCTCGCCGCGCTCGATTCGCTTCTCGCGCAGCACGGCCTTGCGGCTCAGGCGGATCCGATCGCCATCGACCTCGATCACCTTGACCTGGATCTCCTCGCCTTCCTTGATCTCGTCCTGGACCTCCTTGACCCGGTGCTCGGCCAGCTCGGAGATGTGCAGCAGCCCTTCCATGCCGGGCAGGATCTCGACGAAGGCCCCGAAATTGACGATGCGCGTGACCTTGCCGGTGTAGATCTTCCCCAGTTCCGCCTCGGCGGTGATTTCCTTGATGATCTCGATCGCCTTCTGCGCCGAGTCCTCGTCCACGGAGGCGATGTGGATCCGACCGTCGTCCTCCACGTCGATCTTGCAGCCGGTCCGCTCGATGATCGAGCGGATCATCTTGCCGCCCGGTCCGATCACCTCGCGGATCTTGTCCTTGTTGATGCGAATGGTGAAGATGCGCGGCGCGAAGCTCGAGATGCTGGCGCGCGGGCGGGCCAGGGTGCGGTCCATGACGTCCAGGATGTAGAGCCGGCCTTCCCGCGCCTGCGCCAGGGCCTGGTCCATGATCGACTTGCTGATCCCCTGGATCTTGATGTCCATCTGCAGGGCCGTGATCCCTTCGCGCGTGCCGGCGACCTTGAAATCCATGTCGCCGTAGTGATCTTCGACGCCGGCGATGTCGGTGAGGATGACGTAGTTGTCGCCCTCCTTCACCAGGCCCATCGCCGCCCCCGCCACCGCGGAACGCAGCGGGACCCCCGCGTCCATCAGGCAGAGCGATCCGCCGCAGATCGAGGCCATGGAGGAGGAGCCGTTGGACTCCAGGATGTCGGAGACCAGCCTGATGGTGTAGGGGAACTCGTCCTGGTCGGGCATCATCGGCAGCAGCGCGCGCTCCGCCAGCGCCCCGTGCCCGATCTCGCGGCGCCCGGGCCCGCGCAGGAACTTGACCTCCCCGACGGAGAAGGGCGGGAAGTTGTAGTGCAGCATGAAGCGCTTCTCCGATTCGCCCTCGAGCCAGTCGAGACGCTGGACGTCCTCCGAGGTCCCGAGGGTGCAGGTGACCAGGGCCTGCGTCTCGCCGCGCGTGAACAAGGCCGACCCGTGCGTGCGCGGCAGGACTCCGGCCTCGCAGGTGACCGGTCGGATCTGGTTGTGGGCGCGGCCATCGAAGCGCCGCCGGGCCTCCAGCAGCTCGCGCCGGGCGATCGTCTTGTGCAGGTCGTGCAGGATGGCGGCGGCCTCCTGGCGGCGCTGCGGCTGGTCCTCGGGAATGGAAGCGATCTGCGCCTCCTCGATCGCGGCCACGGCCCGGTAGGATTCGATCTTCACGGGCATCTTCATCGCCTGGTAGAGCCGCTCGGAGCAGGCCGCCTCGATCTGGCGGGCGAGCTCGGCGTCGGCCGTCTTGACCTTCACTTCGCGCTTGGCGCGGCCCACCTCGCGTCGCAACTCTTCCTGAAGCTGGACCAGGGCGCGGCATTGCTCCTGCCCGAACCAGATCGCGTCCAGGACCTCGCGCTCGGAGACTTCGCTCGCGCCCGCTTCGACCATCACCACCTCGGTGGCGCTGCCGACCACCACCAGGTCGAGACGGCTGCTCTCCATCTGCTCGTAGGTGGGGTTCAGGACGAACTGGCCGTCGACGAGACCGACGCGCACGGCGGCGATCGGGGTCGAGAAGGGGACATCGGAAATGTACAGCGCCGCCGAGGCGCCGGTGACCGCCAGGACGTCGGGGTCGTTGGCGAGATCGGCCGAGAGCACCAGGGCGATGACCTGCGTCTCGCAGGCCCAGCCCTTCGGGAAGAGAGGCCGGATCGGTCGGTCGATCAGGCGCGACGTCAAGGTCTCCTTCTCGTTCGGGCGGCCCTCGCGTTTGAAGAAGCCGCCCGGGATCTTGCCGGCGGCATAGGTGTTCTCGCGGTAATCGACGGTCAGAGGCAGGAAGGAGATGCCCTGCTTCTCGCGCCGGTCCGCGGTCGCGGTCACCAGGACCACGGTGTCGCCGTAGCGCACCGTGACCGAGCCGTCGGCCTGTTTGGCCACCTTGCCGGTCTCGATGGTGAAGGTCCTGCCGCCGAATTCCAGGTTGCGTGTCGTGGTCAAGTCATCCTCCTGAAACGGGGGCGGTGCGGCCGCATCGAGCGGACTCGCCGCCACCCGGGCCCCGTGGGCGCACTCGAGCGCCGGGGACGGAACGGGGAAGGCTGGTCTAGCGCGCGGTCACGGGGGCCAGCGGATCGCCGCCGGGATCTCTGCGTTCGGATGAGGGGGGGCGTGAGGAAGGGTATTGGTGTATGAGGTTTTATGATGATGCCGTAGGGAATACCCTTGAGCTCGTCCCCGTCTCCGTACTCAGATTGTATGGAACGCCTCCCGTGAAACGACCCGCGTGCGGGCGCGCGCGTGCGGGAATCCGGCCCTCCTATTTGCGGATCCCGAGTTTCTTGATCAGGCCCCGGTAGCGCTCCGCGTCCTTGTCCTTGAGGTAATCCAGGAGGCGGCGGCGCGTTCCCACCATCTTCAGCAGGCCGCGGCGCGAGTGATGGTCCTTGGCGAATTGGGAGAAATGCTGGGTGAGGTCCTCGATCCTCTGGCTCAGGATCGCGATCTGGACCTCGGGGGAACCGGTGTCCATCGGGTGGGTGCGGTACGAGGTGATGATGTCTGTCTTGCGTTCCTTGCTGAGCGCCATGCGCCTCCTCGTGCCCTCCCGAGGCCACTCGGGCCCCGATGACCGCGGCGACTCTAGCACAAGCGCCTCTTCACTGTAAAGCAAGGCCAGGGAAGGGCTCAAGGGAAAATGATGCGCGGACGGACGACCGGGCGCGCCTCCGAAGGCGCCTGCAGGAGGACCTCCCCGATCCCCAGCAGGCGTCCCTCCGGCCCCTTGAGGCGGCAGCGCCCCGGGGGCAGGGGAGGGCCGGGCGCGGCGACCTCGCTGAAGCTGCAAGGGCGTCCGTGGCGCAGGGCGTGGGTGCCGGCGGCCGTGAGCACCAGCGTCGGCAGGCCCAGCGGGATCTCCTCCATCGGCACGATGCGCGTGGCGGCCTCCCGTCCCAGTGCCCGCAGCTCGTCGGGGCGCAGCGCCCCTTCCACGCTGAACGGTCCCGCGGCGAGGCGGCGCAGGGAGCTGAGGTGGGCCCCGCATCCCAGCGTCTCGCCCAGGTCGTGCGCGAACGCCCGCAGATAGGTTCCGGCCGAGACCTCGGATTCGAACTCCACGAGGGCGCCCTCGAAGCGGATGAGGTCGATGCGCCGGAAGGTCACCTGCGCGGGAACCGGCGTGACCGGAGTGCGGCGGCGGGCCAGGCGGTACATCGGCGTTCCGTGGACCTTCTTCGCCGAGAAGACCGGCGGGACCTGGGAAAGGGTGCCCCGGAACCCCTGCACCGCCTCCCGCAGCGCCGCCTCGCTCACGCGGACCTCCCGCGGAGGCCCCGCGGGGGCGCCGTCGCGATCGTAGGTGTCGGTGGCGAGGCCCAGCGTCAGCGTGCCGCGGTAGGTCTTGTCCACGCCCGACAGCAGGGTGGCCAGGCGGGTGGCCTTGCCGACCATCAAGACCAGGAGGCCGGTCGCCATCGGATCGAGTGTTCCGGCGTGACCGATGCGCCGCACCCCCAATGCGCGGCGGGCCAGGGCCACCATATCGTGGGACGTCGGCCCTTCGGGCTTGTCGAGCGCCAGGACCCCGTCCAGGCTTCCCATCTACTCCTCCTCGTCCCCGGCGCGCGCCGCCTCGTCCTGGTGGATCTTCCGGAGGGTCTCCTCGATCCGCTCGCCGCGATCGAGGGATTCGTCGAGCTCGAAGGCGATGCTCGGGGCGTGGCGCAGGCGCAGGACCTTGAAGACGCTGCGCCGGAAGAAGCCGGCCGCGCTGTTGAGGGCGTCGACGGACGCGCGGCGCGCCTCGGGGGCGCCGAGGACGCTGACGAACACCCGCACGCTCCGCAAGTCGGGGCTGACAGCGACCCCCGTGATGGTCACGAACCCCACCCGCGGATCGCGCACCTCACGCAGCAGCAGCGTGGAGATCTCGTCTTTGATGAGGTCGGAGACCCTCTCGGTCCGGGTGCTCAGCGGAAGGCCCTCAGGAAATGTACTCCAGGTCGCAGCTGAGGACGTCGCCGGGAACGCGCCGTTCGACCTCGCCCTGGATCGACGCGAAGGTCTGCTCCAGCGGCACCCGGGCGGAGGCGATCCCGACGATCCCCAGGGTGGCGCGCTGCCACAGGTCCTGGTGGTCGACTTCCGCCACCGAAACGTTGTAATGCTGCCTCAGCCGGTCCTTGAGGCTGCGCAGGACCTGGCGCTTCTCCTTGAGCGAGGACACCCCGGGAAGATGGATCTGGATGACGCAGAGGCCCACGCTCAGGGAAGTGTGGTCCACGGGCTAGAGGCTCTTGGCCGCGACCTTCTCGATCCGGAACGCCTCGATCACGTCGCCGACCTTCAGGTCGTTGTAGTTGGCGAGGCCGATGCCGCACTCGTAACCCGCCTTCACCTCGCTCGCATCGTCCTTGAAGCGCCTGAGGGAGCCGACCTTCCCCGTATGGACGACGACGTTGTCGCGCAGCAGCCGGATCTCCGCGCTGCGCGCGATGCGGCCATCCGACACTTGGCAACCGGCGATCGTGCCGACCTTGGGCACCTTGAAGATCTGCCGCACCTCGGCACGCCCGAGATAGACCTCCTTCGACTCGGGCTCCAGGAGGCCGACCATGGCGTTCTTGATCTCGTTGGTGATGTCGTAAATCACCGAGTGGAGCCGGATGTCGACCTCCTCTTTCTCGGCCAGCTCCTGTGCGCTGCGCTCCGGGCGGACGTTATACCCGATGATGATGGCGTTGCTGGCGGAGGCCAGGTGCACGTCGGTTTCGGTGATCGCCCCGGATCCGGCGTGGATGACGCGGATCTTGACCTTGTCGGACGGCAAATCGTTCAGCGTCTTGCTGAGCGCTTCGACCGATCCCTGCACGTCGGCCTTGACGACCAGAGGCAGCTCCTTCACCATCCCTTCCTTGATCTGCTGGTAGAGGTGGTCGAGCGTCAGCCGGGACGACTTTGCCATCGCCTCCTGGCGCAGTTTCTGCTGGCGGAAGGCCCCTATCTGCCGGACCTTCCACTCTTCCTCCAGCACCTGGAAAAGATCCCCGGCGCGGGGCACTCCCTCGAGAC
>QHXZ01000043.1:15786-20376 GCA_003223165.1 Acidobacteriota bacterium
TGGACGGCTCCGGCGATGAACGGGTCGCCCACGCGCAGGGTGCCGCGCTGCACCAGGATCGTCGCCACCGGCCCCCTTGACTTGTCCAGACGGGCGTCGAGGATCGTCCCCGATGCCTGGCTCGTCGGGTCCGCCTTCAGATCACCGATGTCGGCCACCAGCAGGATCATCTCCAGGAGCTCGTTGATGCCGGTCTTCTGCTTCGCGGAGATCGGCACCGCCACCACGTCGCCGCCCCAGTCTTCGACCAGGAGAGACTGGTCCGAGAGCTGCTTCTTGACACGGTCGAGATTGGCCCCCGGCTTGTCGACCTTGTTGATCGCCACGACGAGCGGCACGCCGGCGGCGCGGGCGTGGTGGATCGCTTCGACGGTCTGAGGCATCACGCCGTCGTCCGCCGCGACCACCAGCACCACGATGTCGGTGACCCGCGCGCCGCGGGCGCGCATCATGGTGAACGCCTCGTGGCCCGGCGTGTCGATGAAGGTCACTCCGCGGTTCTTGCGCCGGATGTGATAGGCGCCGATGTGCTGCGTGATGCCGCCCGCTTCCCCGGCCGCGATGTTCGATTCGCGGATGGCGTCGAGCAGCGAGGTCTTGCCGTGATCGACGTGGCCCATGATGGTCACCACGGGGTCGCGCGGCTTGAGATCGCCCGCCACCGCATCCTTGGCTTCCTCCTGGGCCACCTCCTCCTCGAACGTGACGACCTTGGCATTGAAGCCGAACTCGCGGCAAATCTCCGTGGCGACCGCCGTGTCGAGGGGCTGGTTGATGGTCGCCAGGATCCCCTTGCCAAGGAGCTTCGTGATGATGTCCTTGGCCTTGCGGTCCATCTTCTCGGACAGCTCCTTGACCGTCACCCCCTCGGTGATGGTGATGTCCTTCATCATCTCCGGCAGGGGAGGCGGTGGAGGGGCGACGGGCCGCGGCACCGGCGGTGGAAGCGCCGGCTCGTGGCGCACGGCCTGGGCCGTGCCCGCGGTGGACCGTGCCGCGGACGGAGACGGCGAGGAGACCGCCGGCCGCCGCAGTGGCTGACCAGGGACCTGGCGCAGGGGCGGTGGCGAGGCGGCTCCGGCAGGACGTGCCCCCGCTGCAGGGCGGTGGGTGGCGGGGGCGCCCGGGGCCGGAGGACGCACCTGGCCGGCCGGACCGGTGACGGGCCGCCCGGGCACGCTCATGGGACGGAGGGCCGGACGGAGGGCCGCAGGCGATACGGGTCGGGCCGGCGATGGGACCAGGCCGGGCCTGAGAGGGGCGGTGCCGGGTGGCCCCTTGGGGACCGCGGGCCGCGGCGCGGGCATGCCCTGCGCATGCGGGACCGCCGGGCGCGCCATGGACGGAGCGCCCTTCGCCAGCGTGGAAGGATGGCTCGTGGGCGCTTGCCGTGACGTTTCCCCGGCCGGCCGGGTGGCCGCCGTGGGTGCCTGATACGGTCTGGGTGGAACGGTGCCGGGGCGGAGAACAGCCTTCGGCGGCGGCGCCTGCGCCGGAACGGCGGGCGGTTTGGGCGCCGTCGGGGCCGCCGCGGATCCGGCGCGTGCGGCCGGTGCCACGCCTGGCGCGGGGCGCACCGTGGGGGCCACGATCTTCGCCTTGGCCGCGACCGGGCCGCCCCGGGCCGCCACAGCGGCTTTGGGGGTCGCCGCGTGGGCCGCGGATGGGGGTGGTGCGCCCGGCGCGGAGCCGATGATGGGCCGCAGCCGACCGACGACCTCCTCGTCGACCGTGCTCAGGTTCGACTTGGCTTCGACTCCCACCTTCTTGAGAAGTGCAAGGGCGTCGGCGACCTTGATGCCCAGCTCCTTGGCGACCTGCCCGACCCGGATCTTGGCCATCTACTCGTCCTCCCGCTGCTCCTGGGTGCCGCCCTCCAGCGATCCCGGATCGGGAGGGGCGGTCGGCGCCTCCTGCTCCTGCGCCGAGGAATCCTCGGGGGCATCCTGCCCGGCAGCCTCGGCCCCTTCGTGCGCCTCCGCCACCCCGGCGCCGCCTTCCTGCATGGCGTCCTGGTCCTCGAAGGAGGAGGTGTCGGAGCCGTTTCCGCCCTCGGGTGCGGTCTCCTGGGCGGCCGCCTGCTCCGCCGCCGCGGCCTCCTGGGCCGCGGCCTCCTCGGCCAGGCGGGCGGCCTCCTCGGCCTCCTGCTCCGCCTGAAGGCGCTCGGCCTCCTCGCGCTCCGCGCGGCGCTGCAGGCCGGCCTCGGCCGCGGCGAGGATCTTCTCCGCCGTCTTCGGGCCGATCCCCTGGACCTGAGTGAGTCCCTCGATCTGGGCCTCGAAGATGGCGTCCAGGCTGCGCAGGCCGCTCTCCATCAGGCGCTGTATGGTCTTCTCTCCCACGCCCTCGAGGCTCTCCATCTCCCGCGCGTCCCGGGCCATGCGTTCCATCTCGGCTTCGACTTCCTTCTTCTTCTCCTGCTCGCTCTTGATGTCGATCTTCCAGCCGGCGAGGCGCGAGGCGAGCCGCACGTTCTGCCCCTTCTTGCCGATCGCCAGCGACAGCTGCTCGTCGTCCACCACCACTTCGAGGCCTTTGTTGTCGGGATCGGTCAACTGCACGCGGTTGATCTTCGCGGGATTCAGGGAGTTGGTGACGAAGGTGGAGACGTCCTCGGAGTACTGCACGATGTCGATCTTCTCGCCGCGCAGCTCCCGGATGATCGACTGGACACGCGACCCCTTCATGCCGACACAGGCGCCCACCGGGTCCACGTCCCTGTCCTTGGAGCGCACGGCCACCTTGGCCCGATCGCCCGGGTCGCGGACCGCGCGCTCGATGACCACAGTCCCGTCATAGATCTCCGGGACCTCCATCTCGAAGAGCTTCATGAGCAGGCGTTCGTCGGTACGCGAGATGATCACCTGTGGCCCCTTGGCGTTGCGGTCCACCTCGACGATGATGGCGCGGATCCGGTCGCCTTGACTGTAGCGCTCGGCCTTGGACTGCTCCTTCTTCGGAAGCAGGGCTTCGGTGCGGCCCAGGTCGACGATGATGTTGCCGCGTTCGAAGCGCTTCACGACGCCGTTGATCAGCTCGCCGATCCGTCCCGCGTACTCCTTGTAGATGTTGTCCCGCTCGGCCTCGCGCACCTTCTGGAAGATGATCTGCTTGGCCGCCTGGGCGGCGATGCGCCCCAGGTGCAGAAGCTCCTCGCGCGGCTTGGGGATCTCCACGATCCCCTCCTCGCTGGCCGGCAGCGCCAGCCCCTCCGCGTCGCCGGGGCTGATTTCCAGGTCGGGGTTCGTCACCTCGTCGACGACCTTCTTGCGGGCGAACACGGCCAACGCACCGCTGTCCCGATCGAAACGGGCCCCGAGATCCTCCTTGGTGCGGAAATATTTCTTGGCTGCAGCGGCGTAGGCGTCTTCGACCGCCTGGATGATGATGTCGACCTCGATGCCTTTCTCGCGGCCGACCTGTTCGATGGCCTGGAAGAGCTCGTTGCTCATGCGTCGCGCCCTCTCGTTCCGCCCGTGCTCTGTCTAGTCGATCTCGACTTCCAGCCTTGCCTTGGCCACCTGCTGGCGGGGGATGGCGACCTGGCGATCCCCCTCCAGGGTCAGGCGGACGGCTCCGTCCACGAGGCCGTCCAGCCGACCGATGAAATTTCTCCGCCCGTCGATCGGCGCGAAGGTGGACACGCGCACCTTCCGTCCAGCGAAGCGCGCGTAGTCACGCTCGTTGAACAGGGGCCTGTCAAGGCCGGGGGACGAGACCTCCAGGGTGTAACGTTGCTCGATCGGATCCTCGACGTCGAGCTGGGCCGAGAGCTGCCGGCTGATCGACGAGCAATCGTCGAGCGTCACCCCACCCTCCTTGTCGATGAACAGGCGCAGGATCCACCCCCCGGGCTCCCTCTTCATCTCGAGATGGACCAGCTCCATCCCGGCGTACTCCAGAATCCGCGCCGCCATCTCGCGGACACGTTCCACCGTCTGCCCCGCCATGGACGCACACCTTAAGAACATGCCCGGATCGCTCCGGGCCGTCCGGCCCCCCCTAAAATAAAAAAGTGGGCGCGCCGCGAGCCCACTGAGGCCTATCCAGAGCCGAATCATATACTAAGGACGGGCAGCCAATCAAGCGGAAAATAATCCCGGAGGGGGGTTGACAGGGCCGCGCCGGCTCGCCTAGAATACGCCCCTCGCGAAAACTGCTCTTTGAAAACTGAATAGTGCGTCCGTTCCGATTCTGAGTCTTCAGCAAGACCAATTCAGACAGGTCAAGCAACCCACTACCGAAGACAAGGCCCTTCGGGGCTTAGACTTCAATTGGAGAGTTTGATCCTGGCTCAGAGCGAACGCTGGCGGCGTGCCTAACACATGCAAGTCGCACGAGAAAGGGGTCGCAAGACCCCCGGTACAGTGGCGAACGGGTGAGTAACACGTGGGTAACCTACCCTTGGGTTCGGAATAACCTGCCGAAAGGCGGGCTAATACCGGATGACGACACGGGGTCTTCGGACTTCGTGCCCAAAGCTGACCTCTTCATGAAAGTTGGCGCCTGGGGAGGGGCCCGCGTCCCATTAGCTAGTTGGTGAGGTAACGGCTCACCAAGGCTACGATGGGTAGCCGGCCTGAGAGGGCG
>QHXZ01000044.1 GCA_003223165.1 Acidobacteriota bacterium
CGGACGGAAGCGGGCCCGCCGAGGCCCAGCGCCAGAAGCGCGATTCCCGCCCAGGACCCTCCCCGGCCGCCACGGCGCCGGGAGCGCCCGTGGTCCGGCCCTCCCCCTCGTCGTTTCATCGGTCGCCCTTGTGTCCCGTGCCGGTGTCGGGCCGGTGGTGGCCGCGCGTGGCCACGGGCCCGCCGCGCTGCGGACCGGGGCCCGCGGACGGCCCCCCGCCTTCGTCGATGACCTCGATCGTCCCGGCCTGGAGGAGCGCCTGCACCGACGGGCGGGTGACCGCCTCGTCCCCGATCTGCCCGGTGCGCGCCGGTCCGAGGTGCAGTACCTTGCCGCCGGCGAGCGTGATGCGGATCGGCCGGGGTGTCTTGTTCCTGATCGTTTTCACGATGCTCTCTCCGTCTTCGGCGCCAGGCGCCGGCAGGCCTCCTCGAAGCGCGCCGCAAGCGCGCGGCGCGCCTCCTCGCTGACGTAACCGATGCGTTCCCACGACGCCCGGGCCTTGCGGACCTCCTCGGCCTGGGCGCGCCGCCGCGCCTCGTCCGACCCCTTGCCGCCGATCGTGTTGGCGGCCATCCTCTCGCGCCACATCGTGGCCAGGCGGGTGGCGGGGGAGAGGGACTCGTCGGCGGCCGGCCCGCCCGGCAGGAGCCGCTCCAGCCGCGCGCAGAGGTCCTCCATCTTGCCGAGGTTGGCCTGGGCGTCGAAGTCGGTGTCCTTGACGTCGTCCGCACGGGCGGCCAGCAGCCTGCCGAGGGCGGCGTTGAAGCGCTCACCCAGGGCGGCCGCGCGCTCGCGCGGCAGCGTCGGGGCCTGCTGCCAGCGTTTACGCAGGGCGCGCAGCGTCTCGAGCAGCGCCTCGGCGGCCTCCGCGGGCGGCGCCGCGCCCAGGCCCTGCAGCTCCGTGAGGATCGCCTCGCGCGCCGCGACGCTGGCCTCGAGATCGATCTGGTCGCGGCGCTTGTAGCGCTCGAAGAAGCGATCGCAGGCGGCGTGGAAGCGCCGCCAGAGCGCTTCGGACTGGCTGCGACGCACGGGGCCGAGGGTCTTCCATTCGGCCTGCAGCCGCTTGATCGCGTCGGCGGCCGCCTTCCAGTCGGTGGAAACGGCGAGGGCCTCCGCGCGAGCGAGGAGCGCCTCCTTGCTCTCGAGGTTCCTGGCCCACTCCTCCTTGCGCTTGTCGAGATCTTCGTCGCGGCGCGTGAAGAACCGATCGCACGCCTTGCGGAAACGCTCCCACAAGGCCTTCTCGTGGCCGCGCGGCGCGGGCCCGACCGTCTTCCACTCCGCCTGCAGGCGCTTGATGGCCTCCGCCGTCCTGGCCCATTCGGTCGAGGCGGCGAGCGATTCGGCCTGCTCGCACAACGCCTGCTTGCGCGCCGCCTGCTCGACATGGTAGGCCTCCAGGCGCGCCAGCGCCTCGTCGCGCGCCCCCTTGAAGCGCAGCCAGAGCTCCTGCGCCTTGTCCTTCGAGACCTCGGCGGCCGTCTTCCACCGTTCCAGCAGCTCGGGGATCTGCCGCGCCGCCTCGGCCGGGTCGGCGATCTCGCGCAGGGCTTCGGCGCGGGCGCACAGCTCCTCCTGCACGGTCGCGTTGGCCCAGCGCTTCCAGCGCTCCGCCTCGCGCAGCTCCTTCACCTTCGGCGCCAGGGCGGCGCCCAGCGTCTTGAGCCGCTCCAGCAGCTCCCGGTGCTCGCGACGGGAGGGAAGCGGCGGCAGGTCGTCGAGCGCCGCTCTCAGATCGCGCAGCGCCGGCTCCGCCTTGTTCAGGCTCGGCTCCTTGCCCGCCGACCCGGCCGCGCCGGCGGCTCCGCCGAGGAGGCGCTCGACGCGATCGCCCAGCCGGCGCAGGCGGGCGGCGTTCGCGGCGCGGCGCGCGGAATCCTCTTCGTCGCGCCGCGCGCGCTCCCGGCGCGCGGCGGCGCTCTCCGCCTGGAGCCGGGCGTCGTCCTGCTCCTTCAGCCGGGCCGCGTGACGTCGCTCGCAGGCGGTGCAGGCCTCCTCGAAGCGGCGGGCAAGGGCGCGCGCCTGGCCGGCCACCCAGCCCTCGGCCGCCTCGGCCGGCTCGAGACGATCCCAGGCCCAGCGCGACTCCTCCAGCCGGCGCGGGGCCTCCTCGCCCTCGGCCGATTCGACCGCCTCGCACAGCGCCCCGCGAGGGGCGAGGTGGCGCGCCACCAGGTCGGCCCGCTCGCGCTCCAGGCGATCGCGCTCGGCGCGCTCGGTCAGGTTGCGCGCCAGGCGCTCGCGCCCCTTCCGGCAGGCGGCCGTGAAGCGCTCGTGCAGGTCCTCGTCCACCCCGGGCAGCAGGGCGATCCAGGCATCCTCGGCCTCCGAGAGCCGCACGCCCAGCGGCTCGCAGTCCTGCGAGCGGGCGAAGGACTCGGCCTGCTCGCACAGGCGTTGCTGCTTGCGGCGGTCGGTCTTCGGGGGTGGTCCGGCGGGGTGGCCGGTGGCGATGCCGATCTCGTGCACGAGGATGCGGGCGCGCCGCTTCGCGACGGCGCTCCGGGCGTTCTCGGCGATGGCCGCGATGCGCGCGGCCTCCTCCTGCGGCTCCGCGGCGAAGCGCTCGAGCGCCGCGAGGGCGGCGTCATCGTGAGGGCTCCGCTGCGCCACCGCGGCGACCTCGTCCGGATCGCCGAGCCGTCGCAGCGCTTCCAGGCGGATGGCGCCGTGGCGGCCGTGCCGGGCGACGCTTCCGAGCGCCTTCGGGTCGGCCAGGCGGGCCAGGGCGGCGCGGCTCACGGCCTCGCGCGCCGCGGCGCGGGCGACCTGCAGGAGCTGCTTCGGGTCGGGCAGGGCGGCGAGCGCCTCGAGGCCGGCCATCTCGTCCTCCCCTTCGGCGAGGCGCAGCAGCCCTTCCGTCGCCTCATCGCGCACCTCGGCGTCCGGATCGGTGCGCGTCACCTCGGCGAGCAGCGCCGCCTCGGACAGTGTACGGACGGCCTGCCGCCGCACCTTCGGGTCGGCGTCTTTCCAGCCCGGCTGCGGCCGGATGCGCTCGAGAAGCCCCATGGGTCAACGCTCCTGCGGGATCGAGCGCATTGTACCTCAGGGTGCCGCCACGGGTTAGACTGGAGAGCGTGCCCATGGACGCCAGACGTCTCCGGCCGGCGGCGATCCTCGCGCTCGCGATGGCCTACCTGGAAGCGGCGACGGTGGTCTACCTGCGCGCGATCTACGGCATCACCGATCTGGTGCGGGACGTGCCGGCCTACGACCCGCGGCTTGCCGCGGTCGAGCTGGGGAGAGAGCTGGCGACCCTGGTGCTGCTCCTGGCGCTCGGCTGGGCCGCCGGCGGCACCCGCCAGGCGAGGCTCGGCCTGGCCTGCTTCGCCTTCGGGCTGTGGGACATTCTCTATTACGTCTGGTTGCGCCTCCTGATCGGCTGGCCCGCCTCCCTCCTGGACACCGATATCCTGTTCTTCATCCCGCTGCCGTGGTGGGGGCCGGTGCTCGCCCCGATCCTGATCGCCTGCCTGGCGGTGACGGGCGGGTGGCTGGCCGTCGCCGCCTCCGACCGGGGGCGCATGCTGCGTCCGCGATGGTTTGAATGGGGGGCCACGGCGGCGGGGATCCTGCTGGTGCTGTACGCCTTCATGGCGGACGCGCTGGCCGCGCTCCCCGCCACGGCCGAGGAGCTCAGCCGGCTCCGGCCGTCGGCCTTCCCCTGGCCCGCCTATCTGGCGGGGCTGGCGGCCATGGCCTGGGCCGTCCTGGGCTCCTTGCGGCGCGCCGCGCGCGGACCGGCCCCGGCCTGAGTCCGTGCCCGGACAGGCTCCTGGCCCTCAGAGTCTCTCGACCCTCGATCCCGGGATGGTATCCTCGCTCCCGTCGGGGAAGCGGACCCAGGCCTTGAAGCCGCCGTCGTAATCGCGCGCCCAGACGACCAGCCGCGCCTCCCGGCCGCCGTAGCGGGCGGGGGCGTCTCCTTCCGGGTCGCGCCCCTCCATCACGCGGAGAAACGGGTTGCGTGCCCGCTCGTCGCCGATCGTCGAGAGATCCCGGTGCCCCGGGGCGACGCGCGTGCCCTCGGGCAGGCGCATCAGGCGCTCGATCAGCGAGCGGCGCAGATCCGCGAAGGTGGTGTGGCCCGGCGCCGTGGTGCTCCCGACCGAGCCGCGGAAGAGCGTGTCGCCCGTGAAGCAGACGGCGCCATTCACCAGGTAAGCCGCCTGGCCGGCCGTGTGGCCGGGGATGTGGAGCACCTCGACGGCGAGCCCGCCGGTGCGCACGATCTGTCCGTCCTCGAGCGCCTCGTCGATGCCGCCGATGGCCGGCGCGTCGAGGCGGTGGGCGCACAGGCGCGCCCCCGTCTCGCGCTTCAAGCGGGCGTTCTCGGCCACATGGTCGTGATGGCGATGGGTGTCGAGCACGTGCGTCACGCGCAGGCCCCGGGCCCTGACCATGGCGAGCAGCCCCTCGACGGGGCCGCCGCCGTCGATCACCACGGCCGCCCCGCCGTCTCCATCGGCCACGAGGTAGGTGTTCGAGAGCCAGTCCGGGTGCTCGAACCTCTCCAGGGACAGGCTCAAGGGCAGGAGCCCTCGCCACCGACGCGCGCCAGGGTGGCGCGGATCCGCGACAGCCCCTCCCGCTCGACGGGGCCCGTGACCGTGCCGCACGAGCGGCCCTGCGTGTCGAGCACCGTCGCCAGAACGTCGGCCCGCGGGAAGCCATAGCCCCGGGCCAGGTCCCCGTTCCAGTCGATCAGGATCGACGCGCCGGGCGCGGCGGCGCGTCGCAGCCGCTCGTCCACCTCGGCCTCGGTCCTGACCCCGTGCAGGCTGCGCGCGTCGATCACCCTCAGGATGCCCGGCCGCTCCACCCCGTGCTCCAGGATCTGCTCCTCCCAGGCCCTCATCCGCCGCACGCTGGCCGGCCCTCCGTAGAGGAGCAGCACCACCCGGCCGCGCTGCCTCCCCGGGCCGTCCTGGCGGCCGAACTGGTCCTTGAACACGAAGGGCGGCGGCGCGTCGACGTCCGGGGGTCGCGGCGCGGGAGCGTCGCCGGCCGCGGGGGCCGCCGCGAGGCCGGGCCCGACGTTCGCGCCGCCCGCGAGGTGAAGCGCCAGGAGCGAGAGCCCCGCGAGCGAAAGCGCCGGATGGTGCCGCCTCGTCGAGCCGGGGCGCATCGCGGTGGCGTTCCCTCCCGTGCCCCGGACAGGCTCCTAGGGCTCCATGAGGGACGGCCGGACCGTCGTGGAGCGCCGCGGGGCGGCATGCACGTCGATGAGCGTGTCGAGGCAGACCCCGCCGTTGATCGAGATCAGGCTGTCGATGCGCGGGAAGGCCACGCCGCTCTGCAGCCCGCTGTCATAGTGCGTCAGCGGCTCGGTGCCCACCAGGAGATCGAGGCTCAGCCGCTGCTGCAGGGCGAACTCCCCGCCGAAGCGGTACGTTCCAAAGCCCCGGATCGGCAGGCCGGAGGCCGTCGTCGAGGAGGTGGACGTCACGAGCCAGCGCACGTTCACCACCGCGAACTCGGTGAAGAGGCTGTTCGTTTCCAGGTCGACCAGTGAGAAGGTGCCGATCACCGGCTGCTTGGGCCCGAGGGCGCAGGCGCAGGCGCCGAAGCAGCCGCGCTGGAAGGTGGTCCCGTCCAGCAGCCGGTAGGGATGGATCTGGTCGGGGGGCACGGGGGAGGCGCTCACGTTGAGGACCGTGTCGAAGCAGGTTTGTCCATGGATCGAGATGGTCAGGCTGATGGCGGGGAAGGGCACCTTGGATCCGGTGATCAGGCCGCTGTCGAACTTCTGCACCGGGTCATCGCCCACCTGCAGGTCGAGCGCCAGCTCCTGCTGCACGGCGAACTCACCGCCGATGCGGTAGGTGCCGCCACCCGTGATGCGCACGTCGGTGCCGTTCAGGGCCACCACCCAGTTGACGTCGCTGACCTTGTAGGTCGTGAACAGACCGTCGTAGACACCGCCGCCCAGAATGAAGGTGCCGCGCATCGGCGCCTGCTCCATGACCGGGCAGAGGCACGGCGCGAAGCAGCCGCGCTGGAAGGTGCTCTCCTTGTCGAGGCGATAGATGACCGGGCCGGAAGCGGTGGGAGCGGTGGGAACGGTGGACTGCGCGGCGGCCGGGATGGTCCCGGCCGCGACGGCGGCGACCAACGCGATGATGCCGAAAAGATGCTTGTGCGGGCGGCAGATCATGGCGGACCCTCCTTTCTGGAACCGTGCGCCGATGATAGCCAAAAGGGGCGCGGCGCGCAAGGCGCGCGACGGTCAGGCGCGCCACGGTCCAGGCGCCTATGCCCCGGGGGCGAGCGCCCCGTTCTCCAGCAGCAGGATGATGAGCAGGTCGTTGCGCGCGCTGCCGGCCAGGTCGAGGGGCGAGTAGCCGCTGCCGTCGCGGGCGTTGGCGTCGGCGCCGCCCGCCAGGAGCAGCCGTGCGGCCTCCACCTGGCCGTTGGCGGCGGCCGCGTGCAAGGGCGTGTTCGAGCGGGCGAATCTCTGGCTGCGGGAGCGGGCGTCGACCTCGGCGCCGCGCTGCAGGAGCAGGCGGACGACCTCCGCCTGGCCGAAGAAGGCGGCGAGGTGCAGCGGCGTCCAGCCATCGTGGCTGTAGGCCCGGGCCAG
Organism: Acidobacteriota bacterium; assembly: GCA_003223165.1. Lineage (GTDB taxonomy): Bacteria > Acidobacteriota > Polarisedimenticolia > Gp22-AA2 > Gp22-AA2 > QHXZ01. The sequence continues at coordinate 6,593 of QHXZ01000044.1, forward strand.
GGCAGGGTCCTCCTCGAGGAGGCCGGAGACGCGCTCGGCCAGCCCGATGACGCAGGCCTCGAACAGGTTGGCCTCGGAGCCGTTGCGCAGCAGCAAGTCAACCAGGTCCCGGCGCTTGTGATACGCGGCCACCAGGAGGGGCGAGTCGCCGGCGTCGTTGCGGGCCTCGACGATCCCCGGGTCCGCCTCGAGCAGCGACGCCAGCCGGCCCGCGTCGCCCGCCTCCAGCGCCGAAAAGATTTCCGCGTTCTGTGCCATCGGCCCCTCCTCGCGTTCCGCGCGGTGACGAAGTGCAGGGGCCATGATACCCCAGGCGCGCCCCCGACCGGGTAGCCCGCGCCGGCCGTGCCGGTGTAATCTGTGCGCCATGCCGGCGCCGCCGCCCTTCCGCACTCTGCCGCCCGAGGAGGCCGAGCGGCTCGTCCGCCAGGGCGCCGTGCGCCTCCTCGACGTGCGCACGCCGGACGAGCACCAGGGGCTGGGACACATCCCCGGGTCGGTCCTGCTGCCGGTCGATCTGATCCCCTGCGCCGCGGCGACGCTGGCGCGCGACGGCAAGCCGATCCTGGTCTATTGCGAGCATGGCGTGCGCAGCGTGGCCGCGGCCCGCTTCCTGGCGCAAGCCGGGTACGAGGGCGTGTTGAACCTGGCCGGCGGCCTGTCGGTCTGGCGCGGGCCGCGCGAGTTCACCCCCGGAGATCCGTTCGGCCCCGCCGGGCCCTCCTCGTGGCTGGTGCAGAACGCCGATCTCCTGCCGCGCGGCGGGCGGGCGCTCGACCTGGCGTGCGGCGCGGGGCGCCACGCCTTGCTCCTGGCGGCTGCCGGGCTCGAGGTGCGGGCGGTCGATCGCGACGCCGCGGCGATCGATTCTCTGCGCGAGACCGCGGGACGCCTGGGCTTCGCCCTCGAAGGGGAGCGGCTCGACCTCGAGGCTCCCGGGGCGGAGCTCGGGGACGCGGCGTACGATCTCGTCCTGGTGGTCCATTACCTGCATCGGCCCCTGTTCCCGGCGATCGGGCGCGCCCTGAAGGCCGGCGGGCTGCTCCTGTACGAGACCTTCACGATCGACCAGGCGCTCCGAGGCAAGCCGAGCAACCCCTACTACCTCTTGAAGCCCGGCGAGCTCGAGGACCTGGTCGCGCCGCTCTCCATCCTGCGCCGCCGCGAAGGGGAGTTCGAAGGACGCATGGTCGCGGCGGTCGCCGCGCGCAAGTGACGCCGACGGAGGGCAGCCCGGGCCCGGGAGTCGAGGGGCCCGCGGCCTTCGAGGACCGCGCCCCCGCTCAGGCGGAAATCGCCGCCCTTCTCCTGATCGCCGCGCTGGGCCTCGCCCTGCGCCTGGTCTACGTCTTCCACTACGCCTTCAACTCCGACGAGCCGCAGCACCTGCACGTCGCCTGGGGCTGGACGCAGGGGCTGGTGCAGTATCGCGACATCTTCGACAACCACACGCCGCTCTTTCACATGCTGAGCGCGCCCCTGGTGGCGTTCCTGGGGGAGACCCCCGACATCCTGTACGACATGCGCCTGGCGATGATCCCGCTCTTCCTGGCCGGCCTCTGGGGCACTTACGCCCTCGGCCGGATCGTCTTCTCGCGCCGGGTCGGGCTGTGGGCCGCGCTCCTGGCGGGGCTCGAGCCGGTGTTCTTCTTCGAGTCGCTGGAGTACCGCACCGACGTCCTCTGGATGGCGCTCTGGTTCCTGATGCTGGTCGTCCTGCTGGGCGGGGCCTGGACGGGGAGGCGCAGCCTGGCGGCCGGCCTGGTCCTGGGCCTGGCGCTCTCTGTGTCACTGAAGTCGGTGATGCTCGTGGCGGCGCTCGCGAGCGCGGCGCTCTGCATGCCGTTCGTCCTGGCGCGGGGCGCCGGCGCCAGGGCGATCCTCCGCGAGGCGCTGGCGGCGCTGGCGCCGCGCGCCATCGGTTCGCGCCTGGCGCTCTTCGTCGCCGGCGCCGCGGCGCCGCCGCTGGCGCTGACGCTCCTGTTCGCCTCCCTCGGGGCCCTGAAGCCCTTTGTCTACGGGACGGTCCTGCACAACTGCGTCCCGGGCCTGGAAGGATGGGGCCACTCACGGCGCGCCCTGGTCTTCGTCCTGATCGGGGTCCTGTCGGTGATCGGCGCGCGCTTCGTGGCGCGCCATCTGCGCCCCGGAGGCGGCAGGGAGGGGATCGCCTTCCTGGCGCTGCTCGCCTCCCTCTACTTCGCGGCGTTGCACCTTCTCTGGCCGATCTTCACGCGGCAGGACACGCTCCCCTGGTACCCGCTGGTCCTGATCCTGTTCGCCGGCGCCGTGGAGCGGGGCTGGCAGGCGCTGGCGGGAGTTCGCGGTCTCCGCCTCGGGGCCGCCGGGGCGCGCGGCAGCGCCTGGCTCCTGGCTCCGATGGCCCTGTTCGAGATCGGCCTCCTCGTCCGGGGCGAGCCGCCGCGGCGCGACGGCACCGGCCCGCAGAGAGAGCTCCTCGCCGAAGTGCTGCGCCTGACCGATCCGGCGGACTACGTGCTCGACCTCAAGGGCGAGACGGTCTTCCGCCGGCGGCCGATGTACTACGCCTTCGAGACCATCACCAAGCTGCGCATGAACGGCGGCTGGCTGCCGGAGCGGATCCAGGAGGAGACGCTGGCGCGGGGGGCCTGCGTGGCGGTGGACGTCGTCGAGCGCTGGCCGCTCCGGACACAGCATTTCCTGCTCGACAACTACCTGGTCGTGGGGCGGTTGCGCGTGGCGGGCCGCTTCCTGACGCCCCCGGACGGCCCGGAGCAGGGGGAGCGGGTCGAGTTCGACGTGACGATCCCGGCGCGATATGCGATAGTAGCGCGGGAGGGGGCGGTCGCCGGCCTGCTGGACGGCGCGCCGTACACCGGCCCGCGCCTCCTGCCTGCCGGCCGGCACGCCTTCACCGTTTCGTCCGGCGCCGGACGCCTGGCGCTGGTCTGGGCGCAGGCGATCGAGAGAGGTTTCTCGCCGTTCACCGCGAACGATTGATCCGGATGCCGCACCGATGAAGCACGGCGGGCCATGAGCCAGGTCCTCGCGCTCGGCAAGGACGACCGCGTGATGGTCGTCGCCCCGCACCCGGATGACGACTCGCTGGCGGCCGGAGGCCTGCTCCAGCGGGCCCTCGCGGCCGGCGCCGCGGTGCGCGTGCTCTTCGCGACCGACGGCGAGAACAACCCCTGGACGCAGCGCCTGGTGGAGCGCCGCCTGCGCATCGGAGCGCCGGAGCGCGAGCGCTTCGGCCGCCGGCGGCGCGCCGAGGCCCTCGCCGCGCTCGAGCGGCTGGGCGTCCCGATGGCGGACGCCGCCTTCCTCGGCTACCCCGACCAGGGGATCGGAGACCTGGCCGCCTCCGGTGGCGAGGAGGCGATCGCGCCGCTGCGCGAGGCGTTCGACGCCTGGCGGCCGACGCTGCTCGTGCTGCCGTCGCTCTTCGATCTGCACCCCGACCACAGCGCCCTCAACATCCTGGCCCGCTGCGCCGTCGCGCGCCTCGCGCCGGGGCGGGCGCCGTCGCGCGTCCTTGGCTACCTGGTCCACACGCGCGGTCCGCTCCCCTCGGGGCCGGCGCGGCTCCGCCTGGACTTGAGCGATGCGGAGTGGGAGCGCAAGCGCGCGGCGATCGCCTGCCACGGCACGCAGCTGGCGGTGCACCGCGGGGATTTCCTGTCTCCCCAGCGCCGCGTCGAGACGTTCTACCTCGAGGGCGGTCCGGCGTGCGGCAGCGAGCGCCATCCCGTGCGCCTGGCCTGCGTGGAGGAGGGGGATCTTCGCCTGGAAGTCGTGCTGCGGCCTCGCCTGGGCGCCTGCGGGCGCGCCACGCTCCGCCTGGCCGCGGATGGCCCGGCCGGCCGCGGCGGGACGCTGGCGGTGGACCTCGCATGGAAGCGGGGTGCTGTGCCCATCAGGAGGGTGAGCGATGGCGCGGTCGCGGGGCAGGCGCGGCTCCTGGGGCGCCGGCGGGGCGGCGCCGTGATCGTGCCGCGCGCCGCCCTGCCTCCGGCCGAGCGGCTGTACGTCAAGGTCGAGCGCCGCTTCGGCTTCTTCGACGAGGCCGGGTGGCTTCAGATCGGCGGCCCGGCGGCGGCGGTCGCGCCGGCGCCGGAGTCCCTCTCCGGGCGGCCGGCGATCTGCTGCGTCGTGCCCTGCTACAACGTGGCGGACCTGTGCGGGCCGGTGGTGAAGGAGGCGGCCGCCCACGCGCAGCGCGTCATCGCCGTGGACGATGGATCGACGGATGACACCGGAGAGGTCCTGGCCGCGGTGGCGGCGGAGAGCGGCGGGCGCGTGCGGGTGCTCGGCCTGCGGCCGAACCAGGGGAAGGGGATGGCGCTGATGGCGGCGTTCCGGGCGGCGCTGCGCGAGGGCCCGTGCGACGTCGTCGTGACGCTCGACGGCGACGGCCAGCACCGTCCCGTCGACATCTTGCGCCTGGTCGCCGCCTGCCGCGACGGGGCCGACCTCACGATCGGCGAGCGGGCGCTGTTCTGCACCATGCCGCTGCGCAGCCGGATCGGCAACACCCTGACCGGCTCCTTCCTGCGCCGCGTCTACCCGGGCTGTCCCGCCGACACCCAGAGCGGCTTCCGCGCCATCGACCGGCCCTTCCTGGAGCAGATCGTGCGGTCGGTGGAAGGGAGTCGCTACGAGATGGAGCTCTCGGTGCTGCTGCTGGCCCTGTCGCAGGGACGGCGGATCGCCACGGTGCCGATCCCGACCCTCTATTTCCACGGCAACCGTTCGTCGCACTTCCGGCCGCTGCGCGACTCGCTGCGCATCGCGGCCACGGTCGTGCGCTGGCTCCGGCGCGGCCCGCCGGCGGGCGGGGGCGCGGGGTTGCCGGGCGCCCCGCCGCCGGACGAGATCGCGGGCACGCTGGCGGACCTCCTCCCGACGGCGCCCCGCGCCGATACCGCCTCGTCGGCCCGCAAGCCAACCTGAGAACGATGGCCGACGACCGCGTCGTGATCGTGCTCTTCGACATCGACGGGACGCTCCTGACGACCGGCGGCGCGGCGCGCCAGGCGTTCACGCGCGCCCTCTCCGAGGCCGCCGGCCGGCCGATCGACCCGGACGGCTACTCCTTCAGCGGCCGGACCGATCCCCAGATCGCCCGGGACATCCTGACGGCGGCCGGCGTGGGCGGCGCCCGGCTTGCGGCCGCGATACCCGAGACCATCCGCCTCTACCTGAAGTATTTCGGCGCGGCGGCGCCGCGGCTGCGCGCGGCGCGGCTGCTGCCGGGAGTACGCGAGCTGCTCGAGGCCCTGGCGGCGCGCCCCGGGGCGCGCACGGCCCTCCTGACGGGCAACGTCGAGGAGGGGGCCCGCCTCAAGCTGTCGTGCTTCGACGTGACCCGCTTCTTCGATTTCTCCCTGAGCTGTTTCGGCAGCGACGATGGCGATCGCTACCGGCTGCCGGCGCTGGCGCTGGAGCGCGCCCGGCGCGCGCTGGGCGGAACGGTCCGCGGCCGCGACCTGGTGCTGGTGGGCGACAGCGAGCACGACGTCCTGTGCGGCCGCTCCGTGGGCGCCCGGTCGGTCGCGGTCTGCACGGGCTGGACCTCCGTCGAGGTGCTGGCGTCGCACCATCCCGACGCCATCCTCGAGGACCTGTCCGACACGGAGCGCGCCGTGGCGACGATCCTCGGGGTGGACGAAGCGGCGTGACGCGCTCCGCGGGACGGCCGGCGCGTGGAGAGCCGGCGCGCGACGCCCCTGCGGCCGCGATGCGCCTCGAGCGCCGCAAGGTCGATCTGACCCTGCGCCACACCTGGACCCTGGCGCGCAACTCGAGCACGACCAAGGCCAACGTGCTGGTCCGCCTGTCGCACGGCGGCATCGAGGGGCTCGGCGAGGCGGCGCCGAACGTGCGCTACGACGAGGACTGGCAGACCGTCATGACGGCGATCGACCTTCTGGCGCCGCGCCTGGGGGACGATCCGCTGCGCTACGAAGAGATCATCGACCGGCTGGAGGCGTCCCTCCCGGGGAACCACGCCGCCAAGGCCGCCATCGACATCGCGCTGCACGACTGGATCGCCAGAAAGGAAGGCGTGCCCCTGTACCGCAAGCTCGGGGCCGACCCGAAGAAGGCGCCCGTGACCTCGTTCTCGATCGGCCTCGACGAGGTGCCAGCGATGCAGGAAAAGGTGCGCGAGGCGGCGGGGTTCGCCATCCTGAAGATCAAGGTCGGCCTGCAGGACGACCGCGCCATCCTGGAGGGGATCCGCGAGGTGACCGATCGGCCGCTCTACGTGGACGCGAACGAAGGATGGAAGGACCCCCGGCAGGCGGTCGAGACCATCAAGTGGATGGAGGGGATAGGGGTGGTGCTCCTCGAGCAGCCGCTGCCGGCGGCCGACCTGGACGGCGCGAAATACGTGCGCGACCACGTCGATCTGCCGATCATCGCCGACGAAGCCTGCCTGACGGTGGACGACGTCCCGCGCCTGGCCACGGCCTACGACGGCATCAACATCAAGCTGCAGAAGTCGGGGGGCCTGCGCATGGCGCGCCGGATGATCGAGCGGGCGCGCGCGCTCGGAATGAAGGTGATGCTCGGCTGCATGATCGAGACCTCGATCGGCATCACCGCCGCGGCGCACCTCTCGCCGCTGGCCGACCACGCCGACCTGGATGGGAATCTGTTGATCGCCAACGATCCCTTCCGCGGCGTCACGGTGCGCGACGGCCGGCTGGTGCTGCCGGACCGTCCCGGGCTCGGGCTCGAAGGCGCCTGGTGACGCCGCACCGGCGGGCCGGGATGGGGCCGGCCGCGCTTGCCGCGGCGCTCGCCCTGCCGCTTCTCCTGGCGTTCGGCCCGGGCCTCGCCGTGCCCGCGGGAGCGCAGGACATGGCGAGGCGCGCCGCCCTGCGGGAACGGCTGCAGGCCACCCTGCTGCGGTTGTCCACCGACCTCGACGGCGTGCCCGGGTATCTCATGCGGGACCTGGCGAGCGGTGAGAGCCTCGAGCGCAACGCCGACATCGTCTTCCCGGTCGCCTCGGTCATCAAGCTGCCGGTCCTCCTGGAGCTGTACCGGCAGGCGGAGGAGGGGACCCTCGACCTGGCGCGCCCTGTGCCGATCGACCCGAAGGCCCGCGTCGAAGGGGGAGGGGTGCTCGAGAAGTGGTCCGCGCCCTATCCCGATCTTTCGGCCGCCCAGCTGGCCGTCCTGATGATGGACTTCTCCGACAACTACGCGACCAATCTCCTGATCGACCTGGTGGGGCCCGACAGGGTCGGGAGGCGGCTCAAGGGATGGGGCTTCAAGGAAACGCTCCTGCGGCGCAAGATGATGGACCTTGACGCCGCCCGCGCCGGCCGGGAGAACGTCTCGACGCCCCGCGAGATGGCGGCGCTCCTCGAGCGCCTGGGCCGCGGCCAGATCCTCGACGCCGACGGCACCGGGCGCGTGATCGCCATCATGAAGCGCAACGAGCGCACCCCTCTCAAACGCGCGCTGCCGGCGGGCATCGAGGCGGCCGACAAGGAGGGGGAGCTCGACGGCGTGCGCTGCAGCGTCGGCATCGTCTTCGTCCCGTCGGGCAGGGCGCCCGCCTCCAAGGCGCCCGCCGCCGGCCACCCCGCCAGCGTGGATCCCGCCGCGGCCACCCGACCCTTCGTCCTGGCCGTCATGACGACCTACCTAAAGGACGACTCCGCCGGCGACGCCTACATCACCGCCGTCACCCGCGCCGCCTTCGACTACTTCAGCGCCCTCGCCTCCTCGTCGGAATACGGCCGCAGGATCGAGCCGTAGTGTGACATTCCGCACAGACCGGAGGGCCCTCTTGACTCAACGCTGAGCGCACGCAAACGAACGTCTCGTCTACGGGAGGGTACGATGAGACCCCTACACCTGGTTTCGAGAGCCCTGGCGTGTCTGGTCGTCCTGTTCGGCGGCGCCGTCCCTGCGCTCTGCGGTGTCCACCTCTGGCGCGTCAAGGAGATCTTCAGCAACCCCGGCGGGACGATCCAGTTCGTCGAAATCGCCACCTGCTGCGGGTCCACGACCGAGGTCTTCCTGTCCGGGCAGGCGCTCAGCAGCAACTCGCACTCGTTCACCTTCCCGGCCAACGCCTCGGGCTCGACGCTGAACAAGCATCTCCTGCTCGCGACCAGCGCCTTCACCACGCTGCCGGGGGCCCCGACGCCCGACTACATCATCCCCGACAACTTCTTTTCCACCACCGCGGACACGATCTCCTTCTCGGTCTACGACACCCTCGTCTTCGCG
>QHXZ01000138.1 GCA_003223165.1 Acidobacteriota bacterium
GAGGTGCCGGAGCGCGAGGTAGAGCGCCGTCCGCACGCGCCACGCCGAGGCCCGTGCCACCAGGAGCTCCGGGGCCGGCCTCCAGCGGCGGAGCATCTCGCGCAGGTCGAGGACCCACTTGAGCGATGGACCGAAGTAGGAGTCCGCCTGGTGCGCGACGTGATACAGGAGGGCGTCCTCGCGGGCGGCCCGGCTGCAGGGGACGCCTTCCAAGACGACCGGAACGGCCCGTTCCCAGATCCCGTCCTCGTCGATGCGGAACCG
>QHXZ01000139.1 GCA_003223165.1 Acidobacteriota bacterium
CCCCCGGAACCCGTCCCGCGACAGCCGCCGGGCGAGGCGCCCCGCATCGGATCGGCGCACAAGCAGGTCGATGTCGGTCAGCCTGCGGGCCCCCGGATCGTCATACAGGTCGCCGAGGTAGGCCGCGCCCTTCAGCAGGAGGAAGGGGACGCCCGCCTCGGCCAGGCGCGGGCCGAGGTCGCGGAACTGCGCCAGGGCCGCCAGGTTGTCCAGCAGCGTCCGGCGGTGCGCCCGGGCCAGCGCTTCGCGCCAGGCTTCCGGCAGCGAGGCCGGGCGGCCCGCCCCGGACCACGCGTGGTGCAGGTAGCCGCCGCACTCGTAGCGATCCAGGCACGCGTCGAGGACGTCAGGACTCGCGTTCGCGGGCGGAGCATGGCCGCGCAGGAGACCGAGCAGGGCCTCCTGCAGGATCGGCTCCGGCCGGTCTGCCTTCGAGGCAGGGCCAGGTTCTCCGCCGCGCGCGCGCATCGCGCCCATTATGCACGCAGCGGCCGTTTCCTTGACTTGCCGCGGACCCGGCGCTACACTCCGGCTTCGCGGACAACGACCGTTTTGGACCCCTGGAAAAGGAGACCTGCCTTGAAGACCCCGCGCGGACTCGTCCTCGCCGTTGTGGCCGCCCTGGCCTTTTGGCTGCTTCTGTCGTTCTGCTCCGGCAAAGGGAGCGAGCCCGCCAAGACGGCAGGCACCGCCCCGCCCGCCGAAGCGCAGGGCGCCACCGCGGCCGGCCCGGCCTCGGCCCAGTCGGCGGAGGCGGCGGCCAAGGCGCCGGACGTCCCGGAGACCGAGGACCCCAGCCTGCAGCCGCAGGCTGCCGCCGGCGCCGTGCAGGGGGTGCCGGCGCCCACCAACACCGCGCCGATCATCGCCGTGGCGAACTACTTCACCGATCTGCCCGGCATCGACGTCGCGGCGCTCAAGTCGAGGCAGCGGGAGCGTTTCCTGCAGCGTGTCAACAGCGAGATGTGCACCTGCGGCTGCAAGAACGACACCCTGGCCCACTGCTACGTCAACGACCAGCGCTGTCCGGTCGTCAAGGGGATGGTGCAGAAGGTCTACGAAGAGGCCAAGGCCGGCTCGTAGGTCGCGGCGCGCGTTGTTCCTCCCGGAAGTCCTGTGCTATAGTCCGACCTCGAATTGCCCGACCTGCAACAATCACAGCGCGATCGGCGGGGACGCTCATCCCGCAGGCCTTCTGGGGGAGCCGCCCGGCGGTCGGGGGAGGCTTGCGCGCATGAAGGTCTACGAGATCTTCGAGATCCGCAACCTGGGCATCATCGGACACGGTTCCTCCGGCAAGACCTCCCTCGCTTCCGCCCTGCTGTACTGCTCCGGCACCGTGAACCGCCTGGGCAAGGTGGACCAGGGGACCACCGTCACCGATTTCGACGACGAGGAGATCGCCCGCAAGGTGTCGATCTCCTCCTCCCTCTGCCACCTCGAATGGAAGAAGGTCAAGCTGAACATCATCGACACGCCCGGGTACGGCGCGTTCATCGCCGATGCCAAGGCGGCGCTGCGGGTCGCCGACGCCGCCCTGGTCGTGGTCGACGGGGTGGCGGGGGTGGAGGTTCAGACGGAGGAGGCCTGGGGCTACGCGGCCGGCTTCGATCTGCCCCGCGTCCTGGTGGTGAACGAGCTCGACCGCGAGAACGCCTCGTACGCGCGCGCCCTGGAATCAATCACCAATGCCTTCGGCCGCCAGTGCGTCGCGGTGCAGCTGCCGATCGGCGCCGAGCACGAGTTCTCCGGCGTGGTGGACCTCGTGACCCTCAAGGCGATCGTCTATGAGAAGGACGAGAGCGGCCGCCACCTCGTCTCCGAGCTGACGGGCGACCTCGCGGAGGCCGCCAAGGCGGCGCGCGAGAAGCTGAAAGAGTCGGTGGCCGAGGTCGACGACACGCTCATGGAGAAGTTCCTCGAGTCCGGGGACCTGTCCCAGGAGGACCTGGTCGCGGGGCTGACCCGCGGCGTCAAGGAACGCCGCCTCTTCCCCGTCCTCTGCGCCTCGGCGCTCCTGAACATCGGCGCCCATCCCCTGCTCGACGCCCTGGTGGGCTACCTGCCGCACCCCGGGGAACGCGGTCCCTACCGAGGGGAAAACCCGAAGGATCACACTCCCGCCGAGCGCAAGGGGACCGCCGGGGAGCCCTACTCGGCGTTCGTCTTCAAGACGATCGCCGATCCTTACTCGGGGAAGATCTCGCTGTTCCGCGTCTACTCCGGAGTGATCCGCTCCGACTCCACGGTGCACAACGTCAGCAGGGACGCCCCGGAGCGCCTGGGGTCGATCCTGGTCCTGCAAGGGAAGGAATCCCAGGCGGTCGGCGAGGTGCGGGCCGGCGACATCGCCGCCGTTCCCAAGCTCAAGGAGACCGGCACGGGCGACACGCTGGCCGACAAGGCCCATCCGATCGTCTACCCGAGCGTCACCTTCCCCGAGCCGTCGATCTCCTTCGCCCTGCAGCCCAAGAGCCGGGCGGACGAAGAGAAGATCTCCTCGGTCCTGCACCGCCTGATCGAGGAAGACCCCACAATCCGGTACCGGCGGGATCCGCAGACGCACGAGCTGATCCTGGCGGGGACCAGCGACCTGCACGTCGAGGTCGCCCTGGCCAAGATGAAGAAGAAGTTCGGCCTCGAGGCGATTCTGCACACCCCCAAGGTCCCTTACCTCGAGACCATCAAGAGGAAGGCGGAGGCGCAGGGCAAGCACAAGAAGCAGACGGGCGGCCACGGCCAGTACGGGGATTGCTGGATCAAGCTAGAGCCGCTCCAGCGCGGGGCGGGCTTCGAGTTCAAGGACGAGATCTTCGGAGGCTCCATCCCCAAGAACTTCATTCCCTCGGTCGAGAAGGGGATCCAGGAGGCGCGGGTGCACGGGTTCCTGGCCGGGTTTCCGGTCGTCGATTTCCGCGTCATCCTGTTCGACGGCTCGTACCACACGGTCGACTCGTCCGACATCGCCTTCAAGATTGCGGGGTCCCTCGCCTTCAAGAAGGCGATGGAAGAAGCCGGCGCCACGCTCCTCGAGCCGGTCATGAACGTCGAGATCGGCGCGCCCGAGCAGTTCATGGGCGATCTGATGGGCGACCTGAACTCGCGCCGTGGGCACGTGCAGGGGATGACCGGCCAGGGGTCGATGCAGGTGATCAAGGCGCAGGTACCGCTGGCCGAGATGCTGACCTACGCCTCGACCCTGAAGTCGATCACCGGTGGGCGCGGGTCGTACCGCATGACGATGTCGCACTACGCCGAGGTCCCCCCCCACCAGCAGGCGAAGATCATCGCCGCGCACAAGGCCGCGAAGGAAGGCAAGGAGGCCCCCGCGTCGCACTGATCGGGCCCGCCGCCCCGCGGCGGGCGAGCCGAAAGGCTCCTCGGCTCGTGACGCGCTCCCTCACCGCGCCTCCCGCAACCTGGAGATCTGAGGCATTCCCATCAGGATCTCGCCCCTGACCGGACCCGGGCGCGCCACCAGCCCTCGCGGCAGACCGATGAGGGTGATCTCACGATCGCGCCCGGCCCCCTGCGCCAGGAGTCGGAGGGCCACCCGGGCCAGGAGCGACGCGTCGCAGCGCGCCGGATCGACGTAGAGCGTGAGCGAGGCACCCCGCCGCACGAGCATCGCGGCCGGCCCCTCCGGCTTCTCCACCGACCAGACCCGCGCCGACGGCAGGAGCCTGCGCACCGGACCCGGCAGCCAGCTGCCCGGCCCGGGGACCCGATCCAGGTAAGTCGCGGAGCCGAGACGCGGGAAGAGGCCGAACCAGATCGGCCCGGCGGCCTTGCGGTAGAGATCGAACAGGGCCGGCCAGTCGCTGCGCCGCCGCGGCTCGAACCCCAGCGCCGGGGCCGAGGGACCCACGGTCGACAGGGCGCCCAGGAGAGCGCTCCCCCGAGCCAAGGGGCAGGCCTCGAACCCCAGCCGTTCGTGGGCCAGCACCGAGACTTCGTTGCCCCAGTCGATGTAGGAGTACAACCGCCCGATCCCGGGCAGGAAGCGGCTCCCCTCG
>QHXZ01000150.1 GCA_003223165.1 Acidobacteriota bacterium
CCCCCGAGTTGGGATCGAGGATGGTCTGAACTTTGCTCGTGCCCGGAAAGGCCCCGATGACGCGCCCGGCCACGCCGCGCGGCGTGATCACCGGGTCGTTGGGAGCCAGGCCGTCGTGCGTTCCGCGGTCGAGCAGGACGATGCGCGCCCCTCCGGACTCGTCGCGGGCGATGACGCGCGCCGCGGCGGCGGGCCGGTCCACCTGTCCCCGCAGGTCGAGGATATCCCGCAGACGCTCCAGCTCCAGCCGCGCCTCCTCCGCCTCCCGCGCCTGCAACGCGAGGCTGTCCACCTGCTCGTGCAGGCGGCGGTTCTCCTTCGCGACACCCCGCAGGTCGGCGTAGGAGCTCCAGGTGCCCGCCGTGCCGCGGCCGATCCAGGCGGCCGTCTTGAGGAAGGGCGAGGCAATGCTGACCACGGCCTCCTCCAGCAGGGAGCGGCGTTCCACGTTCTTCACGCTCGACGACATCAGGATGAGGTTCAGGGTCAGCAGGACCAGAAGGAGGAGGAACGGCTTGCGCTCGCTCAGGACGATGGCCATCCCCCCTCCCCCGCCGCGGAGGACGGGCGGGCACAAGGCCCCGTCAGTCGATCGCGATCTTGCGGAGCAGGTTGAAGTCATCCAGCATCTTTCCCGTCCCCAGGACGACCGAGGCCTGCGGGTCGTCCGCCATGGAGACGGGAAGGCCGGTCTCCTCGCGGAGGCGCTTGTCGAGGTTCTTCAGCTGCGAGCCGCCGCCGGTGAGCACGATCCCCTTGTCCACGATGTCCGCGGACAGCTCGGGCGGCGTCTGTTCCAGGGCGACACGCACCGCCTCGATGATGTTGGAGACGGTCTCGGAGAGCGCCTCCCGAATCTCCTCGTCGGAGATCACCAGGGTCTTGGGGATCCCCTCGACCAGGTCGCGGCCCTTGATCTCCATCGTGAGCTCCTCCTCGAGCGGGAAGGCCGAGCCGACGTTGATCTTGATCTCCTCCGCCGTGCGCTCGCCGACGAGCAGGTTGTACTTCCGCTTGATGTACTGGATGATGTCCTCATCCATGCGGTTGCCGGCGATGCGCACGGAGCGCGAGTAGACGATGCCGGCCATGGAGATGACGGCCACATCGGTCGTGCCGCCGCCTATGTCGACGATCATGTTCCCCGTCGGCTCGGTGACCGGGAGCCCGGCGCCGATCGCGGCCGCCATCGCTTCCTCGACCAGGTAGACCTCCGAGGCCTTGGCGCGGTAGGCCGAATCCTTGACCGCTCTCTTCTCCACCTGCGTGATGTCCGACGGGACGCAAATCACGATGCGGGGCCGCACGCCGAGGCTGCGGTTGTGCGCCTTCTTGATGAAGTAATCGAGCATCTTCTCCGTGTGCTCGAAGTCGGCGATCACGCCGTCCTTCATCGGCCGGATAGCGATGATGTTCGCGGGCGTGCGCCCGAGCATCTCCTTCGCCTCCTTGCCGACGGCCTCGACCTTGCCGGTCCTCTGGTTGACGGCGATGATCGAGGGCTCGCACAGCACGATCCCCTTCCCCTTCGCGTAGACCAAGGTGGTGGCCGTCCCCAGGTCGATGGCCAGATCGTTCGAGAACAGACTGAGCACCGACCTCGGACTCCACGCCATCGTCGCCCCCACCGGAGAACCTCCTCAGCGAGCCTTCGCTGGCCGCTCTGGCCCGCGAGCGGGGCCTAATATTATGGTCCGCCCCGGGCAAAGTCAAATCATTGGCGGGATCGCGGAACCCTTTGCGCGCCTAGAAGTTGCGCTCAGCGCACGGTCTGCACGACGACCGGCCGCGGGCTGCCCGGCTCGGCCAGCGCCACGCCGTTCTTGCCCCGCCCTTTCACGACGTACATCGCCTGGTCGGCGCGCGCGATCAGGTCGTCCTTGGTGCGCCCATGGTCCGGGAAGGACGCGATCCCCACGCTGGCCGTGATGCGCACCTTCAGCCCGTACGACTCCAGGAACACCGTCTCGGCGATCCGCTCGCGGATGCGTTCCGCGATGATCTGGGCGCCCTCCGGCCCCGTCTGCGGCAGGATGACGGTGAACTCGTCGCCGCCGAAACGGGAGGCGACGTCGATCTCGCGCACCGTGCTCTTGATGACCGCGCCCACCTCGACCAGCGTGCGGCTGCCCCACAGGTGGCCGTGCTGATCGTTGACGTTCTTGAAGCCATCCAGGTCGAGGAAGATCAGGGACACCGGCGTGCGGTAGCGCTTGCTGCGCTCCACCTCGCGGCGCAGCGTCGCGTTCAGGTAACGCGAGTTGTGGAGCTTCGTCAGGTCGTCCGTGATGGACAGCTCTTCGGAGCGCCTCAGGAGGAGCGCGTTGTCCATGGCCACGGCCGCCGGCTCCAGGAGGAGCGACATGAGCCGCGCGTCATCGCTCCGGAAGCGGCCGGAGGTGGTGCGATCCACAGCTTCCAGGACGCCGATCACCCGGCCGCGGCTCAGCAGAGGGACCGCCAGGACCGAGCGCGCCGCGAGGTGCTGCGGCAGCTCCGGCGCGCCGTAGGTGGTGCCGTCCACGCCGACGTCTTCGACCAGGACGGGCTGGCGCAGCTGCGCCGCCCGGCCCGCGATCCCTTCCCCCAACCCGACCCGCGTCCCCCTGCACGCGGCCAGCCCCTCGCCGCCGGTCTGCTCCACGGTCAGCAGGCCCTGCTCCGGGTCGGCGAGCAGGAACAGCCAGGCGCGCAGCTTCAGGAAGGCGCGCACCTGCTCCATCGCCAGATCGACGATGCGGTGGGGATCGAGCTCGTTGCCGGTGGTGCGCACGATCGCCGCCAGGGCGCGCAGCGTCATCTCCTGGCCGCGGGCCTCGAGCAGGATGCGGCGGACCCGCTGGCGCAGCTCGCCGATCTGGATCTCGCGCTCGACCACGTCGAGGACCTGTGCCGCGTCGAGCGGCGCGGTCAGCGTGATGGGCTCGGCGTCCCCAAGGGCGCGGCGACGTGGCTCGCGCGCCGGACGCCGGGTGTTCACGGCCAGCCGGAAGGGCAGCACCGGGACCGCCGGCGCCAGCCGCCGCAGGCGGTGCAGGGCCTCGGCGCGCACCCGGCCGTTCGCCGAGGACTGGTACAGGACGGCCGCAATGGCGCCACGGCGCAGGTCCTTCTCGGGCAGGCGCCCGAAGGTGGCCGCCACCAGCGGAGCCCGCGCCGCCCCGCTGGCCGGAACGATGCGCGACGCCTTAGCGCCGTCCTCGAGAACCACCAGGATCTTCGCGTCGCGCGATGACATCGGGGGCCCGCCAGGAGCCATTCCTAGATCGACTCGACATAGACGCCGCGCCGCATGCGGGTCACGTTGCCGGCGGGGTCCTGCGCGACGATCTCCAGCTGGTTGAAACCTTCCTTCTTCATGCGGATCACGGCGGTGAAGGCACCGTCCTCGTACACGTCGATCTTCTGCCCATCCACCGTCAGGATGGCCCCCGGCTCGGTCCGCCCGTTGATGATCACCAGGTGGCCGGTCGGCAGGAAATCCTGCACCACCAGGGGCGGCGGTGTGGTGTCGTCGCCGCGGGCTTCGTGAGCGTTCGCCACGGTGAACTTGCGATTCTCCGAGAACGCGCTCTCGACGTCCCGGCCGTCGATGGCCGAGGCGCGCCAGTAATAATTCCCCTCCTGCAGCCCGGGGATCTGGACGCTCGTGGAGCGGATGTCCGATTTGTCCAGGAGCAGATCGCCGAACAGGGCGGTGCGCGCCATCTGCAGCCGGTAGCGAGTCGCCCCCGGCACCGCCGACCAGCGCAGCAGCGTGGCCCCCGAAGAGGGATCGTCCAGCACGAAGACCCGCTGGTCGGCCGGTTCCTGCAGCGGTGGAGGCGGCAGCAGATCCTGGCGGCTCACGACCTGGTCCTGCGTGACCTCCATCCTCTGCTGCGGCTTCAAGGTCAGGGTCCGGTTCGCGGCCTGCACTTCGGCGGTGCCGCTTTGCACCTCGGCCCGTGTCTTGCGGGTCTCGGCGTCGAAGGCGACGTCGAACTGGGCCCGGTTCGTCGCGCGCGCCGTGGCCGAGTCGGTGGCGACCTCGTGGAACGAGCCGGCCACGTTCGCGTCCGGCATGCTGGCCGAGACCCCGCCCCAGTTGAGCTTCTCACGCACCTTGCGCACGCGCGTCGCCGGATCCTCGAACAGCTCGCGAATCTCCAGCAACGACCCCGGCTTGATGGTCGTGATCGTGCCGTCGAAGTAAATGATTTGCGCCGACCCCGAGCTGGCCGTCTTGATCTGGTCACCGACCCGCAGGGCGGTCGTGCTGGAGACGTTGTCCCACACGAACTGGCGCGCGCGCTTGATCTTCACGTCCCCCTCGTACTTGTAGATCTTGGCCGTGAAGGCCTCCGCATCCGAGCCCTCGAGGAGTTTCTGGGAGAACGACTCCGACTGCTGGGCGGCCGTGCGGGCGCCGGGGTAGTCCTGGCGGTCGTAGGACATGCGGGCCGAGTCGAGGAGCCTCTGGGCGTTGCCGATCACCCGCGCCAGGCGCGCGTCGCTTCCGGCCGCGGCCTGGGCCTTGCGGTACATCTGCTCGGCCTGGCCGATCTCCTGCAAAGCGGCCTCCTCCGGGGTGGCGCGCCGTGCCGCTTTGAGGTAGAAAACCAGGCCTCCCAAGGCGACGAGCAGAACGACGTACACCACGCCCCGCATGATGCTGCGGTAGGAGATGGTGGCCCAGTCCAGGAGGATTTGAGGCCGTTGTCGTTCCGGCGGCATCGGCGTGTCCCTGTTCTCCGTCCCCGGCGCGCGCCGGGTGACGAAGCCGAGGGCGGTGTCCAACTCCTTCCCCCGGTTGAGGTTATCGGCACTTCCCGGGCGGGCTGGCGCGACGCGCGCCCGGAATACGGGTTAAATATAGGAGTGGGGCGCGATGACGCAAGAGAAGTGACTTGCGGTCGGGGTCGGGTCGCCGTTAGACTGCCTCCTTCAAGACTCGGGGTGCGTGATGCTGCAGCAGATGCGGGACGGGTTCCGCTATCTCAAGTGGCTCCTGGTCATCATCATTTTTATGTTCATCTGGTGGGCCTTCGCCACCTGGGGCGGCGGCGCGTCCAGCCGGAAACAGAGCGAAGGAAGCTGGGCGGCGCGCGTCAACGGGCAGGAGATCCCGAAACAGTACCCGCAGCAGCGCGCCGCGATGCACCTCGGTCACCAGGCCGTCGACGGCCTGGTCGACCAGGAGCTGGTCTACCAGGAGGCGGCGCGACAGGGCATCGGCGTCTCGCCTCAGGAGGTGGCGGAGGCCATCCAGCGGGATCCCGGCTTCCAGGACGGCGGTCACTTCATCGGCCTGGAGCGCTACCGCAACGTCTTCCGCAACAGCCGCATCAGCCTCGAGGACTACGAGGAGCAGGTGCGCCGCGACCTCGTCATCGAGAAGTTTCGAGGCCTGGTGGAGGACGGCGTGACGGTCAGCGACGCCGAGGTGAGGGAGGAGTTCCAGAAGCGCAACGACAAGGCTAGCGTCGAGTACCTGGTGGTCGATCCCGCCCGGCTGGCTCCAAAGCCCAGGCCCTCCGACGCCGAGCTGACGCGCTACTATGACAACCACCGCGACCGCTACGCCCGGGGCGAGGGCCGCTCCGGGGTCTACGTGCTGTTCAGCGCCAGCGAGCTGGCCTCATCCGAGCCTGCGACCGACGCCGAGGTGCAGGCGGCGTACGATCGCGATCGATCCACGCGCTTCACCGTGCCCGAGCAGCGCCGCGCCTCGCACATCCTGTTCAAGGTCGAGCCGGGTGCCACCCCCGCCGCCGCCGCCCTGATCGAGAAGAAGGCCCGGGACGTCCTGAAGCGGGCGCGCGCCGGGGACGACTTCGCCAAGCTGGCCGGGACCTTCTCGCAGGACACGGGATCGGCGGCCAAGGGGGGGGACCTGGACTTCTTCGGGCGCGGGCAGATGGTTCCTGAGTTCGAAAAAGCGGCCTTCTCGCTGCCGGTCGGCGGCATCGGCGACCTGGTGCGCAGCCCGTACGGATTCCACATCATCAAGGTCACCGAGGCCCGCGAGGGACGGACCATCCCGTTCGACAGCGTCCGCGATCAGATCCGCGACCAGCTGCGACTCGAGCGGGCGCGCGGCGAGATCCTGAAGCGCAGCGCCGACTTCGCCCGCGCCGCGGCCGGCGGCAAGCTCGAGGTGGTCGCCCGGTCGCAGGGTCTGACGGTCCGTCAGACCGGCACGCTGCACGACTCCGAGGCGCTCCCCGACCTGGCCGCCTCCCAGTCCGTCGTCGCCCGCATGCTGGGCCTGGCCCCCGGCCAGGTGAGTGAGCCGATCCCTGTCCCTTCGGGCCAGGTGGTGGTGCAGGTGACGGGGTCCGCCCCGAGCGAACCGCGACCGCTGCCGGAGATCCGTGCCCGCGTCGAGAAGGATCTGGCGGAGGAGCGGGCGCGCGTGGCCCTCGCGGAGAGGCTCAAGTCCGCGCCTGCGGGGCGGGGCGGGCTCAAGGCCTTGGCGCGCGACCTGAAAGTCGAGCTGAAGACCCAGGCCGACGTGGCCCGTGGCACCCCCCTCCCGGGGCTCCCTTCCGACAAGGCGATCGAGGCCCAGATCGCCTCCCTCGCCCCAGGCACGGTCGGTGATCCCATTCTCACCCCCTCGGGCATCGTCGTCCTGGGGGTGACCGCGCGGCAGGACCACCGCGACGAGTTCCAGACGCAGAAGGATTCGATCCGCGACGGTCTGGTGCGCCAGCGGCAGGATCGCCTGTACCGCGCCCTCCTCAAGCGGCTGCGCGCCCAGAGCAAGGTCGAGCTGAACGAGCCGGTCGTCCGCTCGCTCGACCAGGGCTGAGACCCTCACGCCTCTTACGCCAGCGTAATGCCCGCAAGGGCGTACCGGACGTGGGTTTTGCGGGAGTCCGCGCTTGAACGATCCTTCCGAGGCCCTATATTGGACCGTTGGGAGGGCCCTCGCATGTCGGAATTGTCGTCCGAGAACTCGTTCAACAAGGGGCTGCAGGCCGTGCTGCGCGGCCAGTACCTCGAGGCCTTGGCCTACTTCGAAGCCTCGATGGAGCTGGTGCAGCGCGCGGGCAACGGCCAGGCACCGGTGAAATACCTTTCGTACTACGGTCTCTGCCTTGCCATGGCGTCCGCCCGGCTGCGGGAGGCGCGGGAGATCTGCGAGAGGGCGGTCGAGGCGGAGTTCTACAACCCCGACCTCTACCTGAACCTGGGGAAGGTCTATCTCAAGGGCCGCGACCGCGCCCGGGCGTTCGGGGCCCTCATCCGCGGCCTGCAGCTCAACCCCCGCCATGCCGGGATCATCCGCGAGATCAGCCACCTCGGGATCCGGAAGCGCCCGGTCCTGCCCTTTCTCGACCGCAGCCACCCGCTGAACCGGGTGCTCGGGCGCCTGCGGCGGAGCGCGCCGCGGGACCTCTCGGTACACTGAGCGGGACGGCGCGGACGGGCCGCCGGAAAATCCCTGTCAGATCGCGGTGACGGGCGAGGTGGCGGAGCCGCCGGCCGTGGAGGTCACCGTGACGCTCCCCGGATTGCTCGGGGCGGTCAGACTGAGCCGATAGACCCCCGCGGAGGGCACCCAGGTCATCGTGCCGTAGCCGAGCACGGAGAGGGTGACCGATCCGACCGGGTAGTTCGTCGTGGCCTCCACGGTGAGGCGCAGGTTGGAAGCCTGGTAGGTCGCCTTCGTGATGTTGAGGACCTCCACCACGTCGTCGATGACGTTGTTGCAGTCATCATCGACGCCGTTGAACACCTCCACGGCACCGGGATGCACCGAAGGGACCGTGTCGGCGCAGTCCCCGCCGCAGGTCGTGTAGCCGTCTCCGTCCTGATCGAAATCTTCGTCCACGAGAGAGTCGCAGTCGTCGTCCACGAAGTTGCAGGTCTCCGTGCCGGGCGTTCCCGGGACGGCGCCGCACGTCGTCCCCGCGCCGCCGGGCGCGCAGACGATGGCGCCGTCGCGCCGGCAGGCGCCCACCCCCGCGCTGCAAGGCCCGCCGAGGACGAACCCCTCGTCGGTCGCCCCGTCGCAGTCGTTGTCCTTGCCGTCGCAGATCTCGGAGGCGCCGGGATGAACGGACGGATCGTCGTCCCGGCAGTCGACGTCCGCCATGAAGCCGTCGGAGTCGCCGTCCTGGCACGCATCGCCGAGCCCGTTGCCATCCGAGTCCGCCTGTCCCGGGTTGGGAGCCGCGGAGCAGTTGTCGCAGGCGTCCCCACGCCCGTCCCGATCGGCGTCGGCCTGGGCCGCGTTGGAGGCCAAGGGACAGTTGTCGGTGAGATCCTGCACCAGGTCGGCGTCGCTGTCGCGTCCCTGGGACGCGCAGGGTTGTGCCAGGGGACGGGCGGAGCCGCTGGTCCCGGTCCCCGGGCTCCCCTCGCCGCACAGGTTGGTTCCGGTCTCCAGGTAGTAGAAGAGCGCGCCGGCCGGCGGTGCGTCCCCTTCCAGGATGAAAGTCGTGGCCGACTCGGGCACGCGGCAGACGCTCTGGAAGGTGAAGCCGCCTCCCGCGGGCACCGTGCCGCGGTACACGTTGTAGACGTTCGTCTCGGGGATCGGATCCCAGCTCAGCCGCGTGGAGGTCCCCGAGAGCCCCACGCGCGTGTCCCCGACCTCGATCGGCGAGCGGGTCATGGAGTAGAGCAGGGGGGCGCAGTCGAGGGCGTCGGGCACGCCGTCATTGTCGTCGTCCGGATCGATGCAGTTCGCCAGGTGATCCCCGTCCGTGTCCGGGAATCCTTCATCGATCAGGCCGTCGCAATCATCGTCCGCCCCGTTGCAGGCTTCGGTCTGATTCGGGTGGATCTGCGCGTTGGCATCGTTGCAGTCGCCGCCGCAGGTCGTGTAGCCGTCGCCGTCCTGGTCGAACCCCTCGTCCACCAGGCCGTCGCAGTCATTGTCGATGCTGTCGCACACTTCGGGGACCCCGGGGTGGATGCCGGCGTTGGCGTCGTTGCAGTCCCCGCCGCAGGTCGTGTAGCCGTCGAGGTCCCGATCGAACCCCTCGTCAACCGTCGCATTGCAATTGTCGTCGATGCCGTTGCAGATCTCGATCGCCCCCGGGTGGACGGCCGGATTGTTGTCGTTGCAGTCCGTGTCGGTCGTGTAGCCGTCCTGGTCGTTGTCGACGCCGCCTCCGGTCGCGTTGACGCGCAGGTCGTAGGCGCCGTAGACCCCGTAGTTGGGCGAGTGGAAGCAGCGGACGTAAAGACGGCCCGACTGGGGCGCGGTGTACGTGATGATGGACGAGAAGTCGATGACGCTGCGGTTGTCGTTGCTCGCCAGGACGGTCGTCCCATTGGCCGCCCGGAGCTCGAGGAAGGTGTCGGGGTCCCCGAGCAGGTCGA
>QHXZ01000147.1 GCA_003223165.1 Acidobacteriota bacterium
CTTTCCGGGGAACCTCACCCTGTCCGAGGGGCCCATAGTGCGCGGCGCCTACGCGCGCGACTTCAACCGCGACGGCCGGGAAGACCTGGCGGTCTTCTATACCTACGCGGCGGAGATCTACGTCTATCCCGGCAGGGCCGACGGCGCCTTCGATCCTCCCGCCGAATTGGACAGCGACGGCTTCCCGCCCGAGATCCTGCGTTCCGGCGACTTCAACGGCGACGGCAATCTCGACCTCGTATCGGTCGGCTCCGCGCGGGCCCTCTATTTCTTCGGCTCGGGCAACGGCCATTTCGAGCCCTTCCGCCTGGCGGTCCTCCCCGATCCGGTGACCGAGGACGTCGCGGTGGCCGACCTCGACGGCAACGGCCTGGACGACCTGGTGGTCGTCGCCAAGAACAACTTTTATCTGCCGTACGGGTACGCGACCGTCATCCTGTCGATGCCCGGCGGCCTCTTCCAGGTCCTGTCGCACTGGGACGCCGGCCACAACCCGCAAGGGGCGGCTCTGGCCGATTTCGACGGCGACGGCAAGATCGACCTGGCCTTGGTGGATCAGCAGGACAGCGCCATCCGAGTTTACGGTGGCCTTGGGCACGGGCAGTTCCAGTCCCGCCCCGCCGTGTCCCTGGGAGCCGCTCGTCGGGACGGTGCATGGCATCGCCAGCGCCGATCTGAACGGCGACGCCATCCTCGACCTCGTCGTCGCCGATTCTTCGTCTGCCGATACCCCGACAAGCGGTCTCGCAGTTCTTCTGGGAATGGGCGGCGGGACCTTCGCCCCCGAGCAGCGTCATGCCGCCACCAGCTTCCCGGTCTTCGTCCTGATCCGCGACATGGACGCCGACGGCGCGCTCGATCTGGTGACGGTCGGCTATTTCGGCGGAGACGTGACGGTCCTGCGCGGCGACGGCCACGGCTCGTTCGCGCCGCAGGAGTCCTACGCCACGCACCTGTCGCTGCAAGCGATCACGGTCGGCGACTTCGACGGCGACGGCCGGCCCGATCTGGCGCAGACGAACCAGAACACCTCTTTCACGGACGGCAGGCTCGTCGTCGTCCCCTCCCGGCCGCCCTTCCCCTGCCTGCCCGCCCCGGGGGACGAGCCCGGCCGATGCGTGCAGGACGCGGTCGAGGTCCGCATCGACGCCAGGACCGACCTGGGCCGCGGCGCCGGCCTGGTCAGCTGGCGCACCACGCACGAGCACGACGTGCTCGGCTTCAACCTGGTCGAGATCGACCGCTCCGGCAATTCGGTCCGCCTGAACCGCACGCCGATCCGGTGCGTCGAGTGCGCCACCGGCGGCGGCACGACCTACGCCTTCCCGGTCGCCAAGCACAAGAGCGGCCGCGACATCTTCGTCGAGCTGCTGCGCGCCAGCGGCCCGCCCCGGATCTTCGGCCCGGCGCGCAGGCAGTAGACCGCCGGCCAGCTCCACGCGGAGGCTTCCCGCCAGGGCACCGGCACGTGGCTCACGCGGTTGCGCCCTCCGGCTTTCATGGGTATAGTCCCGCCCACAACGCGACACCCGGCTTGCAGGAGAGAGCGGCTGCGTGGCAGCGCGTATCCCGGCGCGCCCCACAAGGCCGGAGCCCTCCTGTAAACCTTTTCGCGCGGGGAGCGTTTACCGCATCACCGCCCGCCGGCTCGCAGGGGGAACCGGCGGGGAAGGAGACCGATGACCGCGAACGACGGCAAGGGCCCGCCGCTGCGGGTCGGCGAGGTCCGCTTCTCGTACGGCAAGACCAGGGCCGTGGACGGGGTCTCGTTCGAGGTGGCCGCGGGGGAGATCTTCGGCCTGCTGGGGCCGAACGGCGCCGGCAAGACGACCACCATCTCGATGATCTCCGGCCTGCTCACCCCGGAGTCGGGCCAGGTGCTGATCTTCGGAGGCGAGGCGTCCGGGGCGTCGGGGGCGGCGCGCGCCCGCATGGGGGTGGTGCCTCAGGAGGTCGCCCTCTACGACGAGCTGAGCGCGGCCGAGAACCTGCGCTTCTGGGGGCAGCTCTACGGTCTGCGCGGCGCGGCCCTGCAGGACGCGGTGCGGCAAGCGCTCGGGCTCGTCGGCCTGACGGATCGCCGGAACGAAAAGGTCGGCAAGCTCTCGGGCGGCCTCAAGCGCCGGCTCAACCTGGCGGTGGGGCTGGTGCACGGTCCGGCGCTGCTCCTCCTCGACGAGCCGACGGTGGGCATCGACCCGCAGGCCCGCCTGCACATCCTCGAGGTGGTGCGCGACCAGGCGAAGGCCGGGTGCGCCGTGCTGTACACCTCGCACTACCTGGAGGAGGCCGAGCAGATCTGCGACCGCCTGGCGATCGTCGATCACGGCCGCGTGCTCGCGGCCGGGACGGTCGCCGAGCTGCGCCGCCTGGTGGGGGAGGGACCGGTGGTGCAGCTCAGGGGCGAGGTCGACGCGGATCGTCTGAAGGCGCTGGCCGGGCGCTGCCCGGGCGTCGGCCTGCTCTCCTGCGCCGACGGCACGGCCTCGTTCTCGGCCCGGGACGCGGCGGCCTGCTCCGGCTTGGTGCGCGAGCTGTTCCAGGCTGGCCTGAAGCTCGAGGACCTGCGGGTGCAGGAGCCGAACCTCCAGAGCCTGTTCCTGAAGCTGACCGGCCGGGAGCTGCGCGACTGATGGAAGCCGCGGGACGGACGCGATGCGCGCCATCCTGATTCTCACCCTCAAGGATCTGCGGCGGCGCCTGGCCGACCCGGCGGGGCTGCTCCTGAACCTGGCCATACCGCTGGTGATGGGGGCGATGATGTACCTCGCCTTCGGCGGCCGCGGAGGCGACACGAATGCCGCGCCGGTGCTGCGCATCCTGGTGCTCGACCTCGACCAGGGGCCCGTGGCGCGCGCCATCACCGGCGCCTCGGGCAACCCCGAGGCCGCGCGGCGGCTCGACATGCGGCTGGTGCAGAGCCGCGAGGAGGGGTTGCGCCGGCTGCGCGAGGAGGAGTTCGCCGCGCTCCTGGTCCTGCCGGAGGGGTTCAGCAAGGCGCTCCTGGATCGCCGGCAGGTCGAGCTGGAGCTCCTGAAGAACCCGGCGCAAACGGTCATGCCGATCGTGGCGCAGCAGATCACCGAGGTCCTGTCGCTCTACCTGTCGATCGGGGCGCGCATCGTGGGGGACGACGGCGCGCGCATCCGCGTGCTCTTCGAGGGCGAGGGGTGGACCGACGCCGCCGGCATCGCGGCGCTGATCACCTCCCTGCGCGATCGGGTCATCGACATGCGCGATCTGCTCTTTCCACCCCTCATCGAGGTCGAGAAGACCAGCGCCAAGAAGGACACGGGCGGCTTCGACCTGATCGCCTGGCTGTTCCCCGGCATGGTCATGATGGGGCTCCTGTTCACCAGCGTGTCCCAGATGGGCGACCTGCTGCGGGAGAGCCAGCAGGGGACCCTGCGCCGCCAGTTGACGGCGCCCCTCGGCGCGGCGCAGGTCGTGATGGCCAAGGTGCTCTCCGTGGCCATCGTGGTCGCGATCGCCTTCTGCCTGCTCGTGGCGGCGGGCCGGCTGGCGTTCCGCATCCACTGGGGCGCCCTCGGCCCGCTGGCCGCGACCGGCGCCCTGGTGGTCCTGGCCGCCACCGGCTTCGCCGCGCTCCTGTTCTCCCTGGTGCGCACCGAGCGGCAGGGCGACGCCCTCGGCGGCATCCTCACCATGCTGATGTCGCTCCTGGGAGGCACCTTCTTCCCGATCGAGGCGCTGCCGGCCTGGATGGAACCGTTGTCGAAGCTGATGCTGAGCCGCTGGGGTCACGGCGCGCTGCGGATCCTGGCGGAGGGCGGCGGGTGGGAGGCGGTCTCGGGCCACCTGGCCGTGCTGGCGGGGATCGCCCTGGTCTGCACGGCGCTCGGCGTGGCCTTCCTCGGGCGGCGGCACCTGCGGGGAGCGCTATGAGGGTGCTGGCGATCGCCCGGCAGGACCTGCGCCTGGCCCTGCGGGACCGCTCCTCGATCTTCTGGATCTTCATCGCGCCCTTCCTGTGGGTCTATCTTTTCGGATCGGTCATGCGCGCCTCGGACCCCAACGACACGCGGGTCGGCCTGACCGTGGTCGTGCAGGACGCGTCCGTCCTGGCGGAGCGGCTCGTCGCGCAGCTTCGCACCCAGAACTTCGACCTCAAGGTAATCGAGCCAGGACAGGCCCTTCCCACCGGCAAGGAGGCGCCCGCACGCGTCCTGACCATTCCGCGCGGCTTCGCCGAGGCTATCCTCGACCGGAAGAAGGTCGCGCTCGACCTGCACGAGGACGAGAACGCCAACCCGGAGGGGACCTTCGCGACCCAGGTCGCCCTGCACCGCGCGACCGTCCGCCTGCTGGCGGACGAGGCGCTGGGGGGCCTCGATCCCGAGCGCGACGCGGTGCGCGTGCGCGCGGCGTGGGCGGCGGTCCGCCGGATACCGACCGGCTACTACCAGAGCATCCCGGGAAATCTGGTCATGTTCGTCCTGATCTCGACCATGACCTACGGAGCGGCGCTCCTGGCCCGCGACCGCAAGAGCGGCATCCTGCGGCGCCTCGGGGTCTCGCCGCTGTCGCGCGCCGAGCTCGTCGCCGGCAAGATCCTGGGCCGGGCGGCCATGGCCGCGGTCCAGGTCGGGATCTTCCTGCTGATCGGCCTGGCGGTGTTCCGAATCGACTGGGGCCGCTCGCCTCTGGGGCTGGCCGGGCTGCTCCTCGCGTACATCGCCTGCGCCGCGGCGCTCGGCCTCCTGGGCGGATCGCTCTTCGCCTCGCCGGACGCCGCGTCGGGGATCGGCATCGTGCTGGTCCTGGCGATGTCGGCCATCGGAGGCTGCTGGTGGCCGGCGGAGGTGATGCCGAACTGGCTCCGCCTGGCGGGGTTCGCCTTTCCCACCGCCTGGGCCATGGACGGTCTGCACCAGCTCGTCTCATGGGGCGGCGGCCCGCGCGATGTCCTTCTCCCCTGCGCCGTCCTCTCGCTCTACGCCCTCGCCGCCGGCACCGTCGCGGCCCGGCTGCTGAGGCGGAGCATCTCCTAAGAGACCTCTCGCGGCGCCCCGGGCGTC
>QHXZ01000045.1 GCA_003223165.1 Acidobacteriota bacterium
TAGATTCTCCCGACGGGGCCGTGCCCGGGGACCGCCCGGGCCCTCGCCGGGGGAGACGAGCCATTTCGACGCCTTCGGAGTACGCGAAGAGAGCGAAGAAGGCCGCCGCGAGCGGTGACTTTTCGCAGGCGGGCGACTTCTACCGCCTGGCGGGCGACTGGCAGCGGGCCAACGAGATGTATCTCGAGGGATCCCACTTCGACCTGGCCGCCCGGCTGGCCGAGGAGATGGGTGACCTCCCGTCGGCGGCGCTCTACCACCTCAAGGCCGGCGACCTCAAGGCGTCGGGGGAGATCGAGATCCGGCTGGACAACCGCGACAAGGCGGCGCACCTGCTGAGCCTGGCGGGAGAGCACGCGCGGGCGGCCGAGCTGCTCGACTCGCTGGACCAGTTCGAGGCCGCGGCCGTGCAGTACGACAAGGGGGGCTTCCGCGAGAAGGCCGCGCTCCTCTACGTCAAGGGGGGCAAGAACCTGGCCGCCGCGCACCTCTTCGAGAAGCTGATCGAAAGCGCCGGGAACGACGACCAGGGCGGCTTCCGCTCGGAGGCCGAGCGCGCCAGCCTGCTGCGCTATCACCGGTACTGCGGCGAGCTGTTCATGAAGGCGGAGCAGCCGAAGAAGGCGGCCCCCCACTTCGAGGCGGCGCTGCTCTCCGAGCAGGCGGCCGAGGCATGGCGGCGCGCCGGCAACGTGGAGAAAGCCGCCGATATCCTGCTGCGCCTGCAGAAACCCGATCAGGCCTACCGGATCCTGAAGGAAGCCGGCAAGGACGTCTCCTCGCTCGCTCCCGCCGTCCAGGCGGAGCTCCTGGCGCGCCAGGGAAACCACCGCGAAGCCGCGGAGGTCTTCGAGAAGGCGGGCAGCCACTTCCGCGCCGCCGAGGCGTACAAGGAAGCCGGCGACCTGCTGAAGGCCGCCACGCTCTTCGAGAAGGAAGGCGAGAGCGATCAGGCGGCCGACCTGTACGTGCGCGCCGGACGGCACGAGGACGCGGCCCGGCTCTTCGAGGCGGCGCGCGACTTCAAGAACGCCGCCGACCTGTTCCGCAAGGCCGGGAAGATCGAAGACGCGGCCCGCGTGCTCCTCAAGGCGGGGGAGCGGGTGGCGGCGGCGCGGCTGCACTACGATCAGAAGGACTTCGACGCCTGCATCAAGGCGCTGCAGAAAGTGGCACCGGACGACCGCGAGTACCGCAAGGCCTCGTTCCTGCTCGGACGCATCTTCGCCGAGCAGGGCCTGCACACGCTGGCGGTCGACAAGTTCACCGGCGCCATCGCCGGCGAGGAGATCGACGACGAGACGGTGCTCATCTACTACTCGCTCGGCCTGACCCACGAGGCGAACTTCCGCCCGCGCGAGGCCCTCTCGATCTACCAGAAGATCGTCGCCTTCGACTACGGCTACAAGGACGTCATGGGGCGCATCAAGGCGATCGAGAGCCAGCCGCTGCAGAACATCGGGGCCCGGGGCGGGTCGCGCTCCTCGCCCCAGGAGAGCGGCTGGGCGGAGGTCGGGCGCTACCGCATCGAGCAGTCGCTGGGGGCGGGAAAGCTGGGCGAGGTGTTCCGCGGCACGGACACCGAGCTCGGGCGCCCGGTCGCCATCCGGCGGGTGACCGAGCGGCCGGAGGAGAAAGGGAAGGTCGACCGCTTCCTGAAGGAGGCCGCCACGGCGGCCCAGCTGCGCCATCCCAGCATCGTCTCCGTCTACGACACGGGGGCGGACCAGCAGGGGCGCTTCATCGTCAGCGAGCTGGCGGAAGGGAAGACGCTCCGGGCCCTGCTGACGGAGAAGGTGCGCTTCGAGGTGCACCGCGTCCTCGAGATCGGCAGCCAGATCCTGCAGGCGCTCGACCACGCCCACAGCCGCGGCATCCTGCACCGGAACCTGAGGCCCGAGAACATCTTCATCGGCAGGGACGACAAGGTCATGGTGAGCGACTTCGGCCTCGGGGTGCGCCTCTCCGATCTGCCCACGCAGGAGCTCTCGACCGGGAGCGTCATCCAGTACACGCCGCCCGAGGTGCTCCTGAAGGATCGGGTCGACCAGCGCTCCGACCTGTACGCCTTCGGGATCGTCCTGTACGAGATGGCGGTCGGCCACCCGCCCTTCCAGGGGAGCGACATCGGCCACTTGCAGGTGCACGCGGCCGTGCCCCTGCCGGGCCCCGGCGAGCGGCCCCTGCCCGATTTCCTCAAGGCGGTCATCCTGCGCTGCATGGACAAGGACAAGGAGCGGCGCTACCCCGACGCCAAGGCGGTCCTCGAGGACCTGACGCTGAAGGAGGTCGTCCCCGGCATCGTCGTGACCGAGCGTTACGAGGTGCTGGCCGAGGTGGGGCGCGGGGGCATGGGCACCATCTTCCGCGCCCGCGACGTCGAGCTCGACGAAACGGTCGCCCTGAAGTTCCTGAAGGGGGAGATCGGTCCCGATCTGCTGGCGCGCTTCGTGCAGGAAATCAAGGCCGCCCGCAAGGTCATCCACCCCAACGTCGTGCAGGTCTTCACGCTCGAGAAGTGGCGCGACCACCGCTTCATCGTGATGGAGTACATCGACGGCGTGTCCCTGCCGCGCTGGTTGTCCCGCACGCCCGTGCCGCAACGCGCCGACCGCCTGCGGCTGGCGCTGCAGATGGCCTCGGCGCTGGAGGCGGCCCACCAGGCCGGCATCATCCACCGGGACATCAAGCCGGAGAACATCCTGGTGACGGCCGCGGGCGAGGCGAAGGTGCTCGACTTCGGGATCGCCCGGCTCGAGGCGCCCGGCCACACGCTGACCTCGACCGGGACGATCGTCGGCTCGCCCATGTACATGTCGCCCGAGCAGATCCAGGCGCACGCCGTGGATCGCCGCAGCGACGTCTACTCCTTCGGCGCGGTGCTCTACTACCTGTTCACCGGCGTCGAGCCGTTCGCCGGCAAGGACCTGCAGGAGATCATGATGAAGCACCTGCAGGGCCGTCCGGTGCCGCCGCACCAGCTCGATCCGACCCTGCCGCGGTCGCTGTCGGACGCCATCCTGCGCGCCCTGGCGCAGGATCGCGATCAGCGGTTCCAGTCGGCCCGCGACCTCGCCACCGCCCTGTCGCTGAGCGCCGAGGCGCCCGCGGCGGGCGCCGCCGGCCGCGGCACGCGGACGGCGTCCTAGAATCCTGCCCGGGAATCCGCTCTATCGTCCCGCCACCCAGTCGATCACCCGCTCGATGGCCCGGGCGCAGACGGGGCAGAAGCGATCGCGGTTGCGCGTGAACATGATGCAGTCGGTCGACGAGCGGTAGAGGCCCTTGCTGCGGTAGCCGGCCCCTTCGAAGACCCCCACCCTGGAGGCGTGCGGCTGGCGCGCCAGGAACGGCTTCGTCCAGTCCAGCTCCTCCTTGAAGAGGGCGTCCATCTCCGCCTCGGGGGCGTGGCGGGCGCGGATCGCCTTGCGGCGCTCCTGGATCTTCGCCTCGAAGGCGTCGAACTCCTCCTTGCCCCAGGGGGTCGGCAGGGGCGTGGCGGGGTCGACGAGGTCCTTCCACTTGAGCGAGGGCGGGTCGAGGAAGGCGGTGATGTTCGGCTCCCACGGCTCGACGATCTCTTTCGCGGTGTCGTAGGCCACGGGGGAGGTGTAGTACTCGTCGGCCAGGGCGGCGAAGTGGTGCCCGAACTCGTGCACGAAGATGTACGGGGTCGAGCCGCTGCGCGTGGCGCAGGTGGCGAACAGGTTGTAGATCCCCCCGCCGCCGTACTTCTCGCCGTTGATCAGGATCTCGATGAACTCGTACGGGGCCTGCGCCGCCGCCTCGCGCAGCGTCCGGTTGTCGAGCGTGAGGGCGTAGCGCTCGGAGCCGAAGATGTCGTAGGTAACCCCCAGCGCCGAGCGCCGGAAGACGCCGTCGCTCGGCCGATCGACGCCGGAGTCCTCCGACGGGGTGTCGATCGCCCGCACGTTGAAGTCGGCCTTGCGCTCCTGAAACGGCGGTGTCGTGAACAGCAGCGCCGCCAGCCGGCGCGCGTCTTCGTGGAAGACGCTCATCTGGGCCGACGTGTACCCGTCCCCCAGCACGAGCAGGTCGACCTTCGACTCGGGCGGTCCGTTCTCGAAGATCGTCCAGACGCTGCCCCGGCCAGTCACCGGCCCGCGGTCGACCGCCGGCGACGCCGGGTCTACGAGGAAGGTCGCGGCCGCGCGAAAGGCGTTGTCCTTGCCGCGCCGCAGCAGGTCGACCTGCACCGGCCGTCGTGGAAAGGGGAAGCGCAGCGACTCGTGGAAGGAGCGTCTCACGCTCTGCGCCTCGTCGGTCTCCTCCCACTCGCCGTAGATGCTGGCGAATCCCTGCGCGAAGAGGACGCGGTTGGTCGCCCGGTCGCGGACCTCGAAGCGGTACGGCCCGAGATTCAGGGGATCGACGAGGTTCGCGCGGCTGCCGGGCCAGGGTCCCTCGCGCCGCGGGCCGTCGAGCGCGAAGATCTCTTCCTTCCCCGCCAGGCCGGCGTGCTGGTAGTCGAGCCGCAGCGTGGCGCCGTCCGACCAGGCGTCGAATGCAGTCTCCAGGGCGCGTGAGGCCGCCCGGGGCGCCCCCGGAATCCCGAGCAGGGCCGCGACGCACGACGTCAGCGCGAGGATCCGACCGCTCCGGCGCGCTCCTCCGACCCTGTTCCGGACGTCCATCGGGCCCTCCCTCCCGTCAGGGTACGATCTGAAAAGGCATCTGGAGCAGCGGCTCGTTCTCCTGGCGGTCGCGCGGCAGGACCCGCATCTCGTACCTCCCCGGACTCAGATCGACGGAGGGCACGGCGAAGGTGACCACCTCCGTCGTCTCGAGGTGACGCCGAATCTGCGAGGCGTCGAGCTCGGAGACCCAGGCGACTTCGCCCGTCTCACGCCGGATGAGGAAACGGTAGCGCTCGGTGTCGCCCGCCGACTCGGGCAACGCGGGCTGCACGGCGATCAGCGCGAAGGGCTGGTCCGGCTCGATGCGGAAGGTCGGGAGCGCGCCCTGGCCGCGCAGGGGCGACCCCAGCACCAGGAGCTGGACCGGACCGGTCCAGGTGGCCACCGGCTGCATCGCGGCCGCGGGCCGGCGCTCCCGCGTTTCCGGGCGCGAGGTCGGGGCGAGGCGGAGCAGCACGGCCAGGCCCAGCCCCGCCATCAGGCCGGCGCCCAGCCACAGGACGGGAGCCCGCAAGGCGCCGCCCCGGGCCTCGATGGCGGCGCCGCGGCGGCGGATCGTCCCGGAGCGCAGCCCCAGCGCCTGCCGCGTCCGCCAGGCGGTGACCTCCAGCTCGCAGGAGGCGCAGGTCGCCAGGTGCCGGGCGATGCCCGCGTCGCCTTTGCCCTCGCGGGCGAGGGCGTACGCCCGCAGCGCCGCCTCGGAGGGGTGGTCCTCGAAGAGGATCGCGCCGTGATCGTGCAGGGCGGAGACGATTTCCTTCCAGGTGGCGACCTGGGTGACGCAGGCCGGGCAGTTCCGCAGATGGGATTCGAAGCGGTCCCGGGCCTCGCCTTCGAGCCTCGAGGCCACGTAGGCCGGCACCTCGTCCTGCCAGCTTTCGTGGTCGGTCACCCTCACCCCCCCCATCCCTAAGGTATTGCCGGACCTCAGGCCCCCGGTTCCGGATTATGAACCTTCCGGGCCGCCGGCGCATCCCCGGCGGCTCCCCGGCCGCGCCCGGAGCGGCCGCCCCCCAGCGCGCGATGGAGGCTGTCCAGGCAGCGGGCCAGTCGCGACTTCACCGTGCCGACCGGCACGCCCCAGGCCGCGGAGATCTCCGCGTACCCCTTCTGCTCGAAGAAATAGGCCTGGATGAGGCGGCGGCAGCCGTCCGTCGCCTGGTCGATCGCCAGCCGCGCGAACTGCCGGGAGATGGCCAGACCCTCGATCCCGGGAGGATCTCCGGTCGTGACCGGGTCGAGCTCCTCCGCGGGCGGCTGGTGAAACCTCAGGTTGAGGGCGTGCAGCGCCGTGTAGCGCGCGATCGCCTGCACGTAGCTGCGGAAGTCCCGGGCGGCGTCGAAGCGCCCTTCCCGCAGGCTCTCGATCACGCGCGCCATCGCCTCCTGGTGCAGATCCGGCCAGTCCTCCCTCAGGACCCAGAAAGACGTCGAGGCGATGCCCCGGGCGATCCAGCGGATCACGGTGCCGACCGCGTCGGGGTCGTCGGCGAGCAGGCGTCCTTCGATGCTGTCGTCACGGTAGGTCACGGGACCCTCGATCCGGGGGGCGCCATTCTAAGCGAGGCGTCAAGCGTTTGCGAAATCGGCCAGGCGGATCGAACCCAGGCTGATGGTGTTGGCGAACACCGAGTAGAGGAGGGACGCGGCGAGGACGCGCCGGTCCGCGACCCAGGGCGGCTCGTACAGGGGCGGGGCGATGAACCCCGAGTCGAAGAAGGGCTCGAGCGACAGGACGTCGCCCAGAGCCAGGCGGCCGGCGAAGAGGCGCCGCGAGCATTCCGGCCTGTCCTCCTGGATCGCCTTGCGCAGGAAGGTGTGCGTGAAAATCAACCCCTGCAGGTAGACGACGTCCTTGGTGAACGCGACGCGGCCGCGGACGTCGCCGCCGCGGAAGACCCGCATCGCCGCGTGGTAGCACTCTTCCTCGTGCTGGCCGGCGTCCAGGAAGAAGCGGAAGATGTCGAGGAAGTCGCCGCCCTGCAGGGCGCGCTCCACCGCCTCGATGCGCAACGCGATGCGGCGCAGCCGATCCAGATCCATGGTGCGGGTCATCAGCTCGGCGAGGGTCGCCAGGCCCTCCTGGGTCGCCGTGGTGCGCGGCGCCCCGAGGCCGAGGCTCCTCAGATGAGGTTGCTCCCGCCCGTTGCGCATGGTCGCCGTGTGCACGAAGACCTCGTGCTGCAGCAGCTGGCCGATGTCGTGCGGGCCGAAGCAGGTGGCCCCCCGCAGGCGCACGGTGCGGGCGCCGGCCGCCGCCTTGGGCGCCAGGTCGGGATCGATCACCACCTGCACCGGGTGGCCGGTGAAGAAGGCGCGCACCTCCCGCCCGATCTCGCCGGCGACGTGCGCGGGCGTGAGGCAGAACTCCTCCCTGGCCGCGAGGTAGCCGCCCGCGAGCGCGTCGGTCGCCCGCAGGAAGTGCCCGGCCGCGCCGAGGTTGGTGACGCCCGATCGCCCGATGGCGTCTCCCGGCCGGCCGTACAGCTCGCAGGACAGCTCCGTGAAGGCCGGAGTCCCCGCGCTCTGCAGCATCGCGGCCGCGGTTTCGTAGCTGGCGGCGGTGTCGTCCAGGTAGCGCCCCACGGGGTGCGAGCGGTCGCACTCCCGCCGCAGGGCGCGCAGGGCCGCCAGCTTCTCGCCGTGGTCGAGGCGGAGCGCCGGCGCCTCGGGCAGCGCGGGGCGGCCCGCCGCCCAGGCCTCGAGGAAGGCCCGCTCCGTGCTCTCCGGCCAGCTCAGGCGGCTCAGGATCTTGATGTCCTTGGCGGCCTGCACCAGGCGGGAGTCGAGGTCGCGGCAGCGTTCCAGTGTCCGATCCATCGCCGCGGTTGTACCACGGGCGCCTCCGAAAGGGGCCCGCGGCCTTGATCGCGGAGGCCGCCTCATGTAGTCTCTCGCGCACCATGGCCAGTCCAGCGCCGCTGCCGGATCCGCGCCGGATCCTCGAAGAAGCCGCCGCCTTGCGGCCGTTCATCGTCGACCTGGTGCTGCGCGTCTGCCGGGAGAGGACCGTCAATTACTTCGAGGCCGACTTCCCGGGCGGCGGCCCGGACGGGATGGCCTCCCCCGGCCAGGAGTCGAAGGTCACGGCGATTCTGGCGGAGGAGCTGAAGCGGATCCGCGTGCCGTTCACCACCCATGCCAAGGCGCCCGGACGGGACAACCTCCTGGCGACGGTCGGTCAGGAACGCCCCGGCTACCGGCGCCTGCTCGTCCTCCTGCACTCCGACACGGTGCCGAGCGGCGCCCCGTCCGACTGGAAGTTCCAGCCTTTCGAGCCTTTTGAGAAGGGCGGCATGCTGTACGGGCGCGGCGTGCTCGACGACAAGGGGCCGCTGGTGGCCGCCTTCGCCACCCTGCGCATCCTGAAGGCGCACGAAGGCTCGATCCCCGGCGCCTTCGTCTTCGGCGCCGTGGGCGACGAGGAGGTGGGCGTCGGGGTCGGGCTGCCGTACCTCATCGAGCAGGGGCTCATCCGCTGCACGGACGCGGTGATCCCCGACATCGCCGGGAACATGAAGGAGATCAACGTGGCCGAGAAAGGCCGCGTCCTCCTCAAGGTGCGGGCCCGCGGCAGGCAGGCGCACGCCATGGACCCCGCCAAGGGGATCAACGCCATCCACGCCATGGCGCGCTTCCTGGTGGCGCTGGAGCGCCACGGGCTGAGGCATCGCGCGCATCCGGTCCTGGGGGGCCCGACGATCAATACCGGCCTCGTCCGCGGCGGGGTCGCCCCCAACGCCGTGCCGGCCGACTGCGAGACCACGCTCGATATCCGCTACGTGCCGGGGCAGACGGCCGACGGCATCCGCGCCGAGCTGCAGTCGATCGCCGACGCGGCGGCGCCCGCGCCGGGAGGCGCCGGCGCGGGCGCCGCCACCATCGCCGTGGAGGTCCAGCAGGACGCGCTGCCGTGCGAGGTCTCGCCCCAGGCACCGATCGTCAGGCGCATCCTCAAGCACGCCCCCGACGCGCGGGTGGTCGGCAGCGGCGGCGGCACCTTCGCAAAGGACCTGGTCCTGACGGGCGTGGACGCGGTCGGCTGGGCCCCGGGGGACGAGGCGACCTACCACCAGCCGAACGAGGAGATCGAGGTGGAGCAGCTGGTCCGCTTCGCCGGCCGCCTGGCGAACCTGGCGCTCGAGATCACCAACGAGCGCCAGGAGAAGGGCTGAGGATCGGGCGCCCATGCTGTCGACCGGCGATTTCAAGAGGGGCCTGGCGATCCTGGTGGAGAAGCAGCCCTACGTGATCGACGACTACTCGGTCCAGACGCCGTCGGCGCGCGGCGCGGCGACGCTCGTGCGCGTCAAGGCCCGCAACGTGATCACCGGCCAGGTGCTCGACATGACCTTCAAGGCCGGGGAGAAGTTCGAGGAGCCGGACCTCGAGCGGCGCAAGATCAATTTCCTGTACGCCGACGGCGACGACTTCCACTTCATGGATGAGACGTCGTACGAGCAGTTTCACATGCGCCGCGATGCCCTGGGGGAAACGGTCCGCTGGCTGCGCGAGGGGACCACGCTGCGCTCGATCGTGTTCGAGGGGCGGGTCGCGGGGATCGAGGTGCCGCAGTTCGTCGAGTTCGAGGTGGCCGAGACCGGCCCCGGCGGCCGCTCCGACATGGCGAGCGGCAAGGTCACCAAGAGCGCCACGCTGTCGAACGGCACGACCATCCGCGTGCCGGTCTATCTCGAGGCCGGGGAGACGGTCGTGGTGGACACCACGACCGGGGAGTTCGTGAAGCGCGTCGGCCGTTGAGGCGCGCGCCGCCCGAGGCGCGCCGCCGCGGAGACCCGTTCGAGGGAGGTCGCGATGAAACTGTCCCGCAGGAGCATCAACAGGCTGATCTTCGGCGCCCCCGTGGCGGCCGCGGCCGCCGCGGTCGTGCCGGCCGCGCTCGTGGGGATCCGCCCCGCGGCGGCCCAGGCGGCCGCCCAGACACCGGCGGAGGAGGCGAAGCCGGCGACCGCGCCGGAGCCTTCGCCGCTGGCGCGCTTCCTGTCCAAGCAGGAGGCCGACCTGAGCTCCGAGGAGCGGGCCCGCATCCGCAGGAAGGTCACCGACCTCGAGCAGTCGCTGTCGGAGATCCGCGCCTTCAAGCTCGATAACGATGTGCCGCCGAGCGGCACGTTCCGCGCGCTGCGCGCCGGGCGCTGAGGGGCCGATGCTCTCCGACGACGTCCTGTTCAAGCCGGTCGGCGAGCTCTCGAAGCTCGTGCGCGCGCGACGGATTTCCCCGGTCGAGCTGACGCGGGCCTGCCTCGATCGGATCGATCGCCTCGACCCCTCCCTGCACGCGTTCGTGACCCTCACGCCCGACCTGGCGCTCGAGCAGGCCAGGCAGGCCGAGCGCGAGATCGCCTCGGGCAAGGACCGTGGAGCGCTGCACGGCATTCCCTACGGCGCCAAGGACCTGGTCGCCACCCAAGGGATCCGCACCACCTGGGGCGCCAAGCCGTACGAGCACCAGGTCTTCGCGGAGGACGCGACGGTCATTCGCCGCCTGCGCGATGCCGGGGCGGTCCTGCTGGGCAAGCTGGCGATGATCGAGCTGGCGGGAGGTCTCGATTACGCGCGCGGCGACGCCTCGCTCACCGGGGCGGCGCACAACCCCTGGAACCTGAAGCGCTGGACCTGCGGCTCGTCGTCCGGGTCGGGCGCGGCGGTCAGCGCCGCCCTGGTGCCGTTCGCCATCGGCTCGGAGACCTGGGGCTCGATCATCTGCCCCTCCACCTACTGCGGGATCTCGGGGCTGCGGCCGACCTTCGGGCGCGTGTCGCGCCGCGGCGCCATGGCGCTTTCCTGGTCGCTCGACAAGCTGGGTCCCATGGCCCGCTCGGCGCGCGACTGCGAGGTCGTCCTGCGCGCCATGGAGGGGCACGATCCCGGCGATCCGTACTCGGCGGACGAGCCGCCCGGCCCGCCATCCGATCCCGCGGCCGCCAGGCGCTTCCGGGCCGGCTTTCTGAAGCCCGACTGGGACAAGTACGGCGACAAATCGGTGCGGCGCGCCTTCGAGAAGGCGCTCGCGGACCTCGAGGCGGCCGGTCTGCGCCTCGAGGAGGCCAGGCTGCCGGACCTTCCGTTCGAAAGCGTGACGCTCGCCATCCTGTACTCCGAAGCCTGCTCCGCGTTCGAGGCGCTGGAGCGCTCGGGCGGCGCGCGCCAGCTCGCCACGCCGACGGCTTTCCAGTCGTTCATCATCGCGCGCGCCATCCGCGGCGCCGACCTGGTGAAGGCGCAGCGCATCCGCACGCTCTGCCAGCGGGCCATGGCGGACTTCTTCGGGCGTTACGATGTCCTGCTCTTTCCGGGTGACCTGAGCACGGCCCCCCCTTGGGACAAGGACTTCTCCGAGGGAGGGGGCGGCGCCCCCGACCCCGCCGGCGCCGCGGGCAACCTGTGCGGGCTGCCGGCCATCGCCGTTCCATGCGGCTTCGCCGACGACCATCTGCCGGCCAGCCTGACGATCATGAGCGGCGCGTTCGAGGAAGCCAAGGCGGTGGCGCTGGCGCGCCTGTTCCAGGGGATCACCTCCTGGCACACCCAGCGCCCGCCCATGACGACGGCCGCCTGAGGGGGAGAGCCCCGGGATACCGGCGGGCAGCGGGAGGAGAGGCGCGTGGACCCCAAAGGCAAGGCGGCGCTGATCACCGGTGGGGCTCGCATCGGCCGCACCGTCGCCGAGGAGTTGGCGCGGCGCGGCTGCGACGTCGCGCTGACCTATCGCGGTTCGCGCCAGAGCGCCGAGGAGACCGCGGAGGCGATCCGCGCCCTGGGCGCGCGGGCGCTCACGGTGCAGGCCGATCTCACCCTCCCGGCCGCCGCCCGGGCGGTCGTCGGCGAAGTGACCCGGGGGCTCGGCCGCCTCGACATCCTGATCGCCATGGCCTCCCTGTACGAGAAGACGCCGTACGACCGCCTCGACGAGGGCGCCTGGCGCGCCAACATGGACGCTAACTTGAGGAGCACCTACCTTCTGGTCCTCGAGGCGGCGCCCCTCATGAAGGCCCGCGGCGCGGGGCGTATCGTCACCTTCGCCGACTGGCTGCCGGTGAGCGGCCGCCCGCGCTACCGCGGCTACCTGCCGTATTACGTCTCGAAGGCGGGGGTGGTCGGCCTGACCCAGAGCCTGGCGCTCGAGCTGGCGCCCGAGATCCTCGTGAACGCGATCGCCCCCGGGCCGATCCTGAGGCCGCCCGGGTTCAGCGACGAGGCGGACCGGCAGGTCCGCAAGGTCACGCCGCTCAAACGCTGGGGCGGCCCGCTCGAGATCGCCAAGGGCGTGCTGTTCCTGATCGACACCGAGTTCGTCACGGGGGAGTGCATCCGGGTGGACGGCGGCCGCCACCTGCACTGAGGCGCGAATCCGCCCGCCGCCGCGCGCATCGAACCGTTTGCTGCAATGGCCGGGAGGCCCCGGCCGCGGATTGGCCGTTTTGATCGTTTCGAATCGCAAAGGAGGTCGTCGAACGATGCGTCGTCCATCGCTTCAAGGAGTCCGTGGAACGGGAACCAGCCGCCTCGGGTCGATCGTCCTGGCGGGCCTGGCGCTGGCCGGCGCCGGCCTGCTGCTGGCGCCCTCTCCGGCCCTGGCCGCGCCGGAGACCTACAACATCGACCCGGACCACACCACCGTCGGGTTCAAGGTGCAGCACTTCTTCAGCAAGGTCCCCGGCCGCTTCAACAAGGTCGAGGGGACGGTCGTCCTCGATCAGTCCGATCTCACGAAGTCGACCGTGAACGTGTCGATCGATGCCGCCAGCGTCGACACCAACGAGCCGGCGCGCGACAAGCACCTCAGGAGCGACGCCTTCTTCGACGTCGCCAAGCATCCCAAGATCACCTTCCAGTCCACGAAGGTCCGGCAGGCGGGCCCGAACAAGCTGCAGGTGGACGGCAACCTCACGATCCGCGGCACGACCAAGCCGGTGACGCTCGACGTCGACGTCCTCGGCTTCGGGCCGGACGCCTGGGGCGGCCACCGGGCCGGCTTCGAGGCCCGCACGAAGATCAACCGCCTCGACTACGGCGTCTCCTGGAACGACGTGATCGAGGGCGGCGGGTACATCCTCGGGAACGACGTCGAGATCACCCTCAACGTCGAGGCGGTCAAGCAGAAGCCGAAGCCGGCCGAAGCGCCGAAGAAGAGCGCCTGATCTAGAGAACCTCTCCCGAAGTCGCGACGTTCGTCCCGGGCGGCCCCAGGTGCCGCGCGCAGGTGTCGCGGGCGTGCCGGACGTACCCCTCGAGCGGGGCGCGCGGCGACGACGCCGGCGCGAAGATGACCATCCAGAGGGAGCGGGTGGTCGCCGTCACGCAGGTGCGCAAGGAATCCGAGGTCGGGTTCCCGAACGGCCCCTCCTCGTCCGCCAGCACCGGCCGCCCCTCGAGATGGACCACGTCCTTGCGGATTCCCTGATACGTCTCGCCCGGACGGCCGCGCCGCAGGCATACCGCGCCACGGACCCGGTGCGCGTCGTACAGCCCGATCGGCAGGAGGAACAGCAAGGCGCACAGGTTGCAGACGTCGACGGCGTTGAGGATCGCCGGGAACGGTTTCCCCTGCAGCACGCGGCGCAGCAACGCCTCCGACGACGGCCGCGTGCGGGTAGGGTCGATGCCGAAGGCGCGGTAGAGGTCGCGGGCCGCCGCCAGACCGGGGATCTCCGACGGCGGCCGGCCCGCGTGCTGGCGCGCCAGGGAGCCGCAGGCCTCGCCGATCGCGCCCTGCAGCGCCGGCCCGGCGGGGCCGATCGACACTGGCTCCGCCCGCACGAGCCCCAGCCGCACGCGGGCCTGCAGCTCCGCCTCCAGTCTCGGAGCGAGCGCGAACGGAGGGGCGTCCGGGGCCACCGCTACCTTTGCCCCACGACGGCGCAGCGATACACCTCGCCCGTGGCGTCGAGGGTGATCTCTCCGTGCTCCGCCGCCTGCAGGATCGCCTCGTCGCTGGTGAGCTGGCGCGGCGTGACGCCGGGGTTGAAGGTGACCTGGACCTCCTCCCACAGAGGATTGAAGCCGTCCCCCTGGATGGCGTCCAGCACGCTCTCGAACGGCGCGCCGCCCGGGAGCCCCGGGTCCGACATGAAGATCGTGTTGAGCGAGGGGTTGCGGGCCAGGACTTCCTGCTCGGCGTTCGGCGGCAGCTCCTTGAAGTTGATCTGGAAGAGCCGGTCGTCGTAGTAGGCCGGCATCACCCCCGCCGCGCCGTTCAGGCCGCCGTGCCCGCCGTCGGGCTTCGGGCCGACCACGGCGCAGCGATACACTTCCCTCGTTTCGCTCAGCGTCACCTCTCCCCCCCCGGCGGCCGCTGCGATCTCATCGTCGCTCAGGAGCTGGCGCGGCGTGAAGCCGGCGTTGAAGGTGACCTGGATTTCCTCCCAGAGCGGGTTGAACCCCTCTCCCTGGATGGCGTCGAGGACGCTGACGAAGGGCTGGTCTCCGGGAAGGCCGGGGTCGGACATGAAGATGAAGTTCAGCGAGCCGTTGTGGGCCAGGAGCGCCGCCTCGGCGTCCGGCGGCTCTTCCTTGAAGTTGATGGTGAAGAGCCGGCCGTCGTAATAGGCCGGCATGATCCCGGCCGAGCCGTTGAGGCTCGCTGCGGCGGTCGCGCTCAGGGAGCACGGCACGATGGCCAGGGAGAGGATCAGGGTGCGGATCACGTCACGCGTGGAGGTCTTCATGGGCGACTCCTTGCCCCCCAAGGGGGCCATCGGGTGCGGTCAGGTCAACGTGAAAGCATTCTAGGTCGCCCGATCGACCAAGACAAACCGCCGCGCTTCAGGAGCGGGGCAGGGCCTCGGGGCGCCGCAGGACGAAGGCGGACCGGGGGCGCGACATCAGAGACCCCCTTAGCGGTCCGTCTTGCGGGGGCCGGGCCTCGTCGAGGCGGCGGGCGGGCGGGCCGGAGCGCGCCGGGCCGCGACGCCCCACGGCGCGGGCAGCTTGCCGACGTAGAGCAGGTCGTAGTCGACCACCGCGTGCAGCGACGGCGCCCCCTCGAAGTAGGCGGCGATGCCGGCGGCATCGACCAGGAAGGTCGGGCTCAGGCGCGACAGGTCGACCGTGACCCCGGCGCCCGGCAGCGGCGCGAAGGTGAGGCCGCTCGCGGGGCGGCTCACCGTGAGCGTCAGCGCGCGATCCGACGCCGCGTAGCGGAACTGGCAGAGGAGCGGCGTGTCGAGCGGCAGGCGCGTCTCCGACGACTGGAAGGCGAAGTTAAAGAAGGCGTTCCCCCCGACCTCGCCCCCGAACACGGTGGGGGACAGGAACGGGCCGCCGAACGGGCCCACGTTGGCGAAGTAGTCGAACTCGATCAGGTCGAAGCTGTCGGATGGGAAGCCGGTGCGGTCGATCCCCGTGGTATGGCCGTTCCAGAGCCCGAAGGCGATCTGCGAGAAGCCGTTCGGGTCGGCCTCAAAGCCCTCGGAACGGATGGTCAGGATGGCGCCGAAGGCGAAGTCCGCCGCGGGCAGCGTCGTGTCGTAGAGGACGCGCAGCGTCCCCCGCCGGTCGCCCGGGAAGCGCGGCGGCTCCTCCGGCAGGAAGGTGAAGCGGTCCGCCACGTCCCCTTCGGCGTAGAAAGGCAGCGCGTGCCCGGGGGCGAGCGGATCGGTGGCGAAACGCTCGACGACGGCGAAGGCCGGCGGCGCCGTCACGGCGGCAGGAGCGAGACAGAGCAGAGCCGCGGCGAGCGCGGCGGGCCTGATGGCACGGGGCATCGAAGTCATGCGGGTCCCTCCTTGAACGACGTGAACGACGTGCCGTGGATCGGCAGCGTGGGCCGGAGAGGCTGGGTCACAGGCTCCTCGTCAGGATGGCATACGAGAACGGCGGCAGTCGCGCCGGCAACGAGACCACGGACAGGCCGGTGGCGGCGTCCAGGATCAAGGTGCGCGGGGCGAAGAAGTCGTTCTCCCCGATCAGCAGGTACCCGTCGCCGTCCGCGGCCAGGGCGGCGATCTCGCTGGCGCTGTCGAAGACGGTCCCGAGCACCTCGCCGGTCGTCGGGTCGAACGCCTTGACGTAGTTGTGGAAGGAGGCGTCCGAGACCACGCAGTAGCCGCGGTCGGCCGAGTGCAGCGCCAGGGCCGAAACGTTGCCGCCGAGCGCGTCGTCGTCCACCAGGAGACGCGCCTGGCGCGTCGCCGGGTCGATCACCTCGATGCCGCCGGTCAGCGCCTGCGCCAGGCGGCCGGGGAAGATGCCGGCCAGGCCGACGTAGATGAGGCCGGTCGCCTGCGAGTACTCCAGCGCCTCGAACGGGTTCTGCCCGGCGAGGTCGATGACGTCGATCGGCTGTCGCAGGATCGGGTCGATCACCACCACCCGGCCGTTCATGAAGCGGGTGAACGACAGGTCCGTGTCCTCCATCGTCACGTAGAGCAAGCCATCGTGGAGCAGGGCCTGGTCGGCTCGCGGCAGGTGGTCGGGATTGCGCGCGTAAGGGGTCAGATCAACGTGGTCGACGATCGAGCCGTCCTCCAGGTCCATCACCGCCACGTCGTTGTACGGAGGCTCGTAGCGCGTCACGAACGCCAGGCCGGCCGGCGCCGCGGCCGGGGCCGACGGCAGGATCACCGCGTCGTGGGGGTTGGCGCCGTTCCCCAGTGAGTACTGGAACGAAGTCTGGAGCCCCGAGGAGGGGTCGAGCCCCTGCAGGTTGTCGAAGTTGTACCGGTTGATGACCAAAGGCCGCCCGTCTTCCACGCGCGCCACGGGGTCGCTGCTGATCACCTCGATGTCGTCCTCGACGCTGAACTGCGTGTCGTCGCGCACCGTGATCACGGCGACCTTGCCGAACGGCCCCTGCCGGTCGGTCCCCGCAACCAGGTAGCGCCGCCGCTTGACCGCGACGAAGGATCCGGCCTCGTTGCTTCCGTACAGGCGGGCGACCCCGGCCACGTGCCGCGCCGCATCCTGCACGGCGCCTTGCAGGTCCGGGAGCAGGTCGGCGGCGCCGACCCGGATCGGGCCGAACAGGCCGGTGGTGAGCGTCCCATCGGCCAGAGTCCCCTGGACGTCGAGCGGACCCTCGACCTGGAACGGCTGGTCCACGCCTCCCGCGGAGACCCTGTGGACCCGCGCCGTGGCGGCGTAGGCGGGGTCGGGGTCGCGCAGGGTGGCGTCGGCGAACTCGAGCTCGACCTCGATCTCGACCCCCGTGTACGGCAGGCCCCCCAGGATGATGGTCGTGCCGGGGTAGGTGAGCGTGGCGTCGTAGATCGGATCGAGCCGTCCGCCGGGACCGGTGAGGAGCCTCTGCACCGCGGCGTCGCGTCCGCAGCCCAGGGCCGCGATCGCCCCGAGGGCGACCAGGATCGCGGGCGCCCCGGCTCCGCGGCGGCGGGGCCTCAGAACTCCCACGCCACCCTCCCGTTCACGCTGCGGCCCGGAAGCGGGAACTGCGCCACGTCGTACGTGCGGCGGTCGAACAGGTTCTTGATCTCGAGGGTCGCCTGCAGGCCGTGTGCCAGCCGGAGGCGGTACGCCACGTCGTGCAGGTAACGGGCCGGAAGCGCCAGGCTCGCCGTCTCGAAGCTCTCGGTGAAATTGCGCCCGACGTAGGTGAACTCGTAGGAGATCTGCCCGCGGGCGGTCCGCCATCCGGCGCCGGCGCTGATCTCATCCTCGGGCCGGCCGGGCAGCAGGAGGCCGTTCGAGCGGTCGCCGCTCACGTCCACCGCCCGCTGGTGGGTGGCGTTCAGGCTGCCTGTGAAGCGCGCACCGAGGGCCAGCGACAGGCTCAGCTCGATGCCGGCCACGCGCGCGCGGCCGAAATTTCGGGCCACGACCGTCCCCTGCGAGTTCCGCACGAACAGGATCAGGTCGTCGGCCAGCGTCTCGAAGACGGTCGCCTCGAGACCGGCCTGGCGCAGGAGAGGGCCCGCCCGGCGCGAGACGACGATCCCCAGGTCGATGCTTCGCCCCCGCTCCGGCACCAGCGCCGGGTTGCCGCGCACCGAGCCACGATCTCCGAACAGCTCGGTGAAGTCCGGCAGGCGCACGAAGCGCCCGGCGTTCCCCTTCAAGGTGAA
Organism: Acidobacteriota bacterium; assembly: GCA_003223165.1. Classification (GTDB taxonomy): domain Bacteria; phylum Acidobacteriota; class Polarisedimenticolia; order Gp22-AA2; family Gp22-AA2; genus QHXZ01. The sequence continues at coordinate 17,702 of QHXZ01000045.1, forward strand.
TGCTTCGCCGGCGCGCAGCCGGAAGCCGACCTTGCCGGTCGTGTGGCCGTCGGAGGCCGTCAGCGAGTCGGGGAGGAGCATGTCGGCCGGCCCGGGGCGGAACGAGCCGTCATACCGTTCGTGGCGCAGCGACGGGTTCAGGGTCAGGCGGCCCGAGGCGAGGGAGATCTGGTCCTCCAGGGTGACGACGGCCGTGTCGCGGGACGCGCGGCCGATGTCGGGCTCCGCGAGCATGCGGTCGCGCAGGCCGGCGGTCTCACGGCGATGCGAGGCCATCAAGGAGACGGCCTGGCGGCGTCCGGCCACGACCACGGCGCCGATCTCCTGCGCGAAGGAGGAGGTCCGGTCCTCGCTGCGCCGGGCCGCTCCGAGGTCCCCCAGGCGGTCGTCGAACGCCTCGGTGTAATGCGTGTAGTCGAGCGCGCCGCGCAGCAGCAGCCGCCCGTCGAGGAGGCCGGGCGCCTCGATCTCGGAGCGCAGGAGCCCTCGCGCGGCGGCGAGGCGCGCCGTCTTCGATTGGTTGGCATCGATGCCGGGGACCCCCTGGTGGCGCGACAGGGCGTCGGCCGAGAGACGCACCCTCGCCCGCTCGCCGAGCCGCAGCGACCAGCGCCCCGTGAGGTTTCCTTGCGTGAAGTCGTTGTTGGCCCGGCGCGCCGCGGCGTCGTCGGCGGTGGTGAAGGTCGTGCCGTTGTCATCGGCGAAGCGGAAGTCGCCGCGCGCCGTCGAAGCGTCGAGACCGAGGAAGAGGTCCGAACGCGGGCGCGAGGCGGAGAGGGACGCCACGGCCTCGCCCGTCCCGTAGGAGCCGTACGCGGCCGAGGCGCCCCCGCCCGAGCGCCCCTCGGCCTGCCTGGTGTGGATGAGGACCGCGCCGCCGATCGAGGCCGCGGGAAGAGAGGCCGGCGTGAAGCCGCGGTAGATCTCGATCGAGTCGACCTGGCCCAGCGGGAGATCGGCCAGGTTCACCGCTCCGCCGAGCGCCCTGTTGAGGGGCACGCCGTCGAGATAGACCACCACCTGCTCGGCCGTCGAGCCGCGGATCGAGACGGTGGCGAACGGGCCGCCGAGGCTCCTGACCTGCACCCCGACCGTCTGACGCAGGAGCTCGTCGAGCGACGCGACCCGGCCGGCGAAGTCCTCGGCGCGGATGACGGTGGCGAAGGCGGTCGGATCGAGGGCCGCCGGCCCCTCGGCCGTATCGCGCACCTCGACCCTCTCGAGGCCGGCCTGCGGCGCCGCGGCGCTCGCGGGCGAGGGGGTTGCGGCGCCGCCGTCGGCCAGTGCATCGGCGCGCGGGAACGGGATGAGCGCTGCGAAGGCGAGGATCGCCGCTCCCGGGGCCCGCGAGCGGATCCCGGCGCGCGGCCGGCCGCGGCCTCTCACCGGCAGTCCCCCGAAGCGGGCAGGCGCGGTTCGTGGGCCGAGGAGAAGCCGTACCCCATCCCCGTGCCGGCGGGGCTCTGGCGCACCAGGTAGAAGAAGGCCTCGCCCGGAAGCGGCGACGTCGCGTCCGCCAGGCCTCGCGTGGTCAGGTCGGTCGAGTCGTTCTCGAGGCAGGTGACGACGCCGAGATCGGCGATGCCGCCGATCGAGCGCAGCGCCTTGGTGTTCCCCCGGATGGCGTCATAGAGCATGCCCGAGCCGAGAAAGTTCCAGCGCAGAGTGGTGGCGGCGGGGTCCAGGACCTCCAGGTCGAGCACCGGCAGGAAGTACGGGTCGATGGAGGCGACGAGCGGGCTGCGGCAGGAGGCCACCTCCTCGCCGTCCGGCGCGCCGTCGCCGTCGGTGTCGGCGCGGGTCGGATCGGTCAGGTAGAGGTAGCGCTCGGCGTCGTCCGACAGCCCGTCGCCGTCGCTGTCCACCTGGCCGGGGCCGAGCAGGGGACGGCCGTGCAAGGCGACCACCGCGTCGAGGTCCAGCCCCTCGGACGAACCCGGAAGGCTGATCCCCAGGTCCGGGTCGGTGATGCGCACGAAGCGGGCATGGGTCAACCCGACGGTCGCCAGATCGAAGGCATCCCCCCCGTGGCCCGAGACGCCGCCCGGCGCCGCCGGGTCGAAGGCCAGCGGGTCGTCCGGCACGGTGTAGTTTCCGGTGAAGGAGGGCGTGATCCCCATGAGCCCCACGAGGCGCTGGAGGAGCGACTTGTCCGTGCACTGCGACACGACCTGCGAGAGTGCGGTGGAGTCGTAGGGAAAGGTGCGGAAGTCCACGCCGTCGGCGCTGACGGCCACGATTCCGGGTTCGGCGAAGACGCTGTAGGGATCGGAGGCGGCCAGGGGCGGCGCCGTGCAGAAGAAGGGGTTCTCGAAGGCGATGAAGTCGGCGCCGGGGCCATCGACGATCTCGCTGTCGGTGAACTCGAGCGTGATGACGCCGCCGCGCCCGAGCGACATGACCGCGAGCGAACCGCTCGTCGGCGTGGCGTTCCCGGGCGGCCCGAGGACGATCCCCGGCTCCCAGGTGTTGAAGGCCGGCGGCGCGCCGACCGGCCCCACCAGGAACGACGCTATCCGGTCGGGGAAGCAGTCGGTCGTGGCGTCGGCCCGCGCCGGGCACGGCGCGAGCAGCAGGGCGGCCGCCTCGACCAGGACGACGGCGAACGGCGGGACGGCGCGCGCGCGGCGCGCGGGTGCGGCGGCGGCAGGGCGGCGAGCGTGGTTCATGGCGACCCCCCTCGAGGTGAACGGCCTCGCGACGGATCGCCGGGGACAAAAAAGGCCCCGACCCTCTTCGGGTCGGGGCCTGGAGAAAGCCTGCTCCAGAAGCCTCTCCCGCGAGAGGTCCGTCACGGCGTCATCGCGGGCAGGTTTCCTGGCTCGCGGCTGTCTACTGGCCGGCCCTTCCCGGGGACCCGATGGCCCCCAGTGGGATTACCCGGTGTTCGTTACCGCTCACAGTTGCGGGGCAGCGGGGGATTCGCACCCCCCTTCCCTTTTCAATCCCCGGCGCGCACGCGCCCGCCGGAGATCGCCCACGATGCGAAATGTCAAAGGACCGATGCGCGCCTTGTATACCGCGACCCGGCGGAGTTGTCAATCATCCTTCTCACTTGTCACGTCACGCGCCGGCGGATGCCGGCGCCCGCAGCACGAGCTCCTCGATCTCGACGGGATCCGGACTCGTCGTCGAGACCGTGATCCTCACGGCATCGGAAGCCAGGCGCTCTGCCTTGCAACCGATTCCGCTTCGAGCCGACGCCCTGACCTGGCAGCGCCAGGCCGTGGAAGCCGCCCCCTGGAGGTCGACGCCCGCGGGCCGCCCCGACACGATGGCCACCACAAGCTTGTCGTTCCGATCCAGGTACGCCACGGCCCCGGAATAGGCGTTCAGCAGGAATCCAGGCACCCGGATCTCATACGGCGTCCGGCGAATCCCGATATTGTCGCTGTCCTTGCGGATCCAGAGGGTCGCCAGCCGCCCGTCGGGCACCGCGCCCCGAACGACGACGGGGGTGTAATGGTCGTTGAACTCCTTCATCTGTTGCAGCTCTTGATCACCGCGGAAGGACCCCCTTCTCTCTCCCGCGCGGAAGGCGATGATGTCGGGGGCCCGGCCCAGCACGTACCGGGCATCCCCCAGCTCGTGTCCGAGAGGCCCCTGGCCGAGATCCGGAGGAGGATGGCGCGATAAGTAGTCGTCGTTGAGCCCCAGCATGTCCAGCGCCGGCAGCTCCGACCAATAGGGGAGGCAGCCGGCGGCCGTGACCGCGAGAAGCGGTTGCTCGGCCGCGAACGCCCTCTTCATGAGCAGGCCGACGACCTTGCCATCCCATTCCCAGCGCTCGAAGACCGCCCATCTGTTGCGAGGCATGGTGAACTGGAGGAGCAGGTAGACGGCAAAGAGCGCGATCGCGCCGTAACGGGCGCCAGGCAGGCCCCGGATCCGTCTGTCCTTCAGGTCGCTCCACGCGAGGTCGGTCCCCTCCACGATCGCGAAGGTGAAGAAGACGACGACCGGAACGAAATGCCGGAAGGCGGGGAAGATGTCTCCTCCGATGACGACGACGTACGAGAGCCAGAAGAGCGTCATGACGAGCAGGAGCAGGGCCCTGGGCCGCGCGCGCCCGGAGCGCACGGACAGGATCAGGGAAAGAACGGCGAGGAACGAGAAGGGCCCCAGGGCGATCATCCCGAAGCCGACATACTTGATTCCACCGATGAGGTGATGCAGGGAGGGTGTGAGCTTGACCAGGGCGGTGTTGGGGAGGGCCCGGCCGTAGTAGGCAAGACGAAAGGCGATCTGCCCCGCGTAGAAGAGCACGGGGAAAACGCAAACGACGAAGGCGCCGCGAAGAGGGGGCCTGGGGTATGAAAGGCGCCGGAGGAGAACGAGAGTCGAGACGACGGCCAGGGTAAAGAGGGGGCCGTCCGGTCGCGTGAGACACATGAGGCCCAGGCTGAGGGATGCGAGGAGCGTCGGCCGCAGTCTCAAGCCGGGCGATTCGACGACGCTGAACGACGCGGCAATCGCGATGCCGAGCAGCGCGGCGAGCAGGGATTGCTCCAGCCCCCCGATGGCCCACACGGCGGTCGGCGCCGCCAGGCAGAAGAACAGAAGACCGGCCGCCGGGGAGATCGAGGGGTGCCTCAGCGTCGTCGCATCGCCGTACGTCCACAGCACCGACAGAATGACGGCGCCCATCCCGATCATGCCGAGGATGCGTGCGGCCGTTATCAGGTCGACCCCGGATGCGCCGAGAGACGCTATCGCGAGGATCCAGAGGAGGTTCGAGTACCCTTCGACAGGCTGACCATCGGTCCAGGTGAGCCCTTCGCCTTGGAGAAATCTCCGTGCGTAGCGCAGTGAAATGAGCGCATCGTCCGACAGAAAGGGCAGGTAGTAGCTGGCATGGAGGGCCAGGAGGATTCCAAAAAGGAGAGAGGCGGTGGCGAGCCTCGTTGAGGGTCTCCTGGAAGTGAGCATCGATCGCCCCGCCGGCCCTTCCCGCGATACGCAAATTGGATCGGCCTCGATGACCCAATATAGCCCAGGAGGCCGACGTCGGGATGACAGTCGCCGCCGGGAGCCGCCCGCCCGCCGGGCTTTCGAGCCTATCCGCGGGCGACTTGACTTGGAGCGGCGCGGGCCGCATTTTGACCACCAGGCGGCGCGGCGAGGACGCACCCTGCGACCGCCCGTGGAGCGGGCCGGCCCATGGACGAGTACCGGGTTCCCAAGCGCGAGGTGCCGGCCGAGGTGACCGTGATCGGGCTGCCGCCCGCGGCGATGAAGCTCTTCGTCTCGGTCCAGGCCGAGGGGCACGCGGGCGGCGAGCGTCCTAGTGATCTACTGAATGGCGTGGAAACCTTCCTGCCGGCGCGCGACGGCGACGGTAAGGTGCGATTCCTGCAGCGCGACGCCGTGGCGGTGGTCTCGGTGTCGGCCGACAGCGAGACGGACGGGGATCCCTCCCAGCCCGACGGTGTCGTCCCGGCCCCCGCGTCGACCGCCGAGGTCGAGGTGACGCTCGAGAGCGGCACGCGCCTCAAGGGGGTCGTCACCTATGCCATGCCGGCGGGGCGCGGCCGCCTTCAGGACTTCCTGAACCTCGGCGATCGGTTCCTGGCCCTACAAGCTCCGCATCGCCCGCATCGCGCAGATCTAGGCGGCCTGCAGGCACGGGGGCGAACCCGATGGCCCGCATCGACAAGCTGCTCCAGGCGGTCCAGAGCTATCGCGCCGACGCCCTCATCATGACGTCGGGAGAGAAGGTGATCCTGGCTCTCGGCAGCGAGCGGCGCTCCGTCAGCCCGCAGGTCGCCTCGGTGGAGCAGATCAAGGACCTCCTGGCCGACATCGTGCCCGCCGATCTGGCCGGAAGGATCGAGGGGGAGGGAAGGCACGAGTTCGCCTACGCGGCGCCTTGCGGTCCGTTCACCATGAGCGTCGTGCGGACGGGCGCTTCGCTGCGCCTGCAGGCCACCCCGCGACCGAAGGGCGGGAACGGGACGCCACCTGCGCCGGCCGCCCCTGCCGAAGCGTCCGCGGGGAGCGTGGCCGAGTCCGCGCCGGCGGGCGCCGCGGCGGGTTCCGCGACGCAGAGCGGGGCCGCGCGGACGATCGAGTCGCTGTTCGTGAAGATGGTCAAGGAGGACTGCTCCGACCTGCACCTGACGTCGGGCCATCCTCCGCTCTTCCGCCGGCACGGGGAGATCGTGGCGCTGGAGCCGATCCTGGCGCTCAGCCCCGCGCAGGTCACGGAGCTGCTGCTGTCGATCACGCCCGAGGCGAAGCGCGACGAGTTCGAGCGCACCCACGACGTGGACTTCTCGCACGAGATCGCCGGGCTCGCCCGGTTCCGCTGCAACCTGTTCCTCGACCGGCACGGGATGGGGGGCGTGTTCCGCGTCATCCCGACCAAGATCGCCACGGCCCAGGATCTCGGCCTGCCCTCCTCGATCCTGCAGCTGTGCGAGCTGCAGAAGGGGCTGGTCGTGGTCACGGGGCCGACCGGGTCGGGCAAATCCACGACCCTGGCGGCGATGGTCGA
>QHXZ01000046.1:0-7279 GCA_003223165.1 Acidobacteriota bacterium
GGTGCTGGCGGCGGGGACGGCGGTCCTCGGCATGAGCCTGAGAAGCATCGCCGGGCGGCAGTACGGCGCCGAGATCGCGGCCTGGGGCGCCATGGCGCTGCTCACGGTCCTGGTGGGGCGTCTGTCCATGCGGCTCCCGTTGACGACCTGCATCGTCTCCTTCGCCGACGCCCTCCTCTTCCTGACGGTCCTCCTGTTCGGTCCCGACCTGGCGACCGTCACCGCAGCGCTCGATGGATACGCCGCCTCGCGCCGCGCGCGCGGCACCTGGATCAAGCGGGCCTTCAACACCACCGGCATGGCGCTGTCGGTGAACCTGTCCTCGCGCCTCTTCTTCCGCGTTCTTCCCGAGGGGCGCGTCTGGGGTGGCGCGGTGGGCCTCTCGGCGCTCGGTCTCGTGGTGCCGATGGTCGTCCTGCTCGGCGCGCAGTACCTCATCAACACGTCGCTGGTCGCCGGAGTGGTGCTCCTCAAGGAGGGCGTGCCCCTGGTGACGGTGTGGCGGGAGTCCTTCGCCTGGGCCGGGACGGCCGCGCTGGCCGGCTCGGTCGCGGCGGGGATGGTCTTCCTGGTGATCCTGGAGGACGGGATCGGCGCTTTCCTGGCCATCCTGCCGTTCCCGGTGGTCCTGTACTTCGCCTACCGCGCCTCGCTGCGCGGCCGGGTGCCGGGCGCCGGCGCCCCTTCCAGGGGCTGAAGAAGGGAGGGGTGCGGCCGAGACGGCGAACCGCTGTGAGCTGACACGCAGGCAAGACCTGCACGGCGCCGGCCCCGAGGTCTCCGCTCCGGGGCCGGCGCTTTCTCGGCGCCGGGAGCGGCGGGAGAATCATGAGGAACGACAGTCCGGGCAGAAGGATCTACGTGGCGTCCGTCCTCGCGGCCGGCGCGGCGCTCGTCGCGGCCGCCGCCGCCCTCGTGTCGTTCGTGGCGGGGGGCACATGGGGCTCCTGGTCGTACGTCGTCCTGATCCCGATCCTCGGGCTGGCCTCGGTCACTTACCGCGCCTACAAGGAGCGCGTGGCCGCGAACCTTTCGCGCATCGATGACCTGATGCGCATCCACCTCTCCACCATCGAGGCCCTCACCCTGGCCATCGACGCCAAGGACCCGCACGCCCAGGGGCACGTCCGCAAGGTGCAGGCGTACGCCCTCGAGCTGGCCTCCCGCATGATGATTCCCGAGGTCGAGCTGGAGGCGATCCGGGCCGCCGCGCTCCTGCACGACATCGGCAAGCTGGCGATCCCGGACCACCTGCTCAACAAGCCGGGCAAGCTGTCCGACATGGAGTACCAGAAGGTCAAGGCCCACCCCTCGGTGGGCGCCGACATCCTGGCCAACGTCGCCTTCCCCTACCCCGTGGTGCCGATCGTGCGCTACCACCACGAGCGCTGGGACGGATCGGGCTACCCCGACGGCCTCAAGGCAGAGGAGATTCCTCTGGGGGCACGCATCCTGGCGGTGGCCGACGTGTTCGAGGCGCTGACCTCGGACCGGGTGTACCGCCGCCGCAAGAGTTGCGAGGAGGCGCGTGACATCATCCAGGCCATGTCCGGGGTCCACTTCGATCCGGTCGTGGTGCGCGCCCTGCGCGAGAACCTCCCCGCGGTGGTGGCGGCCGCGGAGCGCAGCACCGCCGGCCTGCCGGCGGCGGCGTCCCGGCCGCAGGCCTGCGACGCCGCCCTCGGTCTGCCGGGGGTCGGCTGGTCGGCCATCTGGACCGGCACCCCGCCCGCGCCCCCGGCGCCGGTGGACCCGGGCGGGTTCGGGGACCTGCTGCACCACGGCATCGCGCCCGCCCCGGGCGGGGAAGCGCAAGAGACGGCGGGCCCTCCGCAGGCCGCGCGGACGCCGCGCGTGCTCAACGACATCTCTTCGGCGCAGCGCGAGGTCTACGCGCTGTACGAGATCGCCCAGACCCTCGGATCGACCCTGCGACTCGGCGATGTCCTCGACCTCGTCGTGACCAAGATCGGCCAGCTCGTCCCTTACCGCACTTGCGTCATCTACCTGCTCGAGGACACGCGCGAGACCCTGTCGGCGCGCTTCGTCTCGGGCGCCAACGCCGACGCGCTGCGCGGGCGCGCCGTGCGTCTGGGCGAAGGGATCACCGGCTGGTCGGCGCTCCAGGGAAGCAGCCGCTTCTCGACCAGCCCGGGGCTCGACCTGGGAGGCACCTCGGTCCCCCCCGATGAGTACTCGACCGTCGCCGCCTTCCCGTTGTCGCACGAACGCGACACGCTCGGCGTGATCACCCTCTACTTCCCGAAGGACGTCGCGTGCCTCGACGACCACATCCGCATGATGGAGATCATCGCCAAGCTGTCGGCCGGGGCGGTGTTCAACAGCACCGTCTTCGCCGCCACGCAGGAGTCGGCGCTGACCGACGACCTGACCAACCTGCCCAACTCGCGCTACCTGCGGCAGGTGTTCGAGCAGGAGAAGATCCGCAGCCAGCAGGCCGGCCAGCCGATGGCCTTCCTGGAGCTGGACCTCGACGATTTCAAGACGATCAACGACCGCTACGGACACCAGACGGGGGATCGCTACCTGACGGAGGTCAGCCGCGTCCTGCGCAGCCACCTGCGCGAGCGCGACATCCTGGTGCGCTTGTCGGGCGACGAGTTCGCCGCCATCCTGCCCCTCACCGGCTTCGCCGCCGCGGCCCTCCTGGCCGAGAGACTGCAGCAGGCCGTCGAACTCTTCGCCCTCAAGATCGAGGAGGGGAAAGCGGCGCGCTCCGGCGTCTCGATCGGCATCGCGCTCTTCCCCCAGGACGGGGAATCGTTCGAGGACCTGATGGTGCGCTCCGACTACAACATGTACCAGAACAAGGCCGCACGGAAGACCGCCCGTCTCGAGCGTCCCTCGAACCTGCTCTCGTTTCCGATCAAGTCCCCGGGCACCAAGGCCTAGGAGCCTATCCGGTTCCCGGGACCCTGACAGGCGCGGCGCGATCCGCTACCATGGGCGCTCGCGGGCCCCGCCCCGGGAGTCCCGCCGCTCCCGGGAGATCCGGTCCATGACCGCCTTCCCACCTCGCATTGGCGCCCGCGGGCACGCCAGGGCCGCGGCCGCGATCCTGGCGACCCTGCTGGCGGCAGCCTTCGCTCTCGCGACCGGCGCCGCCGCCCGTTCCACCTCCGGCCAGGCGCCGCGCCGCAGTGCGGTCCTCTTCATCGGCGACGGGATGGGGCCCGCCTACGTCACCGCCACGCGCCTGGCGCGCGGCGGCTCGGCCGGCCGGCTGCACCTGGACGACCTGCCCTACACCGCCTTGGTGCGGACCTACGCCGCCGACGGGCCGGTCACCGACTCCGCGGCGGCGGCGACCGCCATGGCCTGCGGAGCGAAGACCGTGAACGGGGTCCTGGGTCAGGACCGCACCGCCGTCTACCGCACGAAGGACGGGGCGAAGCTGGAGACGATCGCCACCTGGGCCGCGCGGCGGGGCATGAGAGTCGGCGTGGTCACGACGGCGCGGGTCACCCACGCCACCCCGGCGGCCTTCTACGCCTCCGACAACGACCGCGACCATGAGCGGGCGATCGCCCGGGCGGCGATCGGCTCGCCCCTCGACCTGTTGCTCGGGGGCGGGCGGGAGTTCTTCCTGCCGGGACCGCGGGTCGAGGACGACGGTGGCTGGGCCGCGTCCGACGCAGAGGACCTGAGGTCGGCGGCGCGCGGGCGCGGCTGGACCGTCGCCGAGTCGGCCGCCGACCTGCGCGCCGTGGTCTCGCTGCGCGGCAAGAAGGTCCTCGGGCTGTTCGCCGACAGCCACCTGCCGTTCGAGGCCGAGACCCGCGCGGCGCAGGGCGGGGCGCCTGCGGCCCAAGGGAAGACCGTCCCGACGATCGTGGAGATGACACGCTGGGCGGTCGGCGTCCTGAAGGCCGGCGGCCGCCCCTTCTTCCTGATGGTGGAGGGGGGAAGGATCGACCACGCGGGCCACTCCAACTGGGCCCGGACGCTGGTGGACGAGACCGCGGCCTTCGACGGGGCGGTCGGGGCCGCGATCTCGGTGCTCGACCCGAAGACGACGCTCGTCCTGGTGACCGCCGACCACGAGACCGGCGGCCTGGCCATCAACGGGTACCCGGAGGAGAAGGACGGCATCTGGTCGACCGTGAGGCCGCAGGAGGGGGGGAAGCCGTACCCGGTGCTGAGCTTCATGAGCGGCCCCGGGACGCACCAGGTCGCCCCCGGACCCCTCGGCGATGACGACGCGCGCCCGTCCGGCATCGCCTTGACGGACGCGGCGCACACCGGCGTCGACGTGGCCCTCTACGGCTGGGGGGTGGGGGCGGAGCAGGTGCGCGGCACGCTGGACAACACGGCGATCTACGGCATCCTGCGCGCCACGCTCGAAGGCCGCACGGCGGATCGGAAGTCCCTCCTGGGCGCGCCCCGCTAGGAGCCTGCTTCTTTGACAATCCCCAAGGGGTACAGTAGGATGCCTGGGTCCCCTCATAAGGAACTGTCGATGCGGCCGGTATTGCGGGCAGGCTGGATCCTGGGGTGCGCTGCGATCCTCCTGGCGCTTCTCGCCCTCTCCATGCTCCATGCGGCCGCGCCGCACAGCGCGGCGCAACGCGACTGCTCCACCTGCAAGGCGCTCAGCTCCCCCGGAGTGGCCCAGGTCTCCGAGGGTTGCGGCCGGCCGGCGGCGGAGCAGTCCGAGATCGCCGCGCTTCCCCCGACGGATCCGCTCAGCCCCTCCACCCGCTATCACCAGCCTCTGCGCGCCCCGCCGGAGTCCGCGGTCCTCTGAGTTTTCCCGGCGCACCCTCCCCGTTCGGGCCCGGATCCACCCGGCCCGAGGCCAAGATGGAGGGCCACGCCGATGTCGAGTGACCAGGTTCCTGCGGAGGGATCATGAGATCCAGAGTTCCTTTCACGGCCATGGCGATTCTTCTAGGACTCGTCCTGCACGCTGCGGCCCGCGCCGACGAGAAGGCCGGGCAGCCCGCGGTCCCTGGCGCCGCGCAAGCGCACGGAAGCCCGGCGACGGCCTCGGCCCCGGCCACGGCGGCGGAGGTCGAGGCGCTGCGCCAGGAGATCGAAGAACTCAAGCAGCAGATCCAGACGCTGCGCGACCAGTTGCGTGCCGGGCTCCCGCCCGAACAGGGGACCGCGTCCGGCGCGGCCCCCGGGCAGACGGCCCCCCAACCCCCTCCGCCGCCGTCGCCTCCGGGCCCTCCACCCGTGTCCTTCGCGGCCCCCTCCCAGACCTCCAACTACTTCAACCCCAGCGTTTCCGTGATCGGCAACTACCTGGGGGTCGGCGGCAGCAACGGCACGGAGAACCTGCCCAGCTCGAGCCTGCGCGAGTCGGAGGTCTCCTTTCAAGCCATCGTCGACCCGTACGCGCGCGCCGATTTCTTCCTTTCCTTCGGCGAGGAAGGGGTCGACGTCGAAGAGGGCTTCGTTACGTTCACTTCTCTCCCCGGCGGGCTCCTGGCGAAGGTCGGTCGGATGCGGACCGCCTTCGGCAAGATCAACCCGCTGCACCTGCATGTGCTTCCCTGGCCCGACGAGCCACTGCCGCTCGTCAACCTGCTCGGCGGCGAGGAAGGCTGGATCGGCACAGGCCTCTCCGTCGCGTTACTCGTGCCGCTTCCGGGCGAGGTCTTCTCGGAGGCGACGCTGCAGGTCCTGCGGGGCGACTCGGGAGAGCTGTTCGCGGCCCCCGACAGAGGCAGCCTTGCCTACAACGGGCACTACCGGGTGTTCAGCGATCTGAGCGAGGCGACGAATCTCGAGGTCGGTCTCTCCTACGGCCGGGGGCCGAACGGCTTGACGTCGCGGTCGGAGACGCGCCTCGAGGGAATCGATGCGACCCTGCGGTGGAAACCGCTGCGAACCGCGACGTACCGCTCCGCCTCTTTCCGGGGCGAGTTCATCCGGAGCCGGCGCGGGGATACGCTCGGGGACCAGGTGGCCGACGGCTGGTTCCTCTCCGGTGAGTACCAGCTCGCGAAGCGCTGGTTCGCGGGGGCGCGGGTGGAGTCGTCCGGGCATGCCGACGATGCCTCGCAGACAGACCGGGGCAAGGCCCTTGTTCTCACCTTCTGGCCAAGCGAATTCTCCCAGCTTCGGGGCGAGCTCCGGCGCCGTGAGTACGCCAACAGCGAGACGGCCGACGAACTGCTCCTTCAGATCCAATTCGCGATCGGCGCCCACGGCGCCCATCCGTTCTGAGGTGCACCCCATGAGATCCAGGAAGATCGCTCTCGCCGGCCTCGCCCTCGCTCTTTTGGGGTTCACGAACGAGCCGGCCTTCGCCAGGCTGAAGGTCGTCACGACGCTTCAGGACCTCGCCTCGCTGGCCGACGCCGTGGGCGGGGACCGCGTCGAGACGTTCGCGCTCGTGAAGGGGTACCAGGATCCCCACTTCGTCGATGCCAAGCCGTCGTTCATCCTGAAGCTCTCGCATGCCGACCTGCTGATCGCCGCGGGGCTCGAGCTCGAGATCGGCTACCTCCCGCCGCTCATCGACCAGAGCCGCAACGGCACGATCCACCCCGGGTCGCCGGGCTACCTCGATGCCTCGACCGGCTGTGACATCCTGAACCGCCCCATTCAGCAGGTCACCCGCGCGATGGGGGACGTTCACCCCTATGGGAATCCCCATTTCTGGACCGACCCTGAGAATGGCCGCATCATCGCGCGGACGATCGCCGCGAAGCTCACGGAGCTCGATCCAGCGGGCCGGGAGGCGTACACCGCCAACCTCGCCGCCTTCGAGGGCAGGCTCACCGGGAAGGAAAAGGAGTGGACCGCGAAGATGGCGCCCTACGCCGGAACCAAGATCGTGACCTTCCACGATTCGTGGCCCAACTTCTCCCGACGCTTCGGCCTCGATATCGTCGGGCACATCGAGCCGAAGCCAGGCATCCCCCCTTCGCCGACGCACACCCTGGAGATCATCAACCTGATCATGACGGACAAGATCCCGGTGATCCTCGTCGAGCCTTACTTCGATCTCAAGACGCCCAAGTTCATCGCGGAGAAGACCGGGGCGACCGTCCTGAGCTTCTATCCCTCGGTGGGGGGCGTGCCGGAGATCAAGGACTACTTCGCGCTCTTCGACTACAACATCGGCGCCTTCGTCGCGGCCATGAAGGGCAAGGCATGACCATCCTGCAGATCCTTCTTCCGGCTTTCGTCGCGAGCCTGATCCTGACCGGGATCCACGCCTACCTTGGCGTGCACGTCGTCGAGCGCGGCGTCATCTTCGTCGACCTGTCGCTGGCGCAGATCGCGGCGCTCGGGACGACCG
>QHXZ01000046.1:7341-33645 GCA_003223165.1 Acidobacteriota bacterium
GATCTTCGCCGTCTCGCGGGTCCACCGCAAGACGCGCATTCCGCAGGAAGCCATCATCGGCATCGTCTATGCCGTGTCGGCCGCCGTGGCGATCCTCCTGATGTCCAAGGCAACCCAGGAGACCGAGCACTTGAAGGAGATGCTGATCGGGAACATCCTGTCGGTGACCTGGCCGGAGCTGCTCAAGACCGCCGTCCTCTACGCCCTCGTGGGCGCCTTCCACTACGTCTTCCGGAAGCGGTTCCTGCTCATTTCGATGAACGAGCGGGAGGCGGAGAGGCGGGGATGGAACGTGAAATTCTGGGACTTCCTCTTCTACGTCTCGTTCGGCTTCGTGGTCACCTCCTCCGTGGCCATCGCGGGCGTGCTGCTGGTCTTCTGCTTCCTGATCGTTCCCTCCGTGTCCGCGATGCTCTTCGCCGAAAGGCTGGGTCCACGCCTCGCGATCGGGTGGACCATGGGGACCCTGGTATCGGCGGCGGGCGTCTTCCTCTCGTTCCTGCTCGACCTGCCGACGGGGGCCACGATCGTCGGGACCTTCGGCGCGGCCCTCATCCTTCTCGCGGGGTACCGACGCGCCTTCCGTCGGGTCGCGAGCGGCGTGCGCGGGGAGTCGACCGCGCGGGCCGCCTCGTAAGACAGGTCACCCGCGTCGCGGCGCACGCGGCAGCAGGAACGGGGCACCCGTCTCGGGGTCTCGCTCGATCCGGGCCTCGGTCTCGTACACCTGGCGGACCCGCTCGGCGGTCAGCACCTCGGCGGGCGGGCCGTCGGCCGCGATGCCCCCGCGGTGCAGGAGGACCAGGCGCGAGAAGTACAGGGCCGCGAGGTTCAGGTCGTGGCTGACCGAGACCACGGTGAGGCCGTCGCGCCCATTGAGGCGCGCGAGGATCTCGTGGATCTGCAGGCGGTGCTTCAGATCGAGGAAGGCCGTCGGCTCATCCAGGAGGATGAGGCGCGGCTCCTGCGCCAGGGCCCGGGCGATCAGGGCGCGCTGCCGCTCGCCGCTGCTGAGGCCCCGGAGGGGCCGATCCTCCAGCCCCTCGAGATCCATCTCGCGCAGCGCGTCACGCGCCGCGGCGAAGTCCCGCGGACGCTCGAGCCCCAGCAGCCCCAGGTGAGGGGAGCGTCCCATCAGCACCACCTCGATGACGCTGAAGTTGAAAAGGACCTGCGACTCCTGCGGCACCAGGGCCAGCAGGCGCGCCCGCGCGCGGGGGCGCAGGGCGCGCACCGGGCGCCCGGCGAGGGACACCCCGCCGCGGTCAGGCGCCAGGAGCCCGCCCAGGATCCTGAGGAGCGTCGTCTTGCCGGAGCCGTTGGGACCGATGATCCCGGCCATTTCGCCCGGGGCCAGGCGCAGCGACAGGTCGGTGAAGAGGGGCGCCGCGGCTCCGGGGTGGCTGAACCCGAGGTGGCGCGCCTCCAGGAGCGGCCCGCCGGCGGCGGCATCCGCTGGGCGGGTCTCACTCAAAGTAGCGTCCTCCTCCCTGCGCGCGGTACAGCCAGAGGAAGAAAGGGCCGCCGCACAGCGCCGTGATCACGCCGACCGGCAGCTCGGTGGGCGCCATCACGGTCCGCGCGGCGGTGTCGGCGAGGGTGAGGAAGATGGCGCCGGTCAGCGCCGAGGCCGGCAGCAGCAGGCGGTGGTCGGGTCCGAACACCAGCCGCGCGGCGTGCGGCACGATCAGGCCGACGAAGCCGATCGGCCCCGTGACCGAGACGACCGCGGCGGTCAGCAGGGAGGCGAGCAGGAGGCCGATGCCGCGCGCGGTCTCGACCGACACCCCGAGCGAGCGCGCCGCGTCCTCGCCCGCGGAGAGCAGGTTCAGGTCGCGGCCGAGCGTCGCGAGCGCGAGGAGGCCCGCCAGGAGGAGCAAGGCCAGGAAGCCGATGAGACCGTATCCTTCGATCGGCACGTTGCCCACCAGCCACATCCGGACCCCCTCGAGGCGGGTGGCCTCGACCACCGTCTGGATGAAGAGAATGAGCGACAGGTAGATCGTGTTCGTCACCACGCCGATCAAGAGCATCGGGTAGGAGGCGATCCGCCCGCCGACGCGCGACAGAAGGAAGATGAAGGCGACGGTGGCCACGGCGCCGGTGAAAGAGGCCGCCTCGCGCAAGGGCAGCCAGGGCACCAGGGCCTGGAGCCCGAGGGCGGTGACGGCGAAGGCCCCCAGCGCCGCGCCCCCCGAGACTCCCAGGATGTACGGGTCCGCGAGCGGATTCCGGAGGATCGCCTGGAAGACCGCGCCCGCCGCTCCGAGGGCCGCTCCGGTGATGGCGGCCAGCAGGATGCGCGGCAGCCGCACGCGCAGGATCATCGCCGCCGCGGTCGCCGCGTCCCCCTGGCCCGCGGCGCTTCCGGGGCCGCCGGAGGCGGGGCCCGGGGGAAGCAGATCGAGGAGCGTGTAGCCGCTGCTGCCGAGGCTCGAGCAGACGGCGATCGCCGCCGCCAGGGCCGCCAGCAGGAGGCCGATCGACACCGCGATGCGCCTGGAGGTCAAAGGAGGCATGGGCGGGGCAATCCTAGCGCAAACTTGACACCGCGCCGCCGCTCCCCTACTGTTGGGCGGCGAGTGAGCCCCCTCGCCCGGAGAGCCGCGCGTTGTCGATCCTGAGCGAACTCGATCGCTCCTTCCTGCGCCGTCTCGCCGTCGCGCTCCCCGCGCGCCCCACCGAGTACGCCGACCTCTTCCTCGAGCGCACGCGTCACCTCTCGTTTCGCCGCGACCGGGAGGGCGGGGGCCCCGCCATCGCGGGAGGGGCGGAGGGAAGCGCCGCGCGGCTGATGACGGCCGACCAGGTGCGCCATGCGGCCATCGGCAGTCTCGACCCGGCGGAGGTCGCGGCGCTGCCGCAACGCCTGCGCGCGTCGGGAGGTCCGTCCGGTGCGCCGGGAGAGGACCGGCCGGCGCCCGCCGATGCGCCTCCCGCGCGCGCGGCAGGCGGGCGCGACCGCGGCGCCGCCCTCGCCGCCGCCGGGGCCGCCGACGTCGACCGCTACCTCGAGGAAGTGCGCGCCGCGGCGCTCGGCGCCGCGGGGCCTGGCGCCGCCGCCGCGGCTCGCTTCGAAGCCAGGGCCGAGTGCGTGACGCGCGAGGTCGCGGTCGTCACCTCGGAGGGCGAGGTGGCCGAGGACCGCCGGGACTGGGTCGCCTTCTCGGCGCGCTTCGACGGGACGCGGCGGGACGCCGGTCCGTTCGGCGTCTCCGAGGGAGGCGGCGCCGTGGATCTCGGCCGGCTGCGGGCCGTCCATCCACCCTCGCAGGTGGGGGAGCGCCTCGGCCGGGCGCTCCGGGAGGGTCGCGAGGCGGTGCCGCCACCCTCCGGTGAGATGATGGTGGTCCTGGCCCCGGGTCCGGGCGGGATCCTGTTCCACGAGGCCTGCGGCCACGCTCTAGAGGGTGACCGGGCGCTGAAGGGGCGCTCGGCCCTGGTCGATCTTTTCGGCGAGAAGGTGGGACCGGAAGGGCTCACCCTGGTGGACGATCCAACCCTGGCGGGGCTGCCGGGATCGATGCGCGTCGATGACGAAGGATGGCCGGCGGCGCGCAACGTGCTCATCGAGTCGGGCCGCGTGGTGGGGCTCCTGCTCGATCGCGCCACGGCGCTCCTGGCAGGCACCACGCCGACCGGCAGCGCCCGGCGTGAGTCGTACCGCGACCTGCCGCTGCCGCGCATGAGCAACACCTTCATCCTCGAGGGGACCCATCCTCCGGGGGAGATCCTCGCGTCGGTGGCGCGGGGCCTTTACGTGGCCGAGCTGGGCACGGGGGAGGTCGACACGGTGACGGCGGACTTCTCGTTCAGCGTGAGGCGCGGCTATCTCATCGCCGGCGGGCGCGCGGTCGCCCCGGTGGCGGCGGCCGTGGTCTCGGGGAACGGGCTGCGGGCCCTGCGCGGCATCGAGATGATCGGCATGGACCTGCGCTTCGATGCCGGGGCGGGGGAGTGCGGCAAGGAAGGCCAGCGCGCGCGGGCGTCCGTCGGTCAGCCGACGATCAAGGTCGCCGGGCTCTCCGTCCATCCCGCCGGCACACGATGAGGAGGAGAACGGTCGGGTGAACGAGACGGAGGGAGATGACCTGGTCGAGGCCCTCCTGCGGGAGGCCAGGCTATCGGGCGCGGTCGAGGCGGAGGTCTACCGCAAGTCGGCGCGCGGCCGCCGTGTGGCGCTCGAGCCGGCGCTCCTGGCCGCGGGGCGGCCCCGTCTGACGGTCTCCGTCTCGGAGGAGGAAGGAATAACCCTGCGCGTCAAGGATGCGCGCGGCCGCTGGGGGTTCGCCTGGAGGTCGCCGGCGGGGCGCGGCGATCCCCGCTCCCTGGCCGCCGAGGCCCTCGCGGCATGCCGCCCTGCGCCGCCCGCCGACCTCCTGGGCGGCAGCGGCTGGTCCGCCGCCTGCGCGCTCCCTCACGACCAGGGGGGCGGCGTGGCGGGGAGAGCCCAGGATGGTTCCGCGCTGCCGTCCAATCTGGAGATCGACGATCCGGAGGTCACCGGTGCCGGCGTCGATCGCCTCGCGGACATCCTGGCCGAGGGGTGCGAGGCAGCCCGTTCGATCGCCGCCGGGGCGGCCGAGGTCGACAGATCGCTCCTGAGCGCCGCCGGCACCTCGGTGACCTTGGCGAACTCCCTCGGATTCCGAGGGACCTATCGCAAGAGCCTGGCCCTGCTGTCGATCGCCATGGTCCCGGCGGCGGCAGGAGCGCGGGCGGTCCTCGAGGAGCGCTCGGCATGCCGCCTGCGGGACCTCGGAGCGCGCGAGTGCGGCCGGGAGGCGGCCTTGCGCGCGCTGCCGGCGCGCCCCGCCGTGCCCCCGCCCCACGACGACCTGCCTCTCATCCTGGGGCCGCGGGCGGCGGCCTCGCTGCTCGTCTCGCTCTTGCCCTGGATTCTCGACGGCGGCCGGGAGCAGGGCGGTCCCCATCACCGGACGGAGCGCGGCAGCCAGCCTTGCCGGCTCTCGGTGGTCGACGACGCCAGGCTGCCCGCGGGGTTCGGCAGCGCGCCGTTCGACGGGGTCGGGCGACCGACGCGGCGCACGACCCTGGTGGCGGGCGGGACCCGTGCCGGCCGCCTGTCGTCGCTTGGCGGGAACGTCGTCCGCCCTTCGTTTCGCGACGCTCCCGCCGTCGGTCCGGCGAACCTCCACATCCTCCCCGCTTCGGAGGTGGGGGAGCTCCTGGCCGACCCGCTCGTCGACCCGATCGGAGAACGCCTCGCCGATCAGGTGCGGGTGGACGCCGGACCATGCCTGCGGGTCACGGCGGCCCGCTTCATCCCCGGGCCCGCTTGGCGCGTGCGGGTCCTCAAGGGTGAGTGGCACCGGGAAGACGGCACGCCCGCGGGAGCGGCCGACGGCGTCGCCTGGAAGGGCCCGCTCGAGGCCATTCTGGGAGGCATCACCGCCGCGGGGTCGGACCTGCGGTTCGTGCACCTTGGTCTGCCGCTAGGCGCCCCGTCGTTGCGCATCGAGGGGCTCCGTCCGTGGTACGTGGAAGGCACCCGGGCGCGAGACTCCGTCTTCCTGAAACGGCCCGCGCGGGCAGGACCGGCCGAGCCGACAGGCTCCTAGGAGGAGTAGGAGAGGACGTACCGCTCCAGGGTCGTGTGGACGAAATGGAAGCGCGGGGTCCGCAGCAGGGTCCGTTTCACCGAGCGGATGGTGCGCGGAACGAAATCGAGGTAGGACGTCAGGCCGCGCACTGTCGCCATGTAGCCGAACGTGCCGAGATCCTTGATGTTGCGCTGCAAGGCCATGCGGTCGAAATCCCGCCGGAACTCCTCGGGGCCCGCCTGAAGCCTGGCGGCGAGGTAGCCGAGCATCTCCTCGACCAGGTCCTCGTCGAGATCGAGGGACGAGTCGCGCAGGAGCGAGGCCGCGTCGTAGGTGTACGGTCCCATCCTGGCGTCCTGGAAGTCGATGAGGCGCAGACGGCCGCCCTGCACCATCAGGTTGCGCGACTGGAAGTCGCGGTGGCAGTAAACGAGCGGCATCCGGTCGCAGTCCTGCGCGAGGTCGACGAAGAAGGCGCGCAGCAGGGCCTCATCCGCCTCGTTCGGCCGCATCCCCCGCAAGGAGACGATGAAATGGCGGTGGAAGTGGTCGAGCTCGAACAAGAAGCGTTCGACGTCCAGGGCGTTGCGGGAGGCGAAGTCGCCTGGGCCCAGCCTCGAGGCGGCGCGGGTCTGAAGCCGGACGATCAGATCGCAAGCGCGGCGGTAGAAGCGCCTGCCCTCTTCCTTCTTTCGGCCGGACAGGAGGCGTTTCTGCAAGGTCGTGTCCCCGCAGTCTTCCACCAGAACCGCACCCGCCCTCGGGTCGGATGCGAGGATCCTGGGCACGGGAGCCCCGATCGACTCGAGGATGCGGTGGTTGCTGTATAGGGGTGATGAGGGTCGGAGGGGATCCGGGTGGAGCATCAGGACCGCGGTGCGCCGCTTCGAGCGCACCCTGTAGAATCGGCGCGTCGACGCATCTCCCGCTATCTCCACGACATGCGCGCCGGTGCCGAAAGCCTTTCGCACCAGGGCGACGGCCCCCTTTGGCAAGGCTGCGGAGACCCGATCAGGGGTCTTCTTGCGCCGCAGGAGCCGGGGCATCAGAAGCTCGCCACCCAGCACCCGCCCAGGCGCTCCAGCCGCTTCTTCCCTTGCAGTCCCTCGACTCGCAGGATGATCTTGTTGGACAGCGTCACGGCCGGGGGCACGTAGACGCCGGACGTCACGATGCACTCCGACAGCCTGGCGCCGTCGCCCACCCGCGCCCCGTCCCAGACGATGGTCGAGCGCAGCGAGCAGCCCTTGCCGATGCGGACCTGCTTGCCTATGACGACCGAGCCGAGGGAGGACTTCGGCCCAACGCTGACCCCCCTGCCGACCAGGATAGGGGACTCGACATGGACGTCCGAGCGGACTGTCACATGGTCGAGGTAGACGCCCTCCGAAGCGCGCAGCGGCTCGAGCGACCGGTCCTTGCCTTCCTTGAGCCAGGCGAGCGAGCCTTCGATGTAGAACAAGGGGGTCCCGAGCTCGCGCCACAACCCGGTGTGGATGAACCCGTTGATCGCCTTCCCGGCGCCGATCAGTCTGGGGTAGATCTCGCCATTGATCTCGGCCTTCCCCTTGGCCGGGATGGCGTCGAAGATTTCGGGCTCGAGGATGTGGATTCCCGTGAAGGTGTAGCGGCCAGCACGCGGATCCGGATCCCCGGGAGGGTTCCCGGCGAGGCGCAGGATCCGGCCCCGGTCGTCCATCTCGACCACGCCGTAATCGGTGCCTGGCCGCGGCGGGGTGAGGACCAGCGTCGCGACGGCCTTCGTCTCGCGGTGCCTGGCGACCACCGCGCCCAGGTCGCAGTCGCTCACGAAGTCAGAGTTGATCATGATGAAACTGCCCGCGTCTCTCAGTATCGGCTCCGCCTTCTTGAGACCTCCGGCCGTGCCGAGGATGATCGGCTCCTCGGAATAGTGCACCTTCAACCCCAGGCGGCTCCCGTCCCCTACGAGGGCCCGGATCGACTCGGGCTGGTGATGGAGGTTGATCACCACCTCGTCCACGCCGTAGCGCTTCAGGTGATCAAGGGTGTGCGCGATGATCGGGCGGTTGAGCAAGGGGAGGGATGGCTTCGCTCGAGCCTCGGTCAGCGGTCGCATCCGCTCACCCATGCCAGCCGCCAGCAGCATCGCCCTCATTATGCTAAATGACCATAAGTCGGCGGGACGACATTCGCGCAAAGGCGCGATAGGGTTGAACTGTGGAAAATATGACCAGACAATTGACCATGGACAGGAGGGGCCTGCTTTGTGTTATTGACAAGAGGCCTCACTGTGAAACCGGCCGCGAAGGAACCGAAAAAGAGCGCGCTCACCATGATCAGGATGCCTCGAACAGCATGTCCTTCAGTGGAAGACCACGCACTTTCAGGTATTCCTGATGGAGGGCCAGGTAGCTCTTCACGATGTAGTCCGATGCCTTGTACCCCAGCTTGCCAGCCATCTCATCGATCAGGCTCTTCGGGCCTTCCAGCTCGAGGAAGTTCCCGATCGGCGTCTCGTCCACGGTGATCATGAGGTCTGAATAGGCATAGACCGCCCGGTACTTCTGGTAGCGGAACAGCGGGCGCATGCCGAGCTTCGAGAGGATGGTCGCCGCCGTCTCTCCCGAGCTGACCGAGACCTCGATCTCGTCGCGCACTTTCGCCCCCGCCTCGACGCGGGGGGCCTCTTTATAGGTCAGGATCGATCCACGTTCCTGGATCCGCACGCGCAGCATCGCCCCGCGCGTCTTGAGCGAGAAATCCGGGAAGTCGTAGAGCTGGTTGTCCTCGAACTCGCGCGCGTGCGCCAGCTGCGCCCCCGCCCTCACCAGCCGCCCGTCGGCCTCGGCCAGATCGTCGATGCGCAGCTTGATCTCCACTTCGGTCTTCTTCATCCAGCCCTCGTCAGTTGCCGCGACGCGGCGAAGCCGCCCTGTGGCGCGGGGATGGCTCGAGCGCCCTCCGTACCTCGGCAATCTAGCCGCCTGCGTCCGGCTTGACAAGTGCCGCGCCTCGCCGGAGACCGCGGCCTAGGAGCTACGGGCAGGGGTTGGGGTTCGTCCGCTCGGAGACCGGCTCGGCGAACCCCAGCGCCCCTTCTCCCCGGCAATTCGTGGAAGTGACCAGGTAGAAGATCGCCGTGTCGGGCGAAGGGACGAGCCCCCCGTCCGCCACCGAGGTGCTGCTGACACCGTGCATGAAGCAGGTGAGGTCTTCGAGATCCGGGAGCGAGGCGGTATAGACGTTGTAGGCGGTGGCTGCGGGGTCGGCGTCCCACGCCAGCGTCGCCGTCGCCGATCCGGGAGAAGCGGGGGACAGGCGCAGGTTGCGCACCTCGTCCGGGAGCGCCTGGACGCAATAATGCCCATCCTTCAGGACCGCGGGGATGGCTCCTTCGTTGATGACCGCGGAGACCAGGTCGAGCACCGTCCCTGCGTTCAGCGGCCCCACCGAGTTGAAGAACAGGTTCAGCAGGACGCCGCCTCCCACCAGGGGCGACGATCCGAACAGTGAGATGCGGATCGTGCCCGGGCTCGAGAGGTTCACGGTCAGCGACTGGCTCGACGACAGCGGGGTCTTGGCGACGCCCGTCGCCCGGGCGACCGCCGGGTCGTAGGCGATGACGATGTCGGTCCCCAGCATGCCCGTGGCGTCATCGATGTAGAGCGGGACCGTCGTCGCCGCGCCGGGCGGCGCCCCCGCATCCCCGGGAAGCGAGAGGGTGCTGGCGAGGGACGCCGATGCCGCCGTCCACGACAGCAGGAAGGCCCACAGCGGCAGGGCAAGAGTCCGCGCGCGATCCCGATCCGTTCCTTTCGCTCTCAAATTCAGCGAGGCTCAGCGCCGAGGGCGCACGCGAACCCGGCCCTCCCTGACGGCGACCGCGACGCGGCCCTCATCCACCGCAGCCTCGAGGCCCAGCGCCGACTGGTCGCCCGAACGTCCCACGACCTCGAACGTGATCACGGCGATCGCGCCGGGTCCGCCGAGCGGCCGTGAGTCGAACAGCCCGATGCGGGCGACCCCCGGCTCCGCCAGGTTCGAGGAGACGGTGAACCGCGCGGCGGCCTTCCCGGCCTCCACCGTGAGCGGCCGCACCACCCTCGGATCGTAGCGCAGCGCCAGATCGAACGCGACCGCCTGGTCCACGCCGGTCGCCGACACTTCCACGCGGATCGTCTGGCCCGGGCCCGCGGTGACGCTCGACACCCTCAGGGTCGGGCCGGCCGAAGCTCGTCCGAGGGCCGCCGGCTGGCGTGCGCCCTGCCCGCCCCCGGTGATCGGTGAAGCCCCCATCGGGGCGGAGGCCGGCGAGGCGAGGATGCCGCTCATGTAGTTCCCCGAGATGTCGCCGAACAGTCCGGTCAGGAAGTCCTGGTCCGCCGCGGGCGTCGCCAGGGGAGAGTAGGAGATGCTCCCCTGCACGGCCGCCGAAGGCAGCGGCGGCGTCACCGACTGGTTCGGGACCGCGGCCGGGACGGGCACCATGAACCAATCGCTGCCGAGCCGGGCGGCGACCGGGAACTGGGTGATCAGGCCGACGGCGAACTGCGCGATCAGGGCCGAGTCGAAGGAGCTGATCGCCCCGTTCGCCGACACGTCCGCCGCCAGGAGCTGGTTGGGCGTGAGGGTGATCAGGCCGACGACCGCCTGCGCGTTCAGGGCCGCGTCGAAGCTGCTGACCGCCCCTCGGAAGTCGCCCGCCTTGTTCGGGGTGATGGTGTAGCGCTCGCCCAGCGGCTTCGCCGTGAATGTGAAGGCACCCGCGCCGTCGGTGGTCGACGCGTCCGGCGCTCCGGGTCCGGTCCCAGCCAGGCCGACGATCGCCCCGGGCACCGGCTTGGCGCTCGGCTCGGCGTTCGCGACGTTGTCCCGGTAATAGACGATGCGGCCCCGGATGTCCGCGGCAGCGGGGATGAGGAAGCTCCCATCGTCCAGGCACGCGGATGGGATGCCTTCGTTGAGGGTCCCCCGGGTGAAGCGCAGCGGGCTGCCCTGGCCCAGGGCGCCGACGACGTCGAAGCCGATCTCGATCAGATCGCCGCCACCGGCCAGATCGGCGCTGCAGAAGAGGGAGATTATGGCCATGCCCGGGCTCGAGAGATTGGGAGTGACGGTGCAGCCGCTGGCAAGGCTGCCGGCGGTCACGCCGATCGCGTGCAGCACGGACGGGTTGTAATCCACCTGCAAGTCCGCCGACAGGACGCCCTGGCCGGTGACGTCGCTCAGGCGCACCGGGATGGTCATCCGCCCTCCAGGGAAGCCGCGCACTCCGTCGGGCAGGCTCAGGACGATGGAGGAGGCGCACGGCGTCGGGTCGCAGGCGTCACCCAGGCCGTCCCGATCCGAGTCGCGCTGGTCGGGGTTGAACGCCGCCGGGCAATTGTCGACTGGGTCGCACAGACCGTCACCGCGCCCGTCGTCCCCGGTGCCGCACTTCCCGTCGGGCCCGAAGAGAGCGAGGTTGTCATCGCCGGTGTTGCAGACGCCGTCCGGTCCGGCAGCGCTCTCCGAGTCCCCGGCGGGCAGGTTGACGCACGCCCTGGTCGCCTCGTCGCAGGTGTCCACCGTGCAGGGATTGCGATCGTCGCAGCTCGGTGGTGTGCCCGCGGCGCAGGCTCCGGCCCTGCAGGTCTCGTCCCCATTGCAGAACCGGCCATCGGAGCAGGAGGTGCCGTCGGGGACCGGCTTGCTGAAGCAGCCGGTGGCCGGGTCGCAGGCGTCGCTGGTGCAGGCGTTGCCGTCATTGCAGACCAAGGGCGTCCCCGGTGAGCAGGCGCCAGCCCGGCAGGTCTCGGCGCCGTTGCAGGCGTCACCGTCGGAGCAGGAGGTGCCGTCGGCCACGGGGGTATGGACGCAACCGTTGGGACCGCAGGAGTCGGCGGTGCAGGGGTTGTTGTCCTCGCAGTTCAGCGGCGTGCCGCGCGTGCAGGTGCCGACCCTGCAGACCTCGGCGCCATTGCAGACGTTGCCGTCGGAGCAGGAGGCGCCGTCCGGAACGGCGGCGCTGACGCACTTGTCGAGCTGCAGATCGCAGCGGTCGGCGGTGCAGGCGTTGCCGTCGTCACACGAAGGAGCGGGCCCGGGCGCACAAGCGCCGGCGTGGCAGGTCTCGGCGCCGTCGCAGAAGCGGCCGTCGGAGCAGGAGGCGCCGTCGGGGACGGCGGCGCTGACGCACTTGTCGAGCTGCGGATCGCAGCGGTCGGCGGTGCAGGCGTTGCCGTCGTCGCACGAGGGAGCGGGCCCGGGCGTGCAGGCGCCGGCGTGGCAGGTCTCGGCGCCGTCGCAGAAGCGGCCGTCGGAGCAGGAGGTGCCGTCGGCGACCGGGGTATGGATGCAGCCGTTGGGACCGCAGGAGTCGGTGGTGCAGGGGTTGTTGTCCTCGCAGCTGAGCGGCGTCCCGGGTGTGCAGGCGCCGGCCTGGCAGGTTTCGGAGCCGTTGCAGACGTTGCCGTCGGAGCAGGAGGCGCCGTCCGCAGCGGTGACGTGCGAGCAGCCGCCCGTCGGGCTGCAGGCATCGACGGTGCAGGGGTTGGCGTCGTTGCAGTCGAGCGGCGTACCGGGCGAGCAGACGCCTGACTGGCAGGTCTCGGCGCCGTTACAGACGCTGCCGTCGGAGCAGGAGGTGCCGTTCGCGACCGCCGCATTGACGCAGGTCTTCGCGCTCTCGTTGCAGGAGTCGGTCGTGCAGGCGTTGTTGTCGTTGCAGGTCCTGATGGCTGCCGCCCGGCACTGACCGCTCTGGAGGTCGCAGGACTCCTGGCCGTTGCAGAAGACGCCGTCGTCACAGTCGCTGTTCGCGCGGCAGGGGCCCGGCTTGGCCCCGCAGGTGAAGACTTCGTGGACCGGGCTGGCCGTGCCCGAGAGGCCGCTGCCGATGGCGAAGATGTCGGTCCCGGTGTAGATGAACTGCGAGGCCATCTCCGAGCTGGGGGTCGGCTTGGAAGGCTCGGGCGGATACCAGGTGTCGGTGAAGGGGTCGTACGACAGGTTGAGGCTCAGGTTCGAGCCGGCGTAGCCGCCGACGGTGTAGATGCGCGACCCGCAGATCCCCGAGACCAGGTTGGAGCGCGGCGTGGGCATCGGCTTGCCCAGGCTCCAGGAGTCGGTCGCGGGGTCATAGATCTGCACCAGCGGGCTCACCGAGGTCCCGTTGTAGCCGCCAAACAGGTAAACCTTGCCCGTTCCCGGGAAGTGGGTCGTGGCGTAGATGTCCATCATTGGGAAGGGCATGCGGGCCCGCGGAACCCAGACCCCCAGCGCCACGTCGAAGGCCTCGTTGGCGTCGAGCGCGACGCCGCTGTGGGGGGCGGTGCCGGTGCTGCCGCCGAAGACGAAGACGCTTCCGAGGTTGCCGCCCGCGACGCCGACGCCGGGGACGAAAGCGGCCCCCAGGCCGCGCCGCGGGGTCGGCATCGGCGTACGGCCCGACCAGCTGTCGGTCAGGGGGTTGTAAACCTCGACGGTCGACAGGGGGCCGCTGCTGGAGCGCCCGCCGATCGCCACCACGTACCCTTGCCCGGCCTGATCCTGGACGCAGACGCCGGTCAGCTCCGATCGGCGGACGTCGGCCGGCTTCCCGGTCGTCCAGGCGTTCGTCGAGATGTTGTAGACGTAGTTGTCGGCGGTCTCCCCGGCGGTCGTGGCCCCGTGGGTGACGAAGATGCGGTTGCCGATGATGACGCCTGTCGAGCCCTCGTGGCCGACCGGCAGCGGCGCCCGGCTGGTCCAGCCGAGCGGGCCACCGACCTGCAACGGCCGGCAGCCACAGCTCGCCTGGAAGGCCAGGGCCGCCAGGCTACCGTTGACCGAGTGGCCGACCAGGGTGAATTTCGCGGTGACCGGGTTGATCTTGATCAGGTTGCCCGACGAGGCGCCGGTGCCGCCGTAAAGCGTGCCATCACAGGTGAAATGGAGCGCCGAGACGCCCCCTACGACCGCCAGATTCGAGGCATCGACGATCGGTCCGATCGCCGTGGCGGCGCCGGTGGCCGGGTTGATCCTGTACAGGGTGGGTGTCCCGCCGGTCAGCTGCTGATCCGCCGAGGAGCCGTAGAGGGTGCCGCCGGCGTCGAAGGCGATCGCCTCGATCCCGCCGGGCCCCCCGTTGATCCCGATTCCCGAGCCGAACGCTCCGACGACCCTGGCCAGGCCGGTGCTCTTGTCGAGGGTGACCAGCGTGTCCCCTCCGGTGCCGCCGTCGTCGACGATGTTGGCGGCGCCGTAGAGGACTCCGTTCGGGTCGAAGTCGAGGTCGGGGAGGGAGGCGAACCCCAGGCCTGCGCCGCCGACCAGGGTCGCCGCCGCGGTGGCGGGGTCCACCCGGTACAGCGCGGCATTGCCCTGTCCGCGGCTCGCATAGAGGAGTCCGGTCTTGGGATCGAAGGCCAGCCCGGGCGCCGCGAACCCGAGGGCGCCGATCTTCAGCGCCGCTCCGGTGGTGGGGTCGATGGTATAGAGGTTTCCCTGGTTCCCGTCCGTCCCGAAGAGCCTTCCTCCGCCAGGCGTCGCGCCGGCCGGAATCAGGCCGAGGGCCACCGCGAGGACCGTGAACAGGAGGAGGAACGTCCGTCGCTGCAGTTTCATGTCGTGCACCACCTCGCGCTTCGCCCACGGAGGAGCGGTGACGGCGGACCGGCGCCGGGGACGCGGCGCAAAAAGACCGGCGCCAGCGTCACCGCTGCCTCGATCCGTCGGGTGAATCAGCTTGTTATGAGAATGTGTGTGTAGAAATCCACTCCGCGTCCCCCCCATTGGACGCGCCGAGCCATGGCCCCGAATTGGCGTACTTGCAGTTGGCGGACTTATACGCCGAGTCTCGGATCCTGTCAAGAACAAGGCTCCGGTGATAAGCTGCCGTTCCTGCGGAAGGGATGGGACCAGCAGCAATCCAGCCCGGCGATCGGGAGGCGGGGATGGCACGCGACGCCAGCGGTGTCGAGCGCGGAACGGCGCTCATCACGGGCGCCTCGAGCGGCATCGGGCGTGACCTGGCGATGGTCTTCGCCGAGCACGGGTACGACCTGATCCTCGTGGCGCGCAACGAGGCGCGGCTCAACGAGGTCGGCGCGAATCTCGAGCGGCGGCACGGCATCCGCGCGACCGTCCTGGCCATGGACCTCTCGGACCCGGAGGCCCCGGCGCGCATCGCGTCCTGGCTCTCCGTGGAGGGGCGGCGCCCCGGCGTCCTGGTCAACAACGCCGGCTTCGGCGTGCACGGGCCGTTCGCGCGCACGGACACCGGGCAGGAGCTGCGCATGATCCAGGTGAACGTCACGACCCTCGTGCACCTGACGAAGCTGGTGCTCCCCGGCATGATCGAGCGGCGCGCCGGGCGGATCCTGAACGTCGCCTCGACCGCCGCATTCCAGCCTGGCCCCTTCATGGCCGTCTATTACGCCACCAAGGCCTTCGTCCTCTCCTTCTCCGAGGCGCTGGCGAGCGAGCTCCTGGGAAGCGGCGTGACGGTCACGGCGCTATGCCCCGGGCCGACGCGCACCGCCTTTCAGGCGAGCGCGCGCATGGGCCCGACGCGGCTCGACGCCTCCGGGCTGGTGATGGAATCCGAGCCGGTGGCCCGCGCCGGGTTCGAGGGCGCCATGAAGGGGAAGACGGTCGTCATCCCGGGGTTGAAAAACCGCCTCCTGGCGGAGACCGTGCGCTTCCTGCCGCGCCGGACCGTGACCCGGGTCGTGCGCCGCGTGCAGGCTCCGGCGGAGCCGTGAGCAAGAGCACCAAGGCGACCGTCGTGTTTCTCGCCCTGATGGTGGGCGTGGTGGTCTACCTGAGCCTGCGGATCCCCGCCTTCGAGTGCGAGGTCTGCCTCACCTTCGGCCAGGAGCGGGTCTGCCGCACGGCGGCTTCGGGAAGCCGGAAGGAGGCGATCGAGAGCGCCGTCACCAGCGCCTGCGGGACTCTGGCCTCGGGCATGAGCGAGTCGATCCGCTGCCAGAACACCCGCCCCGACAGCGTCACCTGCGTCCCGAAGTAGCCTCTCCGGCGCGCGGCAAAAAAAGGGCGGCGGGTGGCTCCCGCGCCGCCCGCCGCCCCTGACCTCTTGCGAGATGTCCGCGGGAGGACCCGCAGAGGTCTCTACATGCCGCCCCCCAGGACGAAGGTCAGGGAGGTCGTGCTCCCCAGGTAACGGCTGGCGTCCGCCCCGGACGGCGCGAAGGACGCCGACAGGGTCTTGCTGCCGTTCTTCTGGTTGAGCTTGAGCGAGGTGGCCGCCACGCCGCTGGCGTCGGTGACGGCGCTCGCCGACTGCGTGCCGAGCAGGAAGAGGATCGTCCGTCCGGCCAGCGGCGCGCCGCCGGCGTCCTGGAGCGTGGCGCTCAGGACCACCATCTTGTTCGGTCCGCCGGTCAGGGCCCCGGTGTACGCGAGCGAGGTCCCCTTGCGAGCGACGGTGAAGGGGGACGAGGCCGAGCCGGGGCTGTAGAGGCCGTCCCCGGCGAAGCCCGCGCTCACCGCGTAGGCGCCGGCGTTGAGCTCCACCACGTGCGAGCGCGACGCCAGGCCGGCCGAGTTGGTGTTGGACGACCCCGCAGCCTCCGGGCCGATGGCGAAGTCGATCGTCCGGTTCGGGACGATCGAGCCGAGCTCATCGACGAGCGAGGCGTTGACGGACGTCTGCGTGTCGAACGTGCCGCCGTGATCGCCGAGGTAACCGACCGTCACGTCCCGCTTGCGGATGAGGACCGTGCGCATGTCGGAGGAGCAGGCCCAGTCCTTGTCGCAGACGACCAGGTTTGCCGTGTAGATCCCCGGTGCCGAGTAGGCGTGCATGACGCTCGGCCCGCCGGTGGCGCTCGGGGTGCCGTCGCCGAAGACCCAGCGGTACCGCAGCGTCGTCTGGTCGGAGCTCCCCGGATCGACCGCGCTGCCGTTGAAGACGACCGGCACGCCCCAGGGCGAGCTCGTGTCGGGCCCGGCGTCCACGAACGGGCTGAGGTTGTCGACGCCGATCGAGAAGTCCTTGACCGAGCTGTTGCCGGCCTGGTCGGTCACCACCAGCTGCGCGCTGTAGGTGGCATTGTCGGTGAAGGTATGGTAGGGCGCCTGGCCGAAGGCGATGCCGCCGTCGGAGAAGTTCCAGACGTACCCCAGGGTCGAAGCGCAGTTGTCGGTCGTGCCGGCGGCCGAGAAGCCGATGGCGCCGCCTTCATTGCCGGCGTACGGCCCGCCCGCGTTCACGATCGGCGGCTTGTTGTCGGCCTGGATCGGGCCGAGATCGACCTGCTCGCTCGGAGCGTTCAAATGCAAGGTGACCGTGGGCCCGGGGCCGAAGGTGCCGAGGTTGACCGTCCCGCCGACGGTGATGATGACGCTGGCCTCGACCTTGATCCCGACCGACGTCACCGCGAAGAGGCTGGGGTCGGAATGGTTCGACGACAAGTCGTAGAGCGCCTCGGCGCCGACCGGCGCGGTGCAGGCGATGGGGAAGTTGTCCGCCACGACGGCCGGGGTCGGTCCGTTGAAGTGCAGGGTGGTGGGACCGTTCCCGACCGACCCGGCGTAGCTCACGGTCCGGGTGGAGTCCACACCGTCCGGCGTGATGGTGAGGGTGGTCGTGACCGGCACGCTGATGTCCACGCTGGCGATGCCGAGAAAGTCCTCGTGGAGGATCGGGATCGACTTGACGGCGGAGCAGGCGTAGACACCGTCGCCGTTGAGCTTCAGGGTGCAGACGCCGGAGCCGGTCACCGCGAAGGAGAACGCCTGGGTGTCGCCGTCGTGGATCGAGGCATCCGAGGCGAAGGTCGAATTGAAGTAGACCCCGAAGTCGCCCGACACGCCGTAGGTCACGGTCAGCGGGCCCGGGCCTCCGGTGAGGGTGTCGACCAGATCGAGCGTTTCGCCCTGCCGGAGCAGCGAGGCGGAGTACTGGTGGTTCACCGTCGCCGTCGGCTTCCAGTCGGCGTTGACGTCGAGGCTGACGCGGACACCCAGCCCGACGTCATCCCCGCCGAACAAGAGGTCCGGGGCGCAGACGTCGCAGATGGCGGCTCCGAAGAGTCCCTGGACGCTGCGGTTGCCCGAGAAGGTGAGGTTGGTGGTGGCCGTCGAGCCCGACATCGGCACCGGCACGAGCTCGGGCATCACCGACGCGGCGCTCGAGAGCGGCGCCAGCGCCGGAACGTCCGCGGGCGCCTCGTTGCGGCAGGTGGAGGAGCAGCCGTCGCCGTCCGCGGTGTTGCCGTCGTCGCACTCCTCGCTCGGGTCGAGCGTGCCGTTGCCGCACAGCACGGGAATCAGCCCCGCGCCGCGCGCCAGAAGGTAGGGGGCGCCGGCGACCCCGTCCGGTCCGACGAAGTCCGAGCCGGCGTCCCTCGAGATCGCCAGCACGGTGAACGAGGAGGGCCAGGAGGTGAAGCCCGAGTCGCTGTCGCAGGCGGCGCGCCGATCCTGCCAGCGCGACAGGATGTCGTCGGTCAGGCCGTCGAGCGCCGGATGGCTGGCGATCACGTGGGCGTCCTGCGGGCAGCCGCTCTGCGTGGCGGCGACGAAGCGGCCGAACGGCTCGAGGATCGTCACCGGGCTGCCGGGCGCCGTGGAGTAGAAGCAGCCGGGCATGATGTAGGCGCCGGTGCCGGATCCGGAGGTCGCGAAGCCGATCCCCCGGTTGACCAGGGTCATGGCGCCCCAGCGGGCGCGGCCGTTGAAGGCCGGGTGGGTGCCGGTCACGAAAATGTTGCCCGTCACCGCCGGCCCCCAGGTGGCCTTGCTCGACTCCGCCGCCCCCAGGCGAGTGGTGTCCTCGCAATTCGTGTCACCCAAGATGATGGCTCGGTAGGTCGCGAAATCGGCGGTCGATTTCGCCGCCCACTCCTCGTCGCTGACGATGTCCACCGTGAGGCCGAGCGCGGCGGCCTGGGCGGCCTCCACGCTGGCCTTCCCCCCCCGGATGCTGCTGCCGAGGATCAGGACCGAGTGGTTGTCGCTTGCCGGTTGGGCCTGCGCCTGCGGGCCGGCCAGACAGGCCAGGCCGAGCGACAGGGCCACGCCACCGACGATCGTTGATGGTCTCCTGGTGCTTACCACGGCGCACTTCCTTTCCTGCCCGCCGGGCCTCTCGGACCCGCGCGAGGCGCGGTCTGACGACGGTCTGGACTGCTGGATGGACCCCCCCTTGATGCGCCTCACTCGCACGCGAGCGTCCCGTTCGCCTCCTCTCGGTGGGCGGTCGTCGTGCCCCGGCGTACACGTAGAGCCGATGGTTTGTTGCCTCCGCGCTCCGCTACGTGATGATGCAGGGAACCGAATTTGCCGCACTCTAACCCTTCTTTTGCAAATCCGTCAAGACCCCTGTGCGGCCGATGGGCCTTCCGGGTTGTCGAGAGGAGGGCGGCTTCGGGGCTCAGCGCGCCTCGGGAAGCGAGCGCTGGTCGACGTACGTGCGGTTGCGGCCGGCCTCCTTGGCGCGGTACAGCGCCATGTCGGCCGCCTGGACGAGTTCTTCGGGCTTCTGGATCCGGTCGTTGATCGGGAAGGTGGCGACGCCCGCGGAGACCGTGATGCGGATCGGGTCGGATCGCCCGGGGCCGAGGAAGTCGTGTCCCGCCGTGGTGCGGCGCACGCGGTCGGCCAGGCGCTGTCCCTGCGCGGCGGTCGTCTGGGGAAGGAGGGAGGTGAACTCTTCTCCCCCGTAACGCGCGATCAGGTCGGTCTCGCGGGCCGAATGCACCATGATCTGCCCGAAGTCACGCAGCGCCTCGTCTCCCGCCACGTGGCCGTAGCGATCGTTGACGCTCTTGAAATGGTCGATGTCGAAGATGGCCAGCGTCAGCGGGTTCCCGTAGCGGCGCGCGCGCTTGAACTCGTCGGCCAGCCGCTCCATGAAGTGGCGGTAGTTGTACAGATGGGTCTTCTCGTCGAACTGGATGAGGCGCGCCATCCGCTCGTTGGCGTGCCGCAGCTCCTCGTTGGCCCGTTCCAGCGCCCGGAACACCTCGCGCTTCTTGAGCATCGTGCGCACGCGGGTCTCGACCTCCTCGTAGACCAGCGGCTTGGTGAGCAGATCGTCGGCGCCGATCTCGTCGAAGATCGCGTGCCGGCGGGTGTCCTCGCGGCCCGTCAGCACGATGATGGGCACGCTCGAGAAGCGCTCCTCCTTCTTGAGCTGCCGCGCCACGCTCAGGCCGTCCACCTCGGGCATCACCTTGTCGAGGAGGATGAGGTCGGGTGGATCCTGGCGCGCCAGCTCGAGCGCTTCGCGCCCGTCGCGGGCGCAGCGCACGTAGTAGTCCTGGGAGGACAGCCACTCCCGCAGGAGCCCGAGGTTGTCCTCCCCGTCGTCGGCGACCAGGATCTTGTAGTGGTTGTCGGACATTTCAGTCCATCTGCTTCCTCAGGAACGTGGGGATCTCCAGCTCGTCCTGCAGGGCCGCGTAGTTGAGCGTGGCCGAAGCGTCGCCCCGCTGGGGGCTCCCGGGCGAGGACGGCGCCCGGCGCAGGAACGAGGGGGCGTCGAGGTCGCGCGCGGGCCGGGCCGCGACCGCGGCCGGCTCGGAGGCGACGGCGCGGCCCCCGTACGAGCGCTGCACGGCGGCCGGGCGGACCGGCTCGGCCGCGGGCTGCTCGTGGTTGAACCCCGTGGCGATCACGGTGATCTTCATCGCGTCGGCCATGGCCTTGTCGATGACCGTGCCGAAGATGATGTTGGCCTCCGGGTCGGCGGTCCGCTGCACCAGGCTCGAGGCCTCGGCCACCTCGTGCAGGGTCATGTCGGTGCCGCCCGTGATGTTGATCAGGATGCCACGGGCGCCGTCGATGGTGGCGTCCTCGAGGAGCGGCGAGGAGATGGCGCGCTGGGCCGCCTCGATGGCGCGGTTCGGGCCCGAGGCGACGCCGGTGCCCATGAGGGCCATCCCCATGCCGCTCATGATCGTCTTGACGTCGGCGAAGTCGAGATTGATCTCGCCCGGGATGGTGATCAGGTCGGAGATCCCCTGCACCGCCTGGCGCAGCACGTCGTCGGCGAACAGGAAGGCGGCCGCCAGCGGCATCGATTTGTCCACCGAGTTGAGGAGCTTCTCGTTGGGGATGCAGATCACCGTATCGACGCTCTCCTGCAGCTCGCGCAGGCCCTGCTCGGCCTGCTCGCGCCGCTTCTTCCCCTCGAAACCGAACGGCTTGGTCACCACGGCCACGACGAGCGCCCCCAGCTCGGATGCCAGGCTGGCGACGATCGGCACGGCGCCGGTCCCCGTGCCGCCCCCGAGGCCCGAGGTGATGAAGACCATGTCGGCGCCCTGCAGCGCCTCGATGATCTTCTCCGAGTCCTCCAGCGCCGCCTGGCGGCCGATGTCGGGATTGCTGCCCGCCCCCAGCCCCTTGGTCAGCTTGCCGCCGATCTGCAGCTTCAGGGGGGCGCGCGACGT
The DNA here is from genome assembly GCA_003223165.1 of Acidobacteriota bacterium. Lineage (GTDB taxonomy): Bacteria > Acidobacteriota > Polarisedimenticolia > Gp22-AA2 > Gp22-AA2 > QHXZ01. The sequence continues at coordinate 28,271 of QHXZ01000046.1, forward strand.
CTTCAGGGCCTGGCAATCGGTGTTGGCGACCATGAACTCCACCCCTTGCAGGTTGGTGGAGATCATGCGGTTGACCGCGTTGCTGCCGCCGCCGCCGACGCCGATCACCTTGATGTTGGCCCCGACCGCCTTGGTCTCGTCGAAAGAGATCCGCGGCGCGTCTTTGGGGGCCCGATCGTCCATGAGAATCATCTCCCGGCCTCCTCTAGAAGAGTTCGCTCAACCAGCCTCTGACCATCTCGCCCATGCGCATCAGGAAGAACGGGTGGGACGCCCGCAGCGGCGCGCGCCCGCGCTGCCGGGCGCCGTAGAGCGCCAGCCCCACCGCCGTGCTGTACTGCGGCGTGCCGACCGAGTCGGAAAGGCCGCCCAGGCCCGAGGGGGCGGCGCGCCGGACCGGCACGTCCAGCGCGTCCTCGGCGATCTCCGTGATCCCCTCCAGCATCGATCCGCCGCCGGTGAGCACCACCCCTGAGGTGAGCGAGCGGTCGAAGCCGCTGCGCACGAACTCCTCGGCGATGAGGGAGAAGATCTCCTCGATGCGCGGCTGGATGATCTCGCACAGGATCTGGCGCGACAGGAGGCGCGACTTGCGCCCCCCCACGCTCGGAACCTCCACCGTGTCCTCGTGGTCCACCAGGCCCGCCAGGGCGCAGCCTTGGCGCTTCTTGATCTTCTCGGCCTCGACGAAAGGGGTGCGCAGCCCGACCGCGATGTCGTTGGTCACGTGCTCGCCGCCGGTCGGCAGCACCGCGATGTGCCTTATGGCGCCGCGCTCGAAGATCACCAGGTCGGTGGTCCCGCCGCCGATGTCGATGAGCGCCACCCCCATGTCTCTCTCGTCCTGCGTGAGCACGGCATCGGCGGCGGCGAGCTGCTCCAGCACGACTTCCTCGACCTCGACGCCGGCGCGGTTCACGCCGTTCACCAGGTTCTGGGCGGCGGTGACCGAGGCGGTGACGATGTGCACGTTGGCCTCGAGCTTGGCCCCGGTCATGCCCACCGGGTCGTGGATGCCGTCCTGGTCGTCCACGGTGAACTCCTGCGGCAGGACGTGGAAGATCTCGCGGTCCGAGGGGATGCTGACCGCGCGCGCCGCGCTCAGCACGCGCTGCACGTCCTCGCGGACCACCTCGTGGTCGCGGCCGGAGACGGCCACCACCCCCCGGCTGTTGAGGCCGCGCACGTGGGCGCCGGCGATGCCGACGAAGGCCCGATCGACGGAGCATCCGGCCATCAGCTCGGCCTCCTCGACCGCCTGCTTGATCGACGCGACGCAGGCGTCCAGGTTCACGACCACCCCCTTGCGCATGCCGCGGGAGGGGCACGATCCGACTCCGATGATGTCGACGGAGCCGGTCTCGGCGGGCTCGGCGATCAGCGCGCAGACCTTGGTGGTCCCGATGTCGAGACCGACGATCCGGCTGCTCGTCCTGGCCATGTCAGTCCGTCCTCGCAAGCGAAGGCTGGAATGCGATGCGGTCCTTGAACCTGAGATCGACGTAGGCCCCGTCGCCGAAGCGCGTCGTGAGGTAGCCGCGCAGCGTCAGGTAGCGATCGAGGTTGGAGCCGTAGTCCTTCGGGTTGAGGCGCACCACGGGCCCTCCCTGGTTCAGGCGCAGATCGAGCCGGTCGTCGTGCGTCAGATCGATCTCGGAGATCTCCGCCGTCAGGCCGGGGTGCGCCGTCCCAAGGTAAGCGAGGAGGCCGACGCCGGCCGCGATCTGGGCCCGGCCGCGGGCCGGGTCGCGTTCGTCGATGCCGGTGAAGATGGGGAAGGAGTAACCGCGCGTCTGCTCGCCGAAGGCGTCGATCGTGACGCCTTCATCATCCACCAGCCAGACGCGGCCCCGCAGCAGGGCCAGTCCCCTGGGCACCCGTTCCTCGATGGCGCAGAACAGGCCGTCGGGAAGGACCCGCTTCACGGCGGCCCGCCTGACCCAGCGGCAGGCCGCCAGGTCGGAGGCCAGGCGGCCGAGGTCGAGCCGGAACAGGTTCCGGCCGCGGTAGCGATCGAGGGCCCGGCGCAGGTCGGCCTGCGGGGCGTGCCGGGTCTCGGAAAACTCCACGTGGCGCAGGCCGAACCGGGGCGAGTGGGTGAGGCCGTAGTGCACCGTCCAGGCCACGCCGGCGAGCAGGCCGATGCCGAAGAGGCCGCAGAGCGCGAGCAACCGGCGCCGCACGCCGCCGCGGCGGCGCCGCAGGACCACCTGCTCGCTCCGGCCCCGGCGCAGGAACTGCCCGGGCATGCCGGAAGGGACGCGTCTCAGATCCAGCGGATCACCTCCGTCTCGAGCGCGATGCCCGTCTGCTTGAAGACCGCCTCGCGCACGGCGTCGATCAGGGAGGCGACCTCCTTGAAGGTCGCGCCGCCCCGGTTGAGGATGAAGTTCGCATGGCGGTCCGAGACCACGGCCGGGCCGACGGCGAGCCCCTTGAGGCCCGTCGCGTCGATCAGGCGGCCGGCATGATCGCCCGGCGGGTTCTTGAAGATGCAACCGGCGTTCTTCCGGCCGGTCGGCTGGGTGCGCACGCGGTGCTCGCGGAAGGAGAGCACCCGCTCCTGGATGCGGCCCGGGTCGTCCGGTGTGAGCCGCAGCGTCGCGGCGGCCACGAAGCGGTCCCCGAGGCCCGGGCTCTTGCGGTAGGCGAAGGTCTCCGTTCCGGCGACGACCTCCTCGATGGCGCCCTGCCGCGTGATCGTGGTGACCGAAGCCACCGTCTGCCCGAACATCCCCTCGTGCCATCCGGCGTTCATCCGCACGCACCCGCCGACGCTGCCCGGGATCCCTTCGGCGAACTCGAGTCCCGAGAGGCCGGCCTGCTGCAGGCGCTTCACCAGCTTGGGGACTGAGAAGCCGGCCCCGACGCGCACGCTGGCGCCACGGATCTCCGGCCCGGCCGCCAGGGCCTCGGCGGCCACGACCACGAAGGAGGGCCCCTCGTCTGACACCAGCAGGTTCGATCCCGCCCCCAGGAAATCGAACGGCACGCCCGCTCCCGTCAGGCGGCCCAGCACCCCGGCCAGCGGCTCCGGGTCGTCCGGCGCCAGCAGGAAACGCGCCGGTCCGCCGATGCCGAAGCAGGTCCGCCCGGAGAGCGGCACGTCGCGCAGGACCCGCACCGGGCCCTCGCGCAGGATCGCCTGCGCTTCGTCGATCCAGCTCTTGGCCGCCGTCATCAGCACCCACGCCTCGCCCGCCGCACCCGCTCCCCCCGTCGCTCAGCCCGCCAGCGACTTCGCGAACTCCTCGCCGGCCTTGTAGACATTGCCGGCCCCCATGGTGATGACCAGATCGCCCTCGCGCGCCCGCTCCTTGAGCCAGGCGGGCACCGCCTTCAGGTCCTTCACCAGGGTCACGTCCTTGTGCCCGTGATCCTCGATGGCGCGCGCCACGATCTCGCAGGTGACGCCGGGGATCGGGGACTCGCCGGCCGGGTAGATGTCGGTCACCGCCAGCACGTCGGCGTCATAGAAGGCCCGCGCGAACTCGCCCAGGAGCGCCCGCACGCGCGAGTAGCGGTGCGGCTGGAAGACGACCACGGTGCGCCGCCCCCATCCCTTCTTCGCTGCGGCCAGGGTGGCCAGGATCTCGACCGGATGGTGGCCGTAGTCGTCGATGACCATGATCCCGCCGGCCTCCGCCTTCAGCTGGAAGCGCCGGTCGGCGCCGTGGAAACGGGCCAGCTCGGAGGCGATGGTCGCGAACGGGATCTCGAGGTCGAGCCCGACGGCGATGGCGGCCAGGGCGTTGGCGATGCTGTGCCGCCCCGGCACGCGCAGATCCACCCGCCCCACCTTCTTGCCCTGCAGCAGCACGTCGAAGCCGGAGTGGAACTCCCGCAGCACGACGGCCGCCGCCGACAGATCCGCCTGCGCCGAGAAGCCATAGGTCACGACCCGGCGGCTCAGCCGCGGCATGATCTCCTGGATGCGCGCCTCGTCCAGGCAAACGATGCCGACGCCGTAGAACGGCACCTTGTTCAGGAAGTCGGCGAAGGCGTCTTGAAGGTGCGACAGGGTGCCGTAGTGGTCCAGGTGCTCGGCGTCGATGTTGGTGACCACCGCGATGGTCGGCGTCAGCCGCAGGAACGACCCGTCGCTCTCGTCGGCCTCGGCCACCAGCAGGTCGCCCCGGCCCAGCTTGGCGTTGCTCCCCAGCACGCCGAGGCGGCCGCCGATGATGATCGTCGGGTCGAGGCCGGCTCCGGACAGCACCTGGGCCACCATCGAGGTCGTGGTGGTCTTGCCGTGCGACCCGGCGATGGCGATGCCGTACTTGATGCGCATCAGCTCGGCCAGCATCTCGGCCCGCGGGATGACGGGGATCTGCCTCCGCCGCGCCTCGAGGACCTCGGGGTTGTCGGACCGCACCGCCGAGGAGAAGACCACGACGTCGCAGTCGGCGACGTTCTCCGCCCGGTGGCCGCGCGCCACCTTGCCGCCCAGGGAGGCCAGCCGCTTCACCGTCGCTCCCTCTTCCAGATCGGAGCCGCTGACCTGGTAGCCCAGGTTGATCAGCACCTCGGCGATGCCGCTCATGCCGATCCCGCCGATGCCCACGAAGTGGATGCGGCGCGTCTTGCGGAGCATCACCATCGGCCCGGCTCCTGCGCGGCGGCCCCCGGCGCTTTCATGCGATCAGCTCCTCCACCATGTCGGCGATGCGCGCCGCGGCGTCCGGGCGGGCCAGGGAAGCGGCCGCCCGCTCCATCGCCACGACCCGGCTCGGGTCGTCGCGCAACGCCAGGATGGTGCTCGCCAGGGCCTGGCCGCCGAGCGCCGACTCCTCGACCAGGATCGCGGCGCCGGCCTCGGCGAACTTGCGGGCGTTGTAGCGCTGGTGGTCGTGCGCCGCGGTCGGCAGCGGCACCAGGATCGAGGCCTTGCCGCAGGCGGCGATCTCCGACACCGTGCTCGCCCCGGCCCGCGCGATCACCAGGTCGGCCTGCTCGTAGGCCTCGCGGATGGCGGTGATGTACGGCACGATCGTCGCGTCGAAGCCGCGGCCGGCGTACGCCGCCATCACCCGCGCCAGGTCGGCGCTTCCGGTGCCGTGCAGGACGCGGAAGCTGAGGCGCTGCGGCTCGAGGTAGGGGAGCGCGTCGAGCACCGCGGAGTTGAGGGCCCGCGCCCCCTGGCTGCCGCCGAAGACCAGGATGAAGAAGAGCTCGCCGCGCGCCTTGCGCCGGGCGCCTTTGAACGAGGCCCGGATGGGATTGCCGGTCACCTCGCCCCGCCCTCCCAGGTAGTGCCGGCTCTCCTCGAAGGACACGGCCACCTTGCGGACCCAGGGCGCCAGCAGGCGGTTGGTGAGCCCCGGATAGCAGTTCTGCTCGTGGATGAGCGTCGGGATGCGCAGCGCGGCCCCGGC
>QHXZ01000047.1:0-29132 GCA_003223165.1 Acidobacteriota bacterium
CCCGAGACCTGGAAGGACGCGCTGCGCCCCGGCACCAAGCTGGTCCTGGTGGAGACGATCACCAACCCCTTGATGCGGGTGCCGCGGCTGCGCGAGATCGCCGCCTTCGCGCGCGAGGAACGGCTCCTCTCGGTGATCGACAACACCTTCGCCAGCCCGGTCAACTTCCGGCCTCTGTCGGCGGGCTTCGACCTGGTCTTCCACAGCGCCACGAAGTACCTCAACGGGCACTCGGACCTGGTGGGCGGGTGCATCCTGGGCGCAGGGCACCCGCTCGGCACCGTGCGCAAGACCCTCAACCACCTCGGCGGCTCCCTCGACCCGCACGCCGCATTCCTCCTGGCCCGCGGCCTCAAGACGCTCGCCCTGCGGGTCAAGGCGCAGAATGCCAACGCCCTGGCCCTGGCACGCTTCCTCGCCGGACACCCGCGCGTCCTGCAGGTGAACTACCCCGGCCTCGAGACCCATCCGGACCACGCGCACGCCCGCGAGCTCCTGTCGGGCTTCGGAGGCATGCTGAGCTTCCGCCTGAAGGGAGGCACCGAGGCCGCCGATCGGTTGATCGCGGCCCTGACCCTCCCGGCCTTCGCGCCCAGCCTGGGCGGCGTCGAGAGCCTCATCACCCGTCCGGCCCTCACTTCGCACGCCGGCCTGACGCGGGCCGAGCGCGATCGGATGGGGGTGAGCGACGACCTGGTGCGGATGAGCTGCGGCATCGAGGCGGCCGAGGACCTGATCGAGGACTTCCGGGGGGCGCTCGAGCCGGCGTCCTGATCGGCGCCTCGGCCGGGCCAGGCTCCTAGCGCGGCGGCAGCCAGTGCGCGATGCGGCTCTTCGGCCGCAGGATGGTCCGTTCGCGCTGCGGCGAGGTGGAGATGATGCCGACCTCGCACCCCACGATCTTCTCGATGGCGGCGACGTAATCGCGGCCGGCGCGCGGCAGGTCCTCGAAGCGCGCCACCGAGGAGGTGTCGCTCTTCCATCCAGGCAGGACCTCGTAGATCGGCTTGCAGCCGCGGAGCACGCCGGGATCGGCCGGGAGCGTCTCGATCCGGCGGCCGCCGTGCTCGTAGGCCACGCAGATCGGGATGGCGTCAAACCCGTCCAGCACGTCGAACAGGGTCAGGGCCAGCGATTCGGTCTGGTTGAGGGTCACCGAGTAGCGGGCCACCAGGGCATCGAACCACCCGCAGCGCCGCGGGCGCCCCGTGGTGCTGCCGTATTCCCTGCCCCGCTCCCGGATCAGGCGGCCGAGGTCGTTGTCCTGCTCGGTGGGGAACGGCCCGCCTCCCACCCGCGTCGAGTAGGCCTTCAGCACGCCGATGACGCCGTCCACCCGGATCGGGCTGATGCCCAGCCCGGTGCAGGCCCCGCCGGCGGTCGAGGTGGAGGAGGTGACGTAGGGGTAGGTGCCGTGATCCAGATCGAGCATCGTCCCCTGGGCCCCCTCGCACAGGACCACCGCCCCCTCGTCGAGGCGCGCGTTCAAGAGGCGCGCCGTGTCGTCCACGAAGGGGCGCAGCGCGCGCCCCAGGCGCACGTACTCCTCGGCCACCTCTTCGGGCGGAGCGTCGAGCTCGGCCGGGAGCGCCGCTCCCGCCGGCCGGCTGGCCGCCGCCACGACGCGCACCTTCTCGAGCACGGTCGCCTCGTCGTACAGGTCGGCCACGCGCAGGCCGTAACGGGCGGCCTTGCTCTCGTAGGTCGGGCCGACGCCCAGACGGGTGGTGCCGAGGCGGCCGTCGCGGGCCGCCTCCTCGCGCGCGATGTCGATGCCGCGATGGTACGGCAGGATGAGGTGGGCCCGGTCGCTGAGGCGCAGGTTCTCCTCGACCTTCACTCCCGCTTCCCGCAGTGCACCGACTTCCTTGAGGAGCGAGGCCGGATCGATGACCACGCCGTTGCCGATGACGCACAGGACGTCCGCGCGCAGGATCCCGGAAGGGATGTGGTGCAGCGCGAAGCGCCTGTCGCCCACGCAGATGGTGTGGCCGGCGTTGGGCCCCCCGCCGTAGCGCGCCACGATGTCCACGCGCTCGGTCAGGAGATCGACGATCTTCCCCTTCCCTTCATCACCCCACTGCGATCCGACCACGACGAATCCGGGCATGCTGCGTCCTCACGGCTGGCTGGGAATTCGGGGCGGGCCGGCCCCCGGCAAAGGAAGGCGCGTCGTGCGGGCTCCTTTGCCGCGACATGCTAGCAGAAACGAGGGGGCTGCGGGCAGGGGCCGCGTCGCCCGGGGCGCCGCGGCTCAGCCTGAGAGGGCCTGCTGGACCCGGAAGAGGAGGGAGTCCTTGATCTGGTCCTTGTCGACGAACCCGGTCACGCCGCTGGCCTGCAGGAAGTCGAGGACGTCCTTCTTGAAGACCCCGCTCATGATCAGGATCGGCGTCGCCTTGATGCGCGCGGCCTTCTTGATCTCGCGCAGGACGTCGAAGCCGGTCATCTTGGGCATCAGGAGGTCCAGGAGGATCAGGTCGGGGTGCTCCTTCTGCACCAGCTCGAGCGCCTGCCTGCCATCCTCCGCCTCCAGCACGTCGTAGCCGGCCGCGGCCAGGAGGCCTGCGGCGACCTTGCGGACGGTGGCGGTGTCGTCGGCCACCAGGATCTTCTTCCTGTGCTCCGTCTTCTCGAACGAGTCGGCGGTCGACGACGACTTGACCTCGTCCTGCAGCAGATCGATGCGCACCACCTCCTGGCAGTTGCTGCACAGGTACTTGATGACGCGCGACTGCCCATCCACCTCGCGCAGGCGGATTACGTTCTTGCAGTTGGGGCACTTGACGACCACCGAGGCCTCCAGCCGCGCTTCCCGCGTCCACCCACGAGCCACGTAGGGCGCAGGACGGCATCTTAAACGTAATGCTCGGGGGCCCCCTTTGCAACGCCGCGGGCTGCGCCGGAGCATCTTTGTGGCGCCTGCGGCCCTGTGCTAAACTGCCGCCTGGCTTGAATTTGGGACAGCCTCCCACCTTCCTGCGGCCCCTCGCGGCGGGGCGGACCGAGGCCCGAAGCCGATGTCGGCGATCGTCTTTGAGTCCCTGCGCCTCGAGGAGATCGCGGCCGTCGCCTTGTCGCGCGCCGCGGTGAGCCTCGCGCCCGAGGCTCGCAGGCGCCTCGAGGCGGCGAGCGCCGTGGTCGAGCGGATCGTGGCCGGGGACGAGCAGGTCTACGGCGTCAACACCGGGTTCGGGCACCTCAAGGACATCCGCATCCCCCGCGAGCGGCTCGAGGCGTTGCAGGAGAACCTGATCCGGAGCCACTGCGCCGGCGTGGGCGAGCCGCTGCCGCCCGAGGCCACCCGGGCCCTCATGCTCCTGCGCGCCCATGTCCTGGCGCGCGGGCACTCCGGCGTGCGACCCCGCGTGGTCGACGCGCTCCTGGCCCACCTCAACGCCGACCTGCTGCCGATCGTCCCGGAGAAGGGGTCGGTCGGCGCCAGCGGCGATCTCGCTCCCCTGTCGCACCTGGTCCTCTGCCTGCTGGGCGAGGGCGAGGCGCTGCTCGCCGGGCAGCGCATGCCCGCCGCCGCGGCGCAGAAGCGCTGCGGCCTCCAGCCGCTGCGTCTGGGCCCCAAGGAAGGGCTGGCGCTGGTCAACGGCACGCAGATGATCACCGCCATCGGCTCCCTGGCCCTTCTCGAGGCCGAGGACCTGGCGGTCCTGGCCGACATCGCCGGCGCCTGCACCCTCGAGGCGCTGAAGGGGAGCCACCGCGCCTTCGATCGCCGCCTGCACGAGCTTCGACCCCACCCGGGCCAGGTGCAGAGCGCCGCCAACCTTCGCGCCCTCCTGGAAGGCAGCGAGATCGAGCGCTCGCACGAGTCGTGCGGCCGGGTCCAGGACGCCTACTCGCTGCGCTGCATGCCCCAGGTGCACGGAGCCACCCGCGAGGGGCTGCGCTTCGCGCGCTCGGTCCTCGAGACCGAGGTGAACGCCGTGACCGACAACCCGATCGTCTTCCCGGACGAAGGAGACCTGGTGTCGGGCGGCAACTTCCACGGCCAGACGCCCGCGCTGGCCCTCGACTGCCTGGCGATCGCCACGGCGGCGCTGGCGTCGATCTCCGAGCGCCGCCTGGAACGCCTGATGAACCCGGCGCTGAGCGGCCTCCCCCCCTTCCTGACGCGGGACCCCGGCGTCAATTCGGGGCTCATGATGGCCCAGGTCACCGCCGCCTCGCTGGTGTCGGAGAACAAGATTCTCTGTCACCCCGCGAGCGTCGACTCGATCCCGACCGAGGCGGGACAGGAGGACCACGTGTCGATGGGCCCGATCGCGGCGCGCAAGGCGCGCGCGGTCGTGGGCCACGCGCGCCTGGTCCTGGCGATCGAGATCCTGGCCGCCTGCCAGGCGCTCGACCTGCTCCGCCCCCTTCGTGCCGCCCGGGCCGTGGAAGCGGCGCACCAGGCCGTGCGGCGCGCCGTGCCCTTCATGGAGGCCGACCGGGTCCTGGCGACCGACATCGGCCGTGTCGAGGCCCTGCTCGTGGACCGTTCGCTGCGCCGGACCGTGGAGGCCTCCTCGGGGGCCCTGGCATGAGCCGCGGGCCGGCCGGGGCGCGGGTCGTGCGGGCGCCGCGCGGGACGGCGCTCTCCTGCAAGGGCTGGCCCCAGGAGGCCGCCCTGCGCATGCTGATGAACAACCTCGACCCGGAGGTCGCGGAGCGGCCCGACGAGCTGATCGTCTACGGCGGCACGGGCAAGGCGGCGCGCGACTGGAGCTGCTTCGACGCCCTGCTGCGGACGCTGCGCGCCCTCGGCGGCGACGAGACCTTGCTGGTCCAGTCGGGCAAGCCGGTCGCCGTCTTCAAGACCCACGCGGCCGCCCCCCGCGTCCTGATCGCCAACGCCCTCCTGGTACCGGCCTGGTCCACCTGGGAGGTCTTCCGCGATCTCGACCGCAAGGGGCTGACGATGTACGGCCAGATGACCGCCGGTTCCTGGATCTACATCGGCAGCCAGGGCATCCTTCAGGGGACCTACGAGACCTTCGCCGCGGCGGCGCGGCGGCACTTCGGCGGGAGCCTGGCGGGGCGCCTGGTGGCCACCGCCGGTCTGGGCGGGATGGGCGGGGCGCAGCCGCTCGCCGCGACCATGAACGGCGGGGTGATCATCGCCGCCGAGGCCGATCCCGAGCGGATCCGACGGCGCCTCGAGACCCGCTACGTGGACCGCCGGGCGGACACGCTCGAGGAGGCGCTGGGCCTGGCGAAAGCCGCGCTGCAGCGCAAGGAGCCGCTGTCGATCGCCCTGCTCGGCAACGCGGCCGACGTCCTGCCGCGCCTCGCCGAAGGGGACCCGCGTCCCGACTTGGTCACCGACCAGACGAGCGCCCACGACCTCCTGAACGGCTATGTGCCGCACGGCTTGCCCTTGGCGGAGGCCGTGCGGCTGCGGCAAAGCGATCCCGCCCGCTACCTCGAATTGTCGCGCCGCTCGGTCGCCGCCCATGTGCGGGCCATGCTGCGCCTCAAAGAGAGGGGCGCGGTGGTCTTCGACTACGGCAACAACATCCGGCAGGAGGCCCGCCAGGCCGGTGTCCCGGAAGCCTTCGACATTCCGGGCTTCGTGCCCACGTACATCCGCCCGCTGTTCTGCGAAGGGAAGGGCCCCTTCCGCTGGGCGGCGCTCTCCGGCGATCCGGCCGACATCCACCGCACCGACGACGCGGTGCTCGAGATGTTCCCGGAGGACGCGGCGCTCGGGCGCTGGATCCGCATGGCCCGCGAGCGCGTGGCCTTCCAGGGCCTGCCGGCGCGCATCTGCTGGCTCGGGTACGGAGAGCGCGCCCGCTTCGGCCTCAAGATCAACGAGATGGTGGCGCGCGGCGCCCTCAAGGCGCCGATCGTCATCGGCCGGGATCACCTCGACGCCGGCTCGGTGGCCTCCCCCAACCGCGAGACCGAGGGGATGCGGGACGGCTCCGATGCCATCGCGGACTGGCCGATCCTCAACGCCCTGGTCAACGCGTCCGCCGGCGCCACCTGGGTCTCGGTCCACCACGGCGGCGGGGTCGGCATCGGCTACTCCCTGCACGCCGGGATGGTGGTGGTCGCCGACGGCACGGCGGAGGCGGCGGCGCGCCTCGAGCGCGTCCTCACCACCGACCCGGGGACCGGAGTGGCGCGCCACGCCGATGCCGGCTATCCCGAGGCGGTCGCCTGCGCCCGCGCCCGCGGCATCACGATCCCCATGCTCTGATCCATGTAAGATGCGCCGGTGCGCCTCACGAGCGAGGGCCGGGTCTATCTGAAGAAGGGCCGCGAACGGCGGGCCAAGGCCGGCCACTTGTGGGTCTACGCCGGGGAGATCGCCCGCGCCGACGGGGCGCCGCCGGCCGGCGGCGTGGTCGAGGTGGCCGATCACCGTGGCCGGTTCCTCGGCCGCGGCTACTACAACCCCGCCTCCAGCATCACGGTCCGGGTCATGACCCGCCTGCGCGACGAGCGGGTGGATGCCGCGCTGCTGCGCCGGCGCATCGCGGAGGCCGTCGCCTACCGGCGGCAGCACTATGAGGCGGGCGACTCGTGCCGCCTGGTGTTCAGCGAAGGAGACTGGCTGCCGGGGCTGACGGTCGATCGCTACGGCTCCTACCTGGCGGTGCAGATCTCGACCCTGGGGATGGACCGCCTGCGCGACGACGTCGTCGCTGCGCTGCAGGACGCCCTCCACCCGCGCGGCATCTTCGAGCGCAGCGACCTGGGCGTCCGCGCGCGCGAAGGGCTCGAGGCGCGCACCGGCCCCCTGGCGGGCGAAGCGCCGGAGACGGTCGAGGTGTCCGTGGACGGCCTGCGCCTGCTGGCCGGCCTGAAGGGCGGCCAGAAGACAGGGCTCTACCTCGATCAACGCTTCAACCGCCGTGCTCTGCAACCTTACGCGGCCGGCCGGAGGGTGCTGGATGTCTTCTGCAACTCCGGCTCGTTCGCCCTCTACGCGCTCAAGGCAGGCGCCGAGTCCGCGGTCGGCCTCGAGATCTCCGCCGGCGGCCTCGAGCTGGCGCGCCGCAACGCCGCGCTGAACGATCTCGGCTCCCGCTGCACCTGGGTCGAGGCGAACGCCTTCGACGCGCTCAAGGAGATGGACGGCCGGGGCGAGCGCTTCGGCCTGGTCATCCTCGATCCCCCGGCCTTCACCAAGAGCGCCCAGGCGGTGGAGGCGGCGCGCCGAGGCTACAAGGAGATCAACCTGAGGGCCTTTCGCCTGGCCGCGCCAGGCGCGGTGGTCGTGACTTCGTCCTGCTCCTATCACCTCGATCCTGAGGGCTTCCTCGAGGTGGTGCGCCAGGCTGCCGCCGACGCCGGACGTGAGGTGTCGTTGATCGAGATGCGAGGCCAGGCTCCGGATCACCCCATCAACCTCGCCGTGCCGGAGACGCGCTATCTCAAGTGCGCCCTGCTGGCCGTGCGCGGTTGACACCCGCTCGGGCCGCCTGTAGACTCGCCCGCGGGCTCGGCGGAGGCCGTCGGCGGCGCCGACGCAGCTCCCGCCCGGCCCGCCCCGGAGTCCATGGCCACCGACAACTTCACGCTGACGATCCTCGTGGCGGCCCTCGCCGCGATCGTTCTGGTCCTGGCGGCGGCGTTGCTGTCGCGGCGGCGGGCGGCCGGGCCGGCGCCCGCCTCCGACGCCACCCTCGCTCTCCTGCAGCAGCAGATCATCGACCTGACCCAGCAGGTGGCCCAGCTCGGGTCGCAGATCCAGCGTGACGTCGGCGCTTCGCTGGGCCAGGTGGTCGGACAGGTCGGCGCGCGCCTGTCGGAGAACGCTCAGACCCTCCAGAAGGCCAACGCCGACACCGGCAGGCTGATCGCCGACGTCAGCCACCGCCTCGGGGAGCTCGGCCGCAGCAGCCAGCAGATCCTCGAGCTGGGCCAGGACATCCGCGGTCTGCAGCAGATCTTCCAGGCGCCCAAGGTGCGAGGCGGTCTGGGCGAGCTGACCCTCGGATCGATGCTGCAGCAGATCTTCCCCGCCGATCATGTCTCGCTGCAGCACGCCTTCCAGAACGGCGAGGTGGTCGACGCCGTGCTCCGTCTGCCCGGCGGCCTGGTGCCGATCGACTCCAAGTTCCCGCTGGCCGGCTTCCGGGCGCTCGTGGAGGCCACGAACGAAGAGGGGCGGCTGAAGGCGCGCCGCTCCTTCTCGCGCGACGTGCGCAAGCACGTGGACGACATCGCCGCCAAGTACATCCGGCCGGCCGAGGGGACGCTCGATTTCGCCCTCATGTACATCCCCGCCGAGAACGTCTTCTACGAAATCGTCGTGCGCGACGAGCCGCCCGGCGGCGAGGAGGACGTCAACGCCTACGCCCTCGGCCGGCGCGTCTTCATCACTTCGCCCAACACCCTGCTCGCCTATCTGCAGGCCATCGCGCACGGGTTGCGGGGCCTCCGGATCGAAGCGCGGGCACGGGACATCCTGAAGAGCCTGCAGCAGATCCAGGGCGACCTGGGGATCTTCCAGGAGAGCTTCGCCCTGGGCCAGAAGCACCTCAAGAACGCCCAGGCCGCGTTCGCGGAAGCGGGCGAGAGGATCGGACGGCTGGCCTACCAGGTCGACCAGTCGGCCCGCGTCCTGAGCGACGCGCCCCAGGAGGAGGCTTCGATCCCGACCCGGGGCCTGCCGGCATGAGGCGCGCCCGCGGGCGGTGCCCCGCGCCGCGGCTGGCGGCGCTCGTGGGGCTCGCCCTGGCGCCGATCGGCTCCCTGTGCGCGGCCAAGCTCTTCACCCTGAGCCTGGAGGACATCGCCGCCGGCCGCGCCGAGGTGGTGGACCTGACGCACGACTTGCAGGAAGGAACGCCGCTCTTCCCCGGCGGCGTGCCGTTCGCGCTCGAGCCTCTCACCCGCCTGGCGGACGGCTACTACATGAACACCTTCTCCTCGGGCGAGCACACCGGCACGCACGTGGACGCCCCCGCCCACTTCGGCAAGGGGCTCCCGACCGTGGACGAGATCCCGGCCCGGCGGTTGATCAGCAACGGCATCATGATCGACGCTCGGGCCAAGGCCGCGGCCAACCCCAACTACGCCCTGACCGTCGCCGACCTGGTCGAGTGGGAGAAGGCCAACGGCAAGATCCCCCCGCAGTCCCTGGTCGTGATGAACACCGGCTGGCACCAGCGCTGGGAGAGCCCTGACCGCTACCTGAACCGCGACGAGGCGGGCGCCATGCACTTCCCCGGCTTCTCGGTCGAGGCCCTGCGGGTCCTTCTCAAGGAGAGGGACGTCAACGGGGTCGGCATCGATACCGCTAGCATCGACCCCGGCGCCTCGATCACCTTCGAGGGGCACAAGGTGATGCTCCTCGGCGGCCGCTACCAGGTGGAGAACCTCGACAACCTCGACCTGCTGCCGGCGCGCGGCTTCACGCTCATCGTCGCTCCCATGAAGATCAGCCGCGGATCGGGGGCGCCGGCCCGCGTCTTCGCCATCGTGCCGCGCTAGTGAACCGATCGGACGTCGATCGGGGCGGCCTCGGCGGGCACCCTCGCGGCCTCACCACCCTCTTCTTCACGGAGTTGTGGGAACGCTTCAGCTACTACGGCATGCGGGCCCTGCTGATCCTCTTCATGGTCGCGGGGGCCGAGCGGGGCGGTCTGGGCTTCGACGTCAAGAGGGCCGCCTCGATCTACGGCCTGTATACCTCCGCGGTCTACTTCATGGCCATCCCCGGGGGGTGGATCGCCGACCGGCTGCTCGGCCAGCGGCGCGCCGTCCTGTGCGGCGGCATCCTGATCGCGCTCGGGCACTTCAGCCTCGCCGTCGACACGCTTCCCACGTTCTTCGCGGGCCTCGTCCTGATCGTCGGCGGGACGGGGCTCCTGAAGCCGAACATCAGCGCCATGGTGGGGCAGCTCTATGCCCCGGACGATCCGCGTCGCGACGCCGGCTTCTCGCTCTTCTACATGGGGATCAACCTCGGCGCCACCGTCAGCCCGCTGGTCTGCGGTTACCTGGGTCAGAGAATCGGCTGGCGCTGGGGTTTCGGGGCGGCCGGCGTGGGCATGACCCTCGGGCTGGTGCAGTATGTGCTGGGAGCCGGCCGGCTCGGCAGCGCGGGCCTGCGCGCGCGCCCCGCCCCGGCGTCAGGCGTCGCGGCGGTCCCGCTGCGCTTCACCGCCGCGGAATGGAGGCGGGTCGCCGCCATCGCCGTCCTGTTCCTGTTCTCGGTCGTCTTCTGGGCGGCGTTCGAGCAGGCGGGGTCGAGCTTCAACCTGTTCGCCGATCATCTCACGCGGACGTCGATCCTGGGGCGACCGTTCCCCTCGAGCTGGCTGCAGTCGGTCGGACCGTTCTGGGTGATCTCCCTGGCTCCCGTTTTCGCCTGGCTCTGGATCCGGCTGGGGCGCCGCGAGCCCTCCAGCCCTGCGAAGTTCGCGCTGGGGCTCCTGTTCGTCGGTCTCGGTCCCCTGCTCCTGGCGATCGCCTCTGCGGTGGCCGGCCCCCATGGCGAGAGGGTCAGCCCGGTCTGGCTCGTGCTCGTCTACCTGTTCCAGACCATCGGAGAGCTCTGTCTCAGCCCCGTCGGCCTCAGCACGGTCACCAAGCTCTCGCCCCCGCGCATCGTCGGGCTGATGATGGGCGTCTGGTTCCTGTCCCTGGCCCTCGGGAACTACGTGGCGGGCTGGGTGGCGGGATACTTCGAGATCCTGCCTCTGCCGCAGCTCTTCGGCGCGCTCTTCCTGGCCACCGCCCTGTCGGCCCTGATCCTCGCTCTGCTGATCCGTCCGATTCGCCGCTTGATGGGCGGAGTCCACTGAACGCATGAGCCGACCCGCCGGGGGCGGTCCGACCCGCAACATCCGCCTGCTGATCGAGTACGAGGGGACGCGTTACGCCGGCTGGCAGGTGCAGAAGGGGCAGCGCACGGTGATGGGCGACCTGCTCGAGGCGATCGAGAAGGGCCTCGGTGAGTCGCCCCGGCTCTTCGGCGCGGGACGCACCGACCAGGGCGTGCACGCCGAGGGGCAGGTCGCCAATTTCTTCACCACCGCCGGACGGCCGCCCGAGGCGATCGTCGAGATCCTGAACGGCGCCCTGCCCGCCGACATCAACGTCCTGGAGGCGCGCGAAGTCCCGCTCTCCTTCCACGCCCGGCATGACGCCGTCGCCCGGCGCTACCGCTACCAGATCGCCTCGCGCCGCTCCGCATTCTTCAAGCGCCTGATCTGGTGGGTGCGGTCGCCACTGTCGCTCGAGGCGATGGAGGAGGCGGCGCGCGCGCTGGGCGGACGCCACGACTTCACCTCCTTCGCCGACCGGACCGCCGAGATCAAGGAGCCGCGCGTGCAGGTCTTCGAGGCCGGCTTCAGGCGGCGGGACTTCCTGACCTCCTTCACGATCGAAGCCGACCACTTCCTGCCGCGCATGGCCCGGCGGATCGTGGGGGTGCTGGTGCAGATCGGGCTCGGGCAGCTGCCGCCCGAATCGGTTGCCCGCTTCCTGTCCGAGACGGTGGAGGACCCGGCGCAATGGACCGCTCCGCCCTCGGGCCTGTTCCTCGAGCGGGTCGTCTACCCCGGCGACTCCGGCGCGCCCGCTCGGCGCCCCCTTGCCCGTCCCGGATCGGCCCGCTATACTCGCGGTGCCCGCTCGCCTTCGCGCTGAGGAGCCCCGCATGCCGACCACCGCGCCCGCCCGCTCGCATCTGTCGACGCTTTCCCTGCTCGCCGTGGTCCTGGGCGGCGCGGCCTTCGCGGCGGCGCCCCCTGGCGCGGCGCCCGCAACTCCCAAGGGCTCCGGCCCGCCCGAAGGCCTGCGGCGGGCCCTCGACGCCGTGGACGCCGAGCGGATCCGGTCCGACATCCGCTTCCTGGCCGACGACCTGCTGGAGGGCCGGGGCACCGGCCAGCGCGGGGGCCACCTGGCCGCGCTCTACCTCGAGACGCGCTTTCGCCAGCTCGGGCTCCTTCCCGGCGGTGCGGGTGGCTCCTACCTGCAGGAAGTGCCGCTGGTCGGAATCGAGACGCAGGTCGCGAGCCGGCTGACGATCGCGGCGGAAGGCGGGGCCACGCTCGAGCCGAAGTGGCTCGAGGACTATGTCGCCAACAGCGAGACCCAGCAGCAGGATACGACGCTCGACGCCCCCCTGGTGTTCGTCGGCTACGGTGTGGTGGCTCCCGAGTACCACTGGGACGACTTCAAGGGCCAGGACGTGAGTGGCAAGGTCCTGGTCATGCTGGTGAACGACCCGCCCTCGGACGATCCGGCGCACTTCGGGGGCAAGGCTCTGACTTACTACGGCCGCTGGACCTACAAGTACGAGAGCGCGGCCCGCGCCGGCGCCGCCGGAGCGATCCTGATCCACACCGACGCCTCGGCGGGGTACGGCTGGAACGTGGTGCGCAACTCCTGGGGGCGCGAGCGGGCCTACGTCGCGCTCGGGCCGGACGGCCCCCGGCCCCTGAAGCTGGCGGCCTGGGTCAGCGAGCCGTTCGCGCGCTCCTTCCTGACGGCCGTGGGCCAGGACTTCGACACCCTGCGCCAGGCGGCCGCGCGCGCCGATTTCAAGCCGGTCCCTCTCACGGCGCGGGCCGAGGCGCACCTGGTGACCGCCGTCCGGCCGCTCACCACCTGGAACGTCATCGGCCTCGTCCGCGGCAGCGATCCGAAGCTGCGCGATCAGGCGGTCATCTATACCGCCCATTACGATCACCTGGGCCGCGCCGCGGCCGAGAACGGGGACGACATCTACAACGGCGCCGAGGACAACGCCTCGGGCGTGGCCACGCTCCTGGAGACCGCGCGGGCCTTCGGCTCGATGCCGAGGCCCCCGAAGCGCAGCCTGATGTTCATCGCCTGCGCCGCCGAGGAGGCCGGCCTGCGGGGCTCCGAGTACTACGCGGCGCACCCGGTCGTGCCGAACGATCGGGTCGCGGCCAATATCAACATGGACGGCACCCCCGTCTGGGGCCAGCCGCGCGACTTCACCTTCCTGGGCGCCGACCGTTCCAGCCTCGGGCAGGTCGCCGCGGACGCCTCGCGCGCCCTGGGCTTCAAGGTGGTCCCCGACCAGCATCCGGAGCAGGGGTCGTTCTACCGCTCCGACCAGTTCAACTTCGCGAAGGTCGGCATCCCCGCCTTCAGCCTCGACCCGGGCCTGGACTACGTCGGAAAGCCCCCGGGATACGGAGAGAAGATGTGGAAGGAGTACGAGGACAATCGCTACCACCGGCCCAAGGACGAGTACGACCCGGCGTTCGATCTGTCCGGCTCGGCGGCGACGGCGCGCATCGCCCTCTACGTCGGGTACAGCGTCGCGGAGACCGCCGCCATGCCGCGCTGGAACCCCGGGGACGAGTTCGCCGCCGCGCGCAAGCCCTCCGCCGGCGCCGCGCCTGCCTCCGCGCAGAGGTAGTCGGTGAATCCGCAGCTCGGCCTGAGAAAGCGGCGCCGGTCGCGATCGTAGAGCCCGGCGCAGTACAGGCCCCGCCCGCGCCCCCCGCCGCGCCGCGCCACATCGATCGTGACCAGATCGCCCCCACCGCAGCGCGGGCACGGATCGCCCTTCGCGACCCCCGCTCCGCCCGTCGCCGGGGCGGGCGCCGTCACCCGTCGCGTCATCGTCGCCTCCTGGTGGAGAGTGTGCGTTCCAAGATCTACGTCGCCGCGGCGGGCGCGTCAAGGGGCGCAGGGCGGGGCGCGCGAGCGCGATCCAGGGGCCCGGTCCGCGGACCCGGCGGGGGCGCGACGCTTCAGGCGGGAGTCGGGCGCGAGGGCCGTGCTCCGGGGTTCCAGCGGAGGGGGACGCCGGGGGGCCGCCCCCCGTGGGCGCTCAGGCGAGGATCCCGGCGAGAATCTCGAGGGCCTCGAGGATCTCCTCGTCGCTGTTGAAGAAGTGGGCCGACAGTCGCAAGCCGACGCCCGGACGCCAGTCGCACAGCACCCTCCGGGCCCGCAATCGCTCGACGGTCGCCCCCGGTTGCGGCACGCCGATCATGACGCAGCCGCCCCGCGCTTCGTCCCGCAGCGGACTGTTCACGCGCCAGCCTCGTTCGAGGGCGAACTCGATGATCCGCCGGGTCCGGCGGCGCGACTCGGCGGCGATCGCCGGCAGGCCGGCCTCGGAGAGGATCGCCAGCCCGGGAAGGCAGACGGCCAGGGCAGGGATCGGGGGCGTGCCTTGCGCGAACCGCCGCGCGCCCGCCGCGTAGCGCGTTGCTCCGGACTCGAACTCGAACGGGTCGGCATGCGCGAACCAGCCGGTGAGCCGCGGCTGCAGCCCGCGCGCCAGGTCGGGGCGCACGTAGAGGTAGCCGCACGCCGGGCCCCCGCACAACCACTTGATCGTCCCTCCCACCAGGAAGTCGACCTCCCATCCCGCCGCGTCGATCTCCAGGATCCCCGCCGATTGGTAGACATCGAGCAGGACCAGCGCCCCGACCTCGTGCGCACGCTCGATGATCGGGCGTGGGTCGAGGCGGTGCGAGCTGCGGTAGGAGACGTGCGACAGGGCCACCATGGCGGTCCGCTCGTCGATCGCCCCGAGGATCGGCTCCAGCGGAAGGGTCAAGCCGTCCTGCGATGGAATGACCGTCACGTCGGCGCCGAGGCTGCGTTGTGCTTCCCAGATGTATCCCGTGGTGGGAAAGTCGAGGCCTCCGGTCACGACCTTCCGCCTCGACCCGGAGGCGAAGTCGAAGCAGGAGGCGACCACCGAGAGGGCGACCGAGGTGTTGGGCTGCACCTGCACCGAGCCGGGGGGGGCTCCGAGGATGCGCGCGATCCGGTCGCCGACCTCCGTCGGCAGGTCCCACCAGGAGGTCGACCAGGGCTCCTCGGCGATCTGGTTCTCCCAGCGCTCGAGATAGGTGCGCACCGACTCGTGCGCCGCGCGCGGGACCGGCCCGAGGCTGTGGCTGAGCAGGTGGATGCCGCGCGCCAGGGCCGGGAACTCATCCCGGCGACGATCGCGAATCGGAGCCTCGGCCACGCTCGTTCCTGACGGGATGGATTGGTGGACGGCAAGGGGATCGAACCCTCGACCTCCGCGTTGCGAACGCGGCGCTCTCCCAGCTGAGCTAGCCGCCCACTCCCGGAGAGATCCTGAAGAGAAACGCGATGGTGGGCCGTGCTGGATTTGAACCAGCGACTTCTACCGTGTGAGGATAGCACTCTCCCGCTGAGTTAACGGCCCATACAGGGGCGGGATTATAGCACCGGTGCGCGCGCCTCCGGGCGGCCTCAGATACGGTAGGCCTCGAGCGCCGCGTCGGCCACGGGCGGTACGAGCAGCTTCTCCTCGCGGCCGCCCTGCCGCGCCGTCACCTCGACCAGGGGCTCCGTCCGCCGGTCCGAGTAGCGCGCCGTGATCGACGCGGCGAGCGCCTTCTGCCGGTCGTCCGGCTCCCCCTCCGCCAGCGTGATCGGGCTGCCGCAGCCGAGCACTTCGAAGCGCCAGGCTCCGCTCGCGAAGCGGCCCAGGAAGTTGTTCTCGGCCTCGTCGCGCGCCACGATGATCTTCACGGTAGGGCCGAGGCGGAAGTGCCGCCCCACCTTGAGCAGGATGAGCTCTTCGCGCCGGATTTCCTCGGGCGACGCGTGCTGCTTCTTGTCATGGAAGCGCTTGGCGAAGTTCTCGTCCGCCAGGAAACAGCAACCCCCCGCCGGTTGCGGGTAGTCGCGCAGGCCCCACCGCTCGCTGAGCGCCATCTGCTCCTTGCGCGACCGGCCGGATATCGCCAGGAGCCTGTCGCGGTCCACCCAGCCGAGCCGCTCCGGGAGCGTCGCAGGCAGGTGGTGCGCCGACAGCGGGCGCAGAAGGTAGCCGGCGATGCCGCACTCCTTCTCGATCAGCTTGAGCGACTGCATGTGCTGCGACATCGGGCGCTGGCCGAGGACCTCGCCGGTGAAAACGAAGTCGCCCCCGTGCTCGCGCATGTAGTCGGCCGCGCCATGGATCATGAAGATGCGGCAGTCGATGCAGGGGTTGGCCCGCTTGCCGTAGCCGTGTTTCGGGTTCAGGACCATTCGGAGATAGGCCTCGCCGGCGTCGAGCACCTCGATCGGGATGCCGAGGTCGGCCCCGGCCCGCAGCCCCTCGTTCCGCATGCGCTTCGGATCCTCGTCGGGGCGACCCAGGGCCCGGCGGTGGTCGTTCATGCAGAACCCGGTCGAGAAGTGCAGCCCCACGACCTCGATCCCCTGCTCGAGCAGAACGCGCGCCGCGAGCGTGCTGTCGAGGCCTCCCGACAACAGGCCGATCGCCCTGACCTTCCGGCCGGGCGGCCCGGGCCGCGTCCCCTCGCCCGCTTCGCTCATGGATCGGGTCACCTCGTTCCTCCGTTCGCTCCGCGCGACGCCCTCTTGCGGACCCGCAGCCGGTACTCGTTCCCGTCGCGTCGCGATCCGAGGTACTCGTGGCCCGTGGACCGGCACCAGGCCGGCATGTCCACCAGGATCACCCGATCGTCCGAGAGCACCTCGAGAACCTCGCCGACGCCCAGCTTCCGGATCGCCTCGGCCGTCTTGATGATCGGCACCGGGCAGTACAGCCCGACGGTGTCGAGCACGGCATCGGGAGGCGCCGCGCCGTCCGGCGGCTCGCTGGCGGTGGAACGCGTCACGCAGGCTCCCTCCGGAGGCCACCGTCCGGCGCCCTCCGTAGGGCCCCGAATCTTATCAGAGCGCTCGCCCGGCGATCAATGAGGTGGCCCACCCTCCGCCGCGCCCGGGCCGCGTGGTGCCGGCGCCGGGCGGGGCTCGAGAAGCCGGCGCGATCCCACGATCGTCCCCTGGTGCACGAAGATGCGCGCCCCGCCCGCCGGCTCGAGACCCAGGAGATCGAGGGCGAAGTCGGCCCGCACGGACACCGCGAGGTCTCCCTCCTCGGGCAGCAGCAGCGTGAAATCCCGCTCGGGGTCCTCCTTGGGGGCGATGTCGGTGAAGGCGTAGCTGTGCCGCGAGACGGTGTCGCGGCCGGGCACGCGGAACCCCGAGCGGGAGGTGAACAGGTAGCTCACACGATCCGTCGCGCGGGGTGCCTTGAGCCGCGTCTTGCAGATTATCGCCCGCTCCCCGGCTCCCGCGTCCTCCTTGACCGCGGCCTCGAAGGCGACGCGGTCCTTCGGGACGGGAAGCCGGACCGTCTCGATCGACTCGCCACCACTCAGGGCCGGACCGCCGATCCCCCCGAGCCGCACGCCGTCCAGGGCATCCGCCGAGTGGAGGACGGCCTGCGCCCGACCCTGCGCCAGGTCGACGCGCTGGCGGACCTCCACGACCTGCGGGTGCTGCGTGCTGTAGGCCGGGAGCAGGGCGCACGGCACCAGGAGCCCGATGAGGGCCAGGAGACCCGCCAGTCCCACCCAGCGGCCGGAGAGCCACCGCCACAGAGGGCTGTGCAGGCAGTCCTGGAACGAGGCGACATGCGCCACGAAGAGCACGAAGGGAAGGAGGGCCAGGAGGAGCGCGGAGAGCAGGAGGGGCGCGGGCAAGGCGAAGCCGCCCAGCTCCATCGCCGCACGGTAGTCCTCGGGCGAGAGGACCATCAGGAGCGGCAGGATGCCCAGGCCGCCCAGGGCCAGCTTGCGCGCCGGGCGCTCGACCCAGCGCGACAGGAGCAACGCCAGGATGGGAGTGGCGGCGGCCGCCGCCAGCTCGGGCCAGCCGAACCGCAGCCCGGCCACGGTGGCGGCCAGGGGGACCAGAAGGGCCGCGGCGAAGTAGGGGCCCGGGTCGATGGTCGGCTTGATGCGGCGGAAGAGCTTCAGGCCGAACCACGAGGTCGCCAGAAGGCCGGCCAGGCCGAGTCCGAGGTACAGCCGCTGGTGCGCCGACCAGGGAAAGCGCGCCCCATGCAGCCATTCGAGGAACGCCTCGGGCGCGAACAGGCCGGACAGCCCTATCGCCGTGGCGGCCGACGTGACGATCAGCACTCGCAGCGTCTCCATGATGGCCCGGCCGGAGAGCACCGACCGCAGCCGCGCCAGCGCCAGGAGCGCGCTGCCGCCGAGCGCCGCCAGCGCGATCCAGGCGAGGACCCGTCCCGGCACGACGACGCCCTGTCCGAAGAGCCCCACCGGCAGGTAATGCGGATCGGGGCGCACGGAAGGAGGGCGCTCCTCCAGATCGCGCACGATCCGGTCGAGGATCAGGACCGCCCGCGCCAGGGCTTCGGGCCGCACCTTCGAGACCGGCCGGGATGCCCTGCTCCAGGAACGATTCGTGGTCGGCGGTGTAGGGCAGGTCCGCGAATCGCGGCACCAGCGTCCAGAGAGGCCGCGTCACGACCCCCCGGGCCCCGGTCTCGCGCGCCGCGCGCAGCAGGGCCTCCTGCGCCCAGGGCGGCGGCGGTTTGGGCACCGGCCCCACGAGGATCCCGCCGCGCCCCAGGAGCTCCAGCGCGATCACCGCGCGCACGTGCGACAAGTCGGCCCCGCGCGCGAAGAAGCGCGAGCCGATCAGCCCCTCCTCCTCGGCGCAGAAGGAAGCGAACAGGTAGCCGGTCCGCCGCGGTCGCGCCGCGGTCGCCCGCGCCACCTCCAGAAGGACCGCGAGTCCCGAGGCGTCGTCGTTGGCTCCCGGGACCACGACGCTGCGCGAGTCGTGGTGCGCCGCCACCACGATCAGGTCCGGCGTGGTTCCCTCGAGGCGGCCCAGGACGTTCCACGAACCGACCGCGCGCTCGGCGTCCGCCTCCGGGACCGTGGCCACTTCCTGCAGCGACACCTGGAGCCCCGCGGCCTCCATCTCGCGGCGGACGTATTCCACGGCGCGGCGGTCCCCCTCGGTTCCGCTCTTGCGCGGGCCGATGGTGGCGGCCAGCTCGAGGACATCGCGCATCGGGCGCGCGCCGTCGGGGGCGGCATGTGCCGCGCCGGCGAAGGCGCAGGCGCTCAACAGGACCAGGACGGCGAGGCGGGGCATCGAGCGGCGGATCCCCGGGATGAGGGTCGTCGTTTCTTGACTCACGGGCGGGCGTAGATTAGCATATCGATTCTGCCGCGGGGGCCAGGATCAGCCGATGAGCGCCACGCATCCCGCCCCGGAATCTCGCCTCACGCGCGCGGGCCCGGCCCTCCTTCTCGCGCTTCTCTTCGCCGGCCTCGATGCTCCCCCCGGGTCCGGTCAGGTGCGCCCGCCCGTCACCTCGCCCCCGGCATCGCCACGCCCGCGCAGGCCGGGCGACGAAGCGGCGGAAGGGCTGCACAAGGCGGCCGAGACCCTGGAGAAGGCCTTCACCCGCGGCGACGCACGAGACCTGCGCGGCCTGCTGCCGCGCCGCTTGAAGACCTACGTCTCATCGCGCGCCCTGGCCATCGCCGATGGCTACTACGGGTCCGACCAGGTCCTCCTGATCCTGCGCCGGATCTTCGAGCGCCGGGTGACCCTCCGGTTCGCGCCGCTCGAAGCGGAGACGCGCCCGCGCGCCCGCGCGCGTGCCACCTTCTCCGCCCTCTGGGTGTTCCGCGATGAGGATGCGCCCGCCTCCGAGGCCCGGATCACCTTCGTCTTCGCCCCGGAGGGGAGCGCCTGGACCATCCGGGAGATCCGGGATATCGAGTGATCCGGTGACCGCCCTCCTCCTGCTGGTGCTGGAAGGGATCACCCTCCTCGTCCTGGGCCTGGATCTCGCGGTCGGCTTCGCGGGGCTGGCCGGGTGGACGCGCCTGGCCCTGGCGGCGCTCGGGGCCGCCTGCGCCCTCGCCCAGGCCTGGCCGCCCCTGCGGCGCCGGCTGGGAGCGTCCGGTCCCGCCCTCCTGGCCCTCGCCGCCTGCGGGACCGCGGTCGCGGCCACCGGCATGGTCGCGGAATCCCGGGCCCGCGTCATCCAGGCCGGATGGGAGGCCGGCTCACGCGCTCGCCTCGAAGGCCGGGCCTCCCTCCTGGAGCAGGACTTCACCGCCTTCCTGGGCGGCATGCTGCGGCCGTTCGACGAAGCCGGCGCCCTCCCCGCCTCCGAACGCGAGGCCTTCCTCGTCCTGTCGCGCGCGCTGCGCAGCAGCCCGCTCGGCGAGGATCGCTTCGGATTGTCGCTTTACCGCGCCGATAGGACGCCCCGGGCCTGGGCCGGCAACAGCGCCCCGGCGCCGCGCGACCTGCTGGCCGAGGCGGGCCTGGAGCCGGTCTATCGCGTCACGGGCGGGGACGCGGCCCCGCGGCTGTGCGCCGCGCAGCGCTCTCCCGCCGATGGATCGCTGCGCGTCGCGGAATTTCTTCTCAAGTCGCCGCTCGACGCCCCCGCCAGCGCGCCGGGGCTCCAATCGCTGGGCGGCGCCTCCGCGCGCCTCGACTTCCTGCCCCGATGGGACCGCATCGCACCCGCGCACGTGCAGCTGCGCGGCAGTGCGGGGGGGAACGACGAGCTGGCGCGCTTCTTCGAGCGGCAGGGCGACCGCTACTGGGGCCGCCTGGGGCGCGAGGAGGTGATCACGCTGTCGCTGCCCCTGCGCTTGCCGCGTGGCGACACCCTGGCCATCGTCACGCTCAAGGACGACCGGGCATCCCAGCAGATAGCCGCCTGGCGCCTGGCCCTGCGCCGGACCGGCGGCCTGGCGCTGGCGGCCGGGCTCCTGCTGGCCTGCGCCCTCGCTCTGGCTCGCGGGCCGTCGCTCCCGGCGGCGGCTCGCCTGCTCCTCGGGTCGAGCGGGATCTGGGCCGTCCGCTGGGCCCTCCTTCAGGCGACGGCGGGCTCCGCCTCCTCCCGCCGGCCGATCTTCGACGCCACGCTGTACGCTTCCTCGAGCCTCGGGGGGCTGCTGCGCTGCCCCGCCGATCTGCTGCTGACCGCCTTCGCTTGCGCGCTGCAGGCGTGGCTGCTGCGCTCGTTCCTGGCCCGCCTCGCCCGGCCGGCGGACCCGCGACGGCGCCGTCTCGCGCTCATCTCCTCGCTCGGCCTGCTGGCGCTCGGCGCGGCGCTGGGCATCGCGCGTCTGCATGCCTTTCTCGATCGGATGGTGCTCGACGCCCGGCTGGACGTGAGCCGGGTGACTCTCGAGGCGCCCGCTGCCCCGCGCCTCTGCCTGCAGGCCTCCCTGTTCTTCCTGGCGCTGACGTACGCCCTGGTCCTCTCCTCCCTCCTCGACCTGACGCTGCGGCTGCGCGCGGCGGCGGCCCCCTGGCGGGTCCTCTCGTGGCTCGGCGGCGGCTCCCCGGAGCGCGTCCCAGGCGCCTTGCGCGCCGCGATCGCCGTCCTGGTCCTGACGTTGCTGTACGCGCCGTTCCTGCACCACGCCTACGACCGCCTGCGCGAGGATTTCTTCGAACGCGACCTTCGGCCGCGCGTGCTGCGCCAGAAGGAGATGCGGCGCGATATCCTGCAGGACTCGCTGGCGCTGGTGCGGGAGCCCGAGTTCGAGGCGGTCGTCGGTTCGGCGGAGGACGAGGACGAGCGCGGTCTCAGCAGCTTCGCCTACCGCCTCTGGACCGCGACCCCCATGGCCCGCATGGGGCTCGCCTCGTCGCTGCAGATCTACGACGCTTCGGGCGACCGGCTCAGCCGCTTCGGGGTCAACCTCGCGCCGATGCTCGAGATCCCCTTCGCGCGCGCGACGGACGCGGCCGATGGCGAGCCGCAGGAAGTGGCGCCGCCGCCGCACGCGACGGTCAAACAACCGGTGCTGTTCGCGGCACGCTGGGTGCGGCCCGGTCGGCGCTCGCCGCATCTCGTGGTCATGACGGTCGTCGAGTCGTACGACAACCTGCCGATGCTCGGAAGCGAGTCGATCTATCTCCACATGTTCGGGGCCCGCCGCGTGGCGCGCACCAACCCGGAGCTGGTGCGCTTCGACCCGATGGTGGCGGTCTTCGGCCTCGACCTCGAGCGCCGGTACGAGTCGGGCGCCGAGATCCCGCCCCCGTCGCCGAAGATCGTCGCCGCCCTGGGCGAGGGGCGCTCGGCCTGGGCCACGGACGACGTGGGAGACAGCGAGGCCCGCATCATCTATTTCCGGGGGGAGCGCGAGATCTTCGCCCTGGCCCACCCCCATCCGGGGCGGATCGAATCGGTCGCCGACGGGCTGCGTCTCTTCCTGCTCAACAGCATCATGGCGGCGGGGCTCATCGCCCTGGCACGCGGCGCGCGCTGGGCGGCCGGCGGCCCCGCGCCGCGCCTCTCGCTCGGGGCCACCTTCTACGGTCGCCTGCTGACCGTCATCCTGCTCTCCGCCCTGGTGCCGCTCCTGGCGCTGGCCTATTTCGTGACGCGCTTCAGCAACCGCGAGTTCAGCCGCGATCTCACGAGCTCGGGTCTCGGGTCCCTGCAGGTGGCCCGTCGCGTGGCCGAGGACTATCTGACGGTCAGCAACCCCGAGGAGGCGCCCGCCCTCGACGACGACGTCGTCTACTGGCTCAGCCGCGTGGTGCGCCAGGATCTCAACATCTATCGCGGCCCCGATCTCCTGGCCACCAGCACGCGCGAGCTCTTCAGCTCGGGCCTCCTGAACACCCGCCTCGACGGGGCCGTCTACCGCTCGCTCTACCTGGACCGCGAGCCCTTCTCCCAGGCCACGGAGGAGGTCGGGGGAGTGGATTACGTGACGCTCAGCGCCCCGATGCGCATCGACCGCGAGGGCACCATCGGGGCGATCTCCATCCCCCTCGCCGCCCAGCGGCGCACCGTGGCGCGCAAGGCCGAGGAGGTGCAGAACGCCATCCTGATCAGCACCTGCCTCACCATCCTGCTTCTGGCGATCGTCGGGTACGTGGTCGCACGCCGGGTCTCGGAGCCGATCGCGGTCCTGGCGCGCGCGGCCCGCCGGGTCGCCGAGGGCGACCTCGACGTCCGGGTGGCCGTGTCGGCGCAGGATGAGACGGCCGTGCTCGTGGGCTCGTTCAATCGCATGGCCGCCGCGCTGCGCGAGCAGCGCGACGACCTGCGCCGGCGCAAGGACTACATCGAGAAGGTCCTGCGCAGCGCCACGGCGGGGGTCGTGTCGATCGACGCCGCCGGGACGATCACCACCATCAACCCGGCCGCGCAGACCCTCCTGGCGGGCGGCTCCGAGCCGCCGCAGGCGGGAGACAGCCTGCCCGAGCACCTCGCGCGCCGCCCCCACCTGGCGCGCCTGCGCGCCGCCCTGCTGCGCGATCCCCCGGGAGGCCCCGAGAGGCAGCTCGAACTGGTGCTGTCGCGGGGGGACTCCGAAAGGCGCCTGCGGGCCGTCTCCATTCCCTTCTCCCCCGACCCGGGCGCCGAGGGCCGGATCATCCTCCTTGAGGACGTCACCGAAATCGTGCGTTCCGGCCGTCTCGCTGCCTGGGCGGAGATGGCGCGCCGCATCGCGCACGAGATCAAGAACCCCCTGACCCCGATCCAGCTCTCCGTGGAGCACGTGCGCCGGCTCCTCGGGGCCAAGGACGCCCGCTTCGAGACGGTGCTGGCGGAATGTCTCGACAACATCCAGCGCCAGGTTCGGGTCCTCCGTCAGATCGCCTCCGAGTTCTCCGACTACGCCCGGCTGCCCGAGCTCAAGGTCGAGCGGACGGCGGTGAAGGCGCTCCTGGACGACGCGCTCGGGCCCTACGCGACCGCGCCCCCTCCCGGGATCGTCCTGCGCCGCGACGTGTCTCCCGGCCTGCCCGCCGTCCTGGCCGACCGCGCCGTGATCGCCAGGGCGCTGGTGAACCTGATCGAAAACGCGCTGCAGGCGATGCCGTCGGGCGGCACGCTGGGACTGGGCGCGGCGGCCGAGGACGGCCCCTCGGGGCCCCGCGTGCGGATCGAGGTGCGCGACACCGGCGAAGGTGTGGATCCGGAGATCCGCCCGCGCCTGTTCGAGCCCTATTTCTCGACCAAGAACGGGGGCACGGGCCTGGGGCTGTCGATCGCCCGACGCGCCGTGGAGGAGCATGGCGGAAGCATCCACCTCGAATCGTCGCGCGGCAAGGGTACGGTGGTCACGATCACCCTTCCCTCCGCCCCCCCGACCGGCGGCGAGTCCTCCGCATGAGCCCCCTCGCCCGCGCCGCGATGCTCGTGGCCCTCGCCGGGGCCTGCGTCGCGTTCCTGTCGTGCGAGAAGGAGACGCACCGCGCGGCCCGCCGCGAGTTTCAGGCCTTGATGGCGCGTGGGCTGCCACCCGCGGAGCAGGCGCAGGCTCTCGAGGACTTCGTGACGCGGTTCCCGGAGCCCAAGACCAACCCGTACCTGGCGCGCGCCCTCACGCTCCTGGCGGAGCACCATGCCCGATCCAGCGAGCCGGACATCGCCGCCTCCTGGTACGAGCGCGCCGTCCTGGCGGACCCGGACGACCCCGATCTGCTGAACGCGCTCGGCTACTTCTACGCCCGCAATGCTCAGAACCTCGATCGTGCCGTCTCGGTGCTGGAGACCGCGGCCCGCCTGGCGCAGGAACGCGGCTACCCACCGCGACGGCAAGGCTTCATCAAGGACTCCCTCGGGTGGGCGCACCGGATGCGCGGTGATCTGCCCCAGGCCGTGGCTCTCCTGGAAGAGGCCGGCCGGCTGGCGCCGGACGTTCCGATCCTCCGCGAACATCTGGCCGACGCCTACCGCGCCCTAGGCGAAGGCGACAAGGCCGTGTCGATCTATCTCGATCTCTACCTGGAAGGGCGCGCCACGGACGCTCGCCTGAAACAGAGCCTGGAGGAGATCGGGCGCGATGGCGGGCCGGCCCGCGCCCGTGTCATCGCCTCGCGTATCGACGCCGGCCTGCGCCGGCTTGGCGAGAGGGATCGCCAGGAGGCCGAGGCGGACGGCGCGACCCTCGTCCTGCTGACGGCCCCCGATGGATTCCGGCTGGCGGGCTCGCTCTTCACCCCTGGCGGCGCCTCAGGGCGCAAGGGCTCCGCCTGGGCGCGCCGGGATGGACCGCGGGCGAATGGCGGTGCCGTGCTGCTGCTCCATGGCCTCGGATCCAACCGGCGGGCCGCCGCGGCCCAGGCGCGGGCCATCGCGGCGCGCGGCCTCGTGGCCCTTGCCCTCGACCTGCGCGGCCACGGAGCCAGCCTGAGCGAGACCCTGTCGGGCTCCCGCCAGTTCGCCGAGCACCTGGCGGAAAATCTGGGGGGGGCGGAGAGCGATGCCCGGGCCGCGCTGGCCTTCCTGTCCCGGCAGCCGCGCGTCGATCGGGGCCGCCTGGCGGTCGTCGGCGCCGGCCTCGGCGCCCTGATCGCCGCCCGCACTCTGGAGGCCGGGCCTTCCCCGTCGCCGGCCGCCCTCGTGATCCTGTCGCCGTGGAGCCGCGCCTCATCCTACCGGCCGCTGCTGGCCCGCCTCGATCCCCAGGCCGTCCTGCTGGTCGCCGGCTCCGAAGAGAGCGCTTCCTCGACCCTCGAGTCGCTGGCCGCGGCGCTGGGGCCCCCGAAAGTCCTGACGGTGACCGTCCCGGGACCCGGGGGCGGCTACGACCTGCTGGCCCGGGACCTCTCCCTCGAGGAACAGGTGGCGTCGTTCCTGGTCGGACGCTTGCGCTGACCCGCCCCGCCGCGGGCCGCGTCAGTGGCCCTGCAGGCAGCGCGCCACGGTGAGCTTCAGCTCGTCGATTTTGAACGGCTTGAGGATGGCGACGCTGCCGGTGCGATCGAGGAAGGCGTGGGTCTCGGGGGAGACCGTGTCGCCCGAGGTGAAGATGACGCGCGCCGCCAGGTCGGGGCGCTTCTCGCGCAGGCGCTCGTACAACTCGGCGCCGCCCATGCCCGGCATCTTCAGGTCCGAGATGATCAGGTCGTACTCCCCCTTCTCGAGCTTGGCCAGCGCCCCGGTGCCGCTGCTGGCGGTGTCCACGCGGTGTCCCTCGTGGCTCAGGATCTCGACCAGGAGATCCTGGATGGCCGCCTCGTCCTCGACCACCAGGATGTGGCCTCCGGCCGCCGCAGGCGCGCGGGGCGCGGCCCCTCCAGGGGCTTCGGCCGCCGGCTCCGCCTCGAGGATCGGCAGCTCGAGGGTGAAGGTCGCTCCTTCGCCGGGGAGGCTCTCGGCCCAGAGCCGCCCGCCGTGGTCGTTGACGATGCCGTGGCAGATCGAGAGGCCCAGGCCCGTACCCTGCCCGACCGGCTTCGTGGTGAAGAACGGATCGAAGATGCGCCCCATGTGCTCGGGCGGGATCCCCGGGCCATCGTCCTGCACCCGCAGTTCGATGCGGCCTGCGCTCCGGCCGGTGGCGATCCGCAGCCGACCGCGGCCGTGCGCCACGAGCATGGCCTGCTCGGCGTTCGTGATGATGTTCAGCAGGACCTGCTGCAGCTGGTGGAAGTCGAGCATCGTCTTGGGCAGATCCGGCTCGAGGCGCATCTCGACCTCGACATTGCTCACCCGCAGCTCGTAGGCACGCAGCTCCAGTGTCTTCTCGACGATCCCGTTGAGACCGAGGTAGCGCTTCTCGGGCTTGTGCTTGCGGGCGAAGGTGAGGAGGTTCTGGACGATCTTGGCGGCCCGCTGCGCCTCGTGAAAGACCCGTTCGAGCCCGGTGCGCAGCTTGTTCTCGAGCGGACGGCCCAGCATCAGCTGCGTGTATCCCATGACGCTGGCCAGCGGGTTGTTCAGCTCGTGGGCGACCCCGGACACGAGCTGGCCCACCGCGACCATCTTCTCGCTCTGCAGGAGCTGCTCCCGCAGCCGTCGTTCCTCGGTGATCTCCTCGCAGAGGTGCACCGAGTACGCGAGGCGGCCCACGCGGAAACACGGCAGCGCCGTCAGGCGGAAGACTCCTCCTCCGGGTCGCTCGATCTCGCGCGCCGCCGGCTGGTGCGTGCGCTCGGCCTCGGCATGGGGGCACTCCGGCGAGGGCCCGACGATGGCGCCGTAGAGCTCAAGACAGGTGCGCCCCGCCAGCGCGTAGGCGGGCGCATCGAGCCGCGCGAGCAGGGCGCGGTTGGCGCGCAGCAGGCGAAAATCACCGTCGTGCACCGAGACCATGTCGGTGATCGCGTCGAAGGTGCGGGCCCATTCCTCCCGTTCCTGTTCCACCCGCTCGAACAGCCGGGCGTTGTCCATGGCCACGCCGAGGATCCCGGCCACGGTCCGGAAGGTCGCCGCCTCCTCGTCGCTGAAGTCCTGAGGCCGGCCGGCCTCGACCGTGAGGACGCCAGCGTCCCCCTGCGCCGAGACGATCGGCACGCGCAGCCGCGGCCCGGGGCCGGCCCCGCCCGCCGCCGGCGCGCCGCCTTCGGCCGATCGCACCCCTCGCTCCCCGCCCCGCGGATCCATCAAGCTGACCGTCACCGAGAACTCCGGCAGGAGCTGATGGATCGCGTCGGCCGCGATCTGGGCCAGCTCGAGGGGATCATCCAGGCGCGCCACGCTCGATTGCACCCGATGCAGGATCTGGAGCTGGCTGTTGCGGCTCCTCTCGCTCTCGAAGGCCCGCGCGTTGCGGATCGCCACCGCCACCTGGCCCGCGAAGGTCACGAACAGGTCGACGTCCCCGGGATCGAAGGCGTCGAGGCGATCGCTCTGGATGCTCAGGACGCCCAGCGGTCCATCGGGCCCCTGGATCGGGACGTCGAGCTCCGAGCGGGTCTCCGCATGCCCCTCGAGGTAGCGCGGGTCCTGCGACACATCGTTGCAGAGGACCGCGCGGCCGGTCGCCGCGGCCGCGCCGCTCAGGCCGCACCCGGGGGCGTCGGCCACGGGGATGCGCGTCGTGGCTGGATCGAGGGCGGCCGGGCCGCCGTGCACCGAGCGCACCTTGAGATGGCGCCCTTCCGGCTCGAGCAGGCAGATGTTGACGAAGCGGAAGCCCAGGGTCTCCGCCACCGAGCGGGTGATCAGATCGAGCAGATCGGGGAGGCTCGACAGCCGCGTCACGCGATGCTGCACCTCCGCCAGCAGGCGGATCTGCCGCTCGCGCCGTCGTTCGCGCTCCGCCATCACGAGGTTGTCGATGGCGACCGCCGCGTGCGCCGCGACGTCCCGCACCAGGCCCAGATGTTCCTCGGAGAACGGGCGCGGTTCCTTGCAGCGGTGCAGGGCCAGGAGGCCACGCACGACGCCCGAGACCGCCAGGGGCTGGACGAGAAGCGAACGCAAGTCGTACTCGCGGACCAGGTTCAGGAAAGGGACCAGGCGCGGGTCGGCACCGCAGTCCTCGACGACGAGCGGCTCGTTCCGCTCGAGGAT
The DNA here is from genome assembly GCA_003223165.1 of Acidobacteriota bacterium. GTDB lineage: Bacteria > Acidobacteriota > Polarisedimenticolia > Gp22-AA2 > Gp22-AA2 > QHXZ01. Next base: position 28,028 of record QHXZ01000047.1, read on the forward strand.
CTCCTGCAGGACACGATTCCCGGCGAAGGGCACCTGAACTCCCTCGAAGGATCGGATGCCAGGGGCGCTCCAGAAGATGTCGGTCGCGATCTGCTTCCGGTGGCGGTCGGCGGGCAGGGGGAACGCGAGCCCGCAACGGTCCGAGTCGGTCGCCTGTCCGAGGGACGCCACCAGGGCGCGCAGGCCGGTGGCCAGCTCCTCGGCGGACGCGGCGCGCCCGAAGAGCGGGGACACGATCTCGCGGCGGTGCTGCTCCCTCCGTTCCTGGCGCTCGCGCGGCGTGGCGTCCTGGTAGATCGCCACCAGCCAGGGCCCGCCCTCCTCGATCCGGAGTCCACGCAGGGACGCCGACCAGCGCGAGCCGTCCTTGCGGCGGCAGGAGACGCGGAAGGCCGACCCGTTCCCGGGGACCCGCGCCCGCCCGCCGCGCAGGAGCCGCTCCAGGTCCTCCGCGTCGTGCAGGTGATCGAGCGGCTGGCCCGCGATCTCGGAAGGTTCGCAGCCGCTCAGGCGGCAGAACGCGGCGTTCGCTTCCACCACCCTCCGGGCCACGGGGTCCACCAGGAGGATGCCTTCATCCAGGTGCCGCGCCAGAGCGAGAAACAGGCCAGGGACCGTTCGGGACGGGCCGACGCTGCGGGTCATGAACCTTCCCTTCGCAGAAGCATGCCTCGTTCCTCGAGCCATCCGGAGAGCAGACGGTTCCCACGGAGGGCAGGGTGAATATGTCGCGCCTCCATGCTTCCGTCAAAGGGTTACGATTCTGTAAGGGGATGGGGCTCAGACCTGCTCGAGGACGCGGTGACTGGGGGGACCGTCGAGGACGGCGGCGCCGCGCTGGATCAGGGCCTTGCTCGACGCATCCTCGTGCGCCGCGAATCGGTCGCGGTACTCCTTGCTGACCCAGCGCACCTCGGCGTGGTACTCGACCGGATCCTCGGCATTGCGCATCAGGACCTGGCCGATGAATCCGCGCGCGCGCCGCATGAGCGCGAGCCATTCATCGTTCTGCCTCTCGAACTCCTGCTCCTTGCCCCGCTTGACGCGGAAGGTGACCAGGTCAACGATCATGCGTTCCTCCCTGGCGGGCGGCACGCGGGCCGGA
>QHXZ01000047.1:29163-35976 GCA_003223165.1 Acidobacteriota bacterium
AGGCTCAGCACGACCGGCCTGTCGGGGAACGTCCAGAGGTCCGGCATCACCCCCGGGAGCTCGACGCGCGGCAGGGAGTCCTTGAGGTCGAACCGCCCGACCCCCTTGATGTCCAGGGGCATGCTGGAGACCACGGCGTAGTACTTGCCGAGCCGCGCATCGTAAGACAGGGTGAAGACGGGAGTCATCACCTGATCGATCAACGCCCCCATTCCGTTGCCTTGCACCTTGACGGTCAGCGTCGCATTGCCGTCCTTGAGCTGCAGCCCGCGCGGCTCGGAGAAGACGAGATCCATGCTCATCAGCTTGAGAGGGAGCGTGAGGGTGTAGGGGGTGGCCGCCTTCAGCCAGTCCAGGATCGCCGCCTCGCCGACCGTGAAGCGGACTTCCGATGCGTCCGCCGGCGGCGGCTCCGGGATCACCGGGCCGGCGCCGCGCGCGGTGCCTGGATGCAGGCCGATCGCCAGGAAGACCACGCACGCGCCGGTTCGTTGCGCGCGCAGGAACGGGGTTCGCATCGCACCCTCCGGGCTGCCCATTGCGGTCGGGTGAGTATAGCACGCTGGCGAGCGTGTCCCGGGACAGGCTCCTAGCGGCCCTCGAGGAGGCGGGCGGCGCCGGCCAGGCTTTGCAGCTTCGCGGAGGCGACCTCGGGCGACAGCTCGCCCAGGTCGCCGACGGTGCCGAGGAGGATGCGGTCGGGGGGCGGGAGGCCGGGAAGGCTTTTCACTGTCTCCGCCAGCGACCGCCCCTCTTCGACCGTCGCGCTGCGCCCGTCCACCAGGCCCAGCCCGAGCTGCAGCCCCTCGGGGAACTGGGCCGCGCCCATCCGGCCGAGGCCGGCCAGGCCGCTGACCCCGTCCACGCTCAGGCAGCCCAGCCTCTTCAACCGCGTGACGGCCGGGTAGAGACCGTCGAGGCCGGCGCCGGCGAGGTGCAGGCAGAGGGTCACCGTCACGCCCCGCCCCAGGACCTCCCACAGGCGAGTGAAGACCGGGAACTCGTCTCGCGCCTCGAGCAGCGCCGGCTCGTTCACCTGGATGAAGCCGCAGCCGGCGGCCTGGAGCGAGCGCAGCTCCTGGTTCAGGGCGCTGGCGAGGCCCATGGCCAGGGCCGCCGGATCCCCGTAGGCCCTGTCCTCCGCCAGCCGGGCGATGGTGAAGGGTCCGGTCAGCACGACCTTGACCGGCCGGGGGCTGCCCTGCCTGGCGAACAGGAAGTCCTCGCTCAGAATCGGCTCCCTCCACGCCACCTCGCCCGAGGCGATCGGTGCCGCGTAGGGCGCGCCGCTGCCGGGGAAGCCGACCCGGTCCTCCCCGCGCTCCAGGCCGGCCAGGCGCGCCACGAGCCCCGCCACCGGATCCTCCCAGCGCACGAGTCCGTCCGTCACGAGGTCGAGGCCGGCCCGCGCCTGCGCTTCGATCGCCTCGCGCGTCGCGCGGTCCTGCGCCAGCCGCAGCGCGTCGCCGCACGCCTCCCCCGCCAGCAGACGCCGGCGCAGATCGGCGATCTCGCGTCCCGCCTCCGTCTCTCTCCAAGGGAAGGATCCGTTGAGCGTGGCGATCACGAGCCTTCCCCCACCGGGCGCCGCACCCGCGGCGCGCCGCGCTGCCGAGCCGGGCCGGGGTTGGGCACGAAGGCCACGCCGTCAGGTCCCGCGCCCGCCGGGAGGGTCTCCGTGACCTCCCCGCCGGCGATGGAAATCACCGACACGCTGTTCGACCCGTTGTTGCAGACGTAGGCCCGTGTCCCCTGCGCGTTGGACACGATCCCCCCGGGGCTCAGCCCGACCCTGACCGTGGCCTTGACGCGGCGCTCCAGGAGGTCGATCACCGTGACGTCGTTCGAGGCCCGGTTGGAGACCAGGGCCGTGAACGAATTGGGCGTGACCGCGACGCGGACCGGCGTCGCGCCCGTGGGGACGCGCGCCACCGGCTCCCGGCTTTCGTTGTGGAGGATCGCCAGCTGGTCGGAACCCTGCAGCGCCACCAGCAACCAGCGCCCGTTGGCGGTGGAAGCGATTCCCTCGGGACCGGCGCCGACCTTCAGGTTGCGCACGATCTTCAGGTCGGGGACGCTGATCTCGCTGATCGTATCCGACTTGCGGTTGGCCACATAGGCGCGCCGGTCCCCCTTGAGGAGCGTCACCATGTGCGACCCCTGCTGGTTGGTGGTCAGGGTCCTGAGGACCACGTCGCGCGCCGTGTCGATGAGAACCAGGCGATGGCTCCCCTCGCTGGTCAGGAGCAGCCTGCGGCCGTCCGCGGTGATCCCCAGGCCGTGCGGGTAGTCGAACATCGGCGAGCGGATCGTCTTGACCACTTTGTAGGCTTTCAGATCGACGACCGAGAGGCTCCGGTCGCGCACGTTGGAGGTGTAGGCCTTGCGCCCATCCGGCGTGACGACCACCTCATGCGGCTCGGCCCCGACGCCGATGGTCGCCAGACGCTGGTACGACGGCACGTCGAGGACCAGGAGGGTCCCGTCCGTCTTGTTCAGCACCAGGAGCCGGCCTTCGGAGTCCGGGGCCACCGCGCCCGCTCCCGGCACCGACAGCCCCAGGAGGAGCGCTCCCGCCAGGATTCTCCGGCCCACGCCTCGATCACGCCGCCTCACGCCCGCCCCCCTGCTTTCAGCCTGCCCAGGCGCAGGATGCTATCAGAGCCCCGCCGCGCGGCGCCACCCCGGCGATCCGAGCCGCTGCCGGTCCCTCGCCCCTCAGAACAACGGCTGGAGCCTTCCCGAGACCCACGCGTAGGCCGCGCGGCCCACGTCGGGCCCGGGTCGGATGCGGACCCGCACCGCGCCGCCCCCCTCCAGCAGCACGGCGCCCCAGGGCGTCTCGATGGTGCGCGCCTCATCTCCGCCGCCGAGCGCGGAGGGCCGGGGGCCGACGAAATGCGAGAAAGGACCCTCGGGGACCCGCAGCCACACCTCGGCTACGGGCGGTGGCCGACGCAACGCCAGAGCCGGGGGACCGTCCAGGTCGTCGGAGGAGGCGCGAGGGTAGGAGATGTAGCAGCCGGCGCGGACCGGGACCGGCCGAGCGCCCGACAGCAGCAGCGCGGCCCGCAGGTCGCCGGCCACCGAGCAGCCGGCCACGTGGTGCGGCGCGTTGGCGATCACGATCTCTCCCACGCCGGCGCGCTCGCTGGCTCGCGCCAGGTCCTCCACCAGGCACCGGCTGGCCAGCGCCGCCTGGCGCCAGTCGCTCCACTGAAGGGCGCCGGCGAAGCCCCAGCCGGCGGCGAGAAGGCCGCCGAGAAGGCACGCCGCGCGCCCGCGCGCTGCGCCCACCAGGGCCGCCACGGCCACGGCCGAGGCGGCGCCGGGAAGGAAGAGATAGCGCTCCTGGAAGCCGACCAGGCACGGAACCAGGAGGACGAGGAAGACGCCCGACGCCGCCAGCGACTCGCGCGGCAGGGAACCGGATCGCAGGCGTGCGGCGACGAGCAGGATCAGCGCCGCCAGCAGCGCCAGCGCCCCCCAGAGGGCCGGTCGCGCCACGAGCCGCTCGATGTCGGCAGGCAGCAGGGCGGCGGCACAGTAACCGGGTCCATTCAGCAACCGTACCCAGGCGGGGCCTCCCAGCAGGGTGCGCCCGGATCCAGAAAGGGCCCGGGCGCGCAAGAGGAAGAAATGCCCCAGAACGAGGAGGACCAGGGGCAGGAGGCCGCGCGCCCACTCGGCGGCGCGAGGGCGCCTGGACCGGTCGAGCAGGCCGACCAGGATCAGCGCGGGCGGCACGGCGAGGGCCGACTCCTTGGCGAGGAGCGCGCCCTCGAGCAGGAGGATCGCCCCGTACGGCAGACCCCGCGCTTCGACGCGCCAGCGATCATAGGCCAGCGCGGCCGCGAGCGCCAAGGCAGCGCACAGCGGGTCCGCGCGGGCCGCGATCCAGGCGGCGCTCTCGACATGGTAGGGGTGCAGGGCGAAGAGCACGCCGGCGCCCGTGGCCAGCGCCGCGTCGCCCGTGTAGCGTCGGGCCACGTGGACCACCAGGGCGGCGGTGGCCGCGAGCAACACCAGGTTGGTGAGGTGAAAGAGCGCCGGCGAGAGGCCCGCCAGGCGTCGGTCGAGCCAGAGGGTCGCCATGAACAGCGGACGGAAGTCGCCGAATGGGGTGCGCAGCGGGGGTCCCGATTCCGCGGCCTCGACCTGCGCCCAGTCGTCCGAGAGAAAGGGCATGGCGAGGCCGGGGAGCGCGGCGCAGGCGGCCACGCAGGCGGGAAGCCAGGCGCCCCCGCGCGCCAGGGCCGAAGCGATGCGGCCCTCGCGGGCCGTCGGCCGGGCCACTTCCGGGGGCTCCCCGATCACCGCAGGGTGGCGCGCGGCGGGCGGGGGATCCTCGCACGAACCCGCGCGGCCCGCCGGAAACGCGCCGCGGCGCCGCTCCCGATCGACCCCCGCAGCGCTGCGACCTCCCGTTCGAAGTCGCGCAGGGCCTGGACGACGGCGGCGCGGTTGCTCTCGAGGATCCCCGCCCACAGCCGGGGCGAGCTGCCAGCCAGGCGGCTCATCTGGCGGAAGGCCGGCCCTGCCAGGCGCAGCGCGCCGGCCGCCGGGCCCCTCGCCGCGGCATTGACCATCGCCACGCTCGCGAGCTGCGGGAGATGGCTGAGCCGGGCGACGATCGCATCGTGGCGACGCGCGTCGAAGAGGGCCGGCCGGGCCCCCAGGCGCCGGACCAGCCGGCGCACTCTTTCGATGGCCGGGGGCCCGGCGACCCCGGGGCAGAGGATCCAGGGGGCCCCCACGAAGAGGCCGCCGTCGGCGTGCCCTACCCCCGAGCGCTCCGAGCCGGCCATCGGGTGGCCGCCGACGAAGCGCTGTCCCAGGCCGCAGCGGCGCGCCGCGGCGACGATCGCGCCTTTGGTGCTGCCGACGTCGGTGACCAGGGCCCCCGGCGGCGCCAGGCGCGCGACGCGCGGCAGGGCCAAAGCGATCGCGTCCACGGGCAGGGCCAGGATCACCAGATCGCAGCCTTGGAGCCCGCGCGCCAGCGAGCCGGCGCCGGCCTGCACGGCGCCGCGAGACAGGGCACGGCGCAGCACGCCGCCGCGGTCCACGCCGACCACCCGGACCCCGGGCATGCGGCGCCGCACGGCCAGGCCGATCGAGCCGCCGATCAGCCCCACCCCGACGATGGCGATGCGGCGGAACGGGGCCACGGCCTCAGATCGTCCGGCCGATGGCGGGGGCGATGATGCGGAGCTGGGCCATCAGCTCGGCGAACTGCTCGGGGTAGATCGACTGCGGGCCGTCGGAGAGCGCCGCCTCGGGCTCGTGGTGCACCTCGACCATGATGCCGTCCGCTCCCGCCGCCACGGCCGCGCGCGCCATCGGGATCACCTTGTCGCGGAGACCGGTTCCGTGGCTCGGGTCCGCGAGGATCGGCAGATGGCTCAGCTTCTTGATGATCGGGATGGCGGAGATGTCCATCGTGTTGCGGGTGTAGTTCTCGAAAGTGCGGATGCCGCGCTCGCACAGCATGACGTCACGGTTGCCGCCGGCCATGATGTACTCGGCCGACAGGAGCCACTCCTGGATGGTCGCCGACAGGCCGCGCTTCAGCATGACCGCCTTCCTCTGGCGCCCCAGCTCCTTGAGGAGGTTGAAGTTCTGCATGTTGCGGGCCCCCACCTGGAGGATGTCGGCGTAGCGCGCGACCAGCTCGACCTGCCCGGTGTCCATCACCTCGGTGACCACGAGCAAGCCGTGGCGATCCGCCACCGTTCTCAAGTGCCGGAGGCCCTCCTCCCCCAGCCCTTGGAACGAATAAGGGGAGGTGCGCGGCTTGAAGGCGCCGCCCCGCAGGATCCGGGCTCCGTAGCGCGACACCGAGGAGGCGATGATGTCGAGCTGCTTCTCGCTCTCCACGGCGCACGGCCCCGCCATCAGGACCACGTCGCGGCCGCCGATGGCCACGTCGCCGATCCGGATGACCGTGTCCTCGGGCTTGAAGACCCGGCCGGCGAGCTTGTAGGGCTCCGAGATCCTCACCACCTCGTGCACTCCGGGCATGATCTCGAACTCTCGAGGGTCGAGCGGGGTCGGGCTGAGCCCGACCACGCCGATCACCGTGCGCGACGCCCCCGTCGAGCGGTGCGCGTCGTATCCTTTCTGGGTCAGGGCGGCGATCACCTTCTCGACCTGGTCTTCCGTGGCGTGCTGATTCATGACAATGACCATGTTCCGTTCCCTCAGTCGTCAGGCCCGGTGCCGGGCGCTTCAGTCCGATGATGCGGCGGGATCCTCGGGGCCCGGCTCCCGGGCCCGTTCCGGCCCGGCCGTCTCCTCGGTTCCCGCCGTCGCGACGCGCTCGATGCGGCGCGATTCGTCGATGATGCGTTCGAACAGCCGGCGGAGCGCCGCATCCTCCAGCGGCCCGGCGTTGCTCTCCTGCACGTTCCGCAGGACCTCCTCTTCCCTCGCGGGCTGGTAGATCGTCAGCCCCCGCTCCTTCTTGATCCGCCCCAGGGTGATGGCGTGGCCCGCGCGCTCGTTGAGCAGCGCCACGACGCGGTGGTCGATCGCGTCGATGCGCCGCCGCAGCTCCTCGAAGGGATCGGCGCCCGCGAGGCCGTCCGCCCGGTCCCGGAGACCGCCCGCCGCGTCCGGGGCACGGCCGCCCTCTCCGCCGCTCCTCTCCCCGGCGGGAGCCGCGCGCCGCCCACCGGCGGTCTTCCCTGGACGCCGCGTCACGGCCCGCCCCGCAGCGCGCGGCAGAACGACTCCACCCGACCCGCCAGCTCTGGAGTCTCCCCCATCTCCTCGACCAGCCCCACGAGGGCGCTGCCGACCACGACGCCG
>QHXZ01000047.1:36000-42747 GCA_003223165.1 Acidobacteriota bacterium
CGCGAGGCGGCGCTGGCTTCGCGCACCTGCGCCTCGAGCCCCGCGGGCAGATCCTCGCGCGCGCCCGTCACCCCGGTGCGCGAGATGAAGTAGACGAACCCCCCGCCCGATCGCAGCACCAGCTCGCGCCGCTCCATCGAGGAGGTCGGCGCAAGCAGGAAGACGAGATCGACTCCGACGGGGCGCAGCGCCTGGCGCAGATCGCCCGCCTCCTCCGGCGGCAGGTCGGTCACCAGCACCCCCGCCACGCCGGCCCGTCCGGCCCCGCGCGCGAAGGCCTCGAGTCCCATGCGGTGGATCGGGTTGTAGTAGGTGTAGAGCACGATCGGGGGCGAGGGACCCCGCGTCAGGTCCCCGGCCAGATCGAGCACCGACCGCAGGCCGACACCGTTGCGCAGCGCCCGCTCCGCCGCCCTCTGGTTCACCTCCCCGTCGGCGATCGGGTCCGAGAACGGCACGCCCAGCTCCACGACGTCGGCGCCGCCCCGCGCCAGCGCCCCGACGATGACGCGCGTGGCCGCGAGGCTCGGATCGCCGGCGGTCACGTAGGGCACGAGAGCGGGGCGCCCGTCGTCCTTCGCCCGGGCGAACGCCTGCGCGATCCGCCCCCGGGCCTCGTCCCCACGCGCGCTCATGTCCCTTCGGTCCCGGGGGCTTCGCGCTCCGCCACCTGCTGCACGTCCTTGTCCCCTCTCCCGGACAGGTTGAGGAGGATCAACCCCCCGGCCCGCCCCGCCTCCCCTTCGCGCAGGAGGTAGGCCACCGCGTGCGCCGACTCGAGCGCGGGGATGATCCCCTCGCACTCGGACAGGACGTGGAAGGCGCGCAGGGCCTCCTCGTCGGAGGCGTGGGTGTACTCCGTGCGCCCGGCGTCGCGCAGGTACGCGTGCTCAGGCCCCACGGCGGCGTAATCCAGCCCGGCCGAGACGGAGTGCGTGGGCAGGATGTTGCCGTCCTCGTCCTGCAGCAGGTAGGTGCGCGTTCCCTGCAGGACCCCCAGGCTGCCCCCGGCGAACCGCGCGGCGTGCGCTCCCGGCTCCAGCCCCGTGCCCCCCGCCTCGACCCCCACCATGCGCACCCCGGGGTCCGACAGGAAGGCGTGGAAGAGACCGATCGAGTTGCTGCCACCGCCGACGCAGGCCACGAGCAGGTCGGGCAGCCGTCCCTCGGCCGCGAGCACCTGGCGGCGGGCCTCGCTCCCGATGACCGACTGGAAGTCCCGCACCATCGCCGGATAGGGATGCGCCCCGAGCACCGAGCCGAGAATGTAGTGCGTGTCCCGCACGTTCGTGACCCAGTCGCGCATCGCCTCGCTGATCGCCTCCTTCAGCGTCCGGCTGCCCGCGCGGACCGGGACGACCTCGGCCCCGAGGAGCCTCATGCGGTAGACGTTGAGCGCCTGGCGGCGCATGTCCTCTTCACCCATGTAGACCACGCAGCGCAGCCGGAAGAGCGCTGCGACCGTGGCGGTGGCGACGCCATGCTGGCCGGCCCCCGTCTCGGCGATGACGCGGGTCTTTCCCATGCGACGCGCCAGCAGGGCCTGCCCGAGCGTGTTGTTGATCTTGTGCGCGCCGGTATGGTTGAGGTCCTCGCGCTTGAGATAGACACGGCAGCCCCTTCCGACGCGCTCCGACAGGTTGCGGGCGTGGAAGAGCGGCGTGGGGCGGCCGGCGAAGGTCGTGAGGTAATGATCGAGCTCCGCCTGGAAGGCGGGATCCCCCGCGCAGGCCCTCCAGGCCTCCTCCAACTCCTGGAGGGGGCTCATCAGGGTCTCGGGGACGAACCGTCCCCCGTAAGGCCCGAACCGGCCCCGATCGTCGGGCACGCTCATTCGGGCACCTCCTCGCCTGGCGCGCCCCGGCGAACGCGCCGCATGAGCTCCTGCAGGAGCCGTGGATCCTTGCATCCCGGGGACGACTCGACGCCGCTGTTGACGTCGACGGCGTACGGCCGCCCGACGGCGATGGCCTGCTCCACGTTCTCCGGAGTCAGGCCCCCGGCCAGGATCGCGCGGCCGTAGGCCGCCGCCTGGCGGGCCACCGTCCAATCGAACGTGCGACCCGTGCCGCCCTTCATGCCCTGCCGATGGGCGTCCAGGAGGAAGGTGCCCGAGCGGTAGCGGGTCACGATCGCGGGATCGAATCCCTGCCCCACGCGATGCGCCTTGTACCACGGCAGAGAGACGGCGGCGCAGATTTCGGGAAGCTCGTCGCCGTGCAGCTGCAGGCAGTTCAGGCCGGCGAGCAGCGCCGCGGCCTCCATGACACGCGGCAGCTCGTCCGCGAAGACCCCGACCTTGGTCACGAAGGGGGGCAGGGCGCTCGTGATGGCGTGCGCCCGCTCCGGATCGATGCGGCGCGGGCTCCCGGGGACGAAGTTGAAACCCAGGGCGTCGATGCCCAATTCGACCGCCAGCAGGGCATCCTGCAGGCGGGTGATGCCGCACAGCTTGACGCGCACCATCACGCCTCCCCGGCGCCCAGGAGCTCCCGCAGCGCCGCGCCCGGATCGTCTTCGCGCATCAGCCGCTCCCCCACGAGAAACGCGTCGAACCCCGCCCCGCGCAGCCGGGCGATGTCGGAGCGCGTCTCGATGCCGCTCTCGCTCACCCGCAGAACGGAGTCGGGCAGCCTCGGGATCAGGCGGAGCGAGTTCTCGATCGACACCGCGAGAGTGCCCAGGTCGCGGTTGTTCACGCCGATCACGGCCGCTCCCGCCTGCAAGGCCAGGTCGACCTCCTCTTCCCCGTGCACCTCGACGAGAGGCTCCATGTGCAGCGAGCGCGCCACGCCGATGAGCGTCGCCAGCTCCTTCGCACCCACGATCCGGGCGATGAGCAGGAGCGAGTCGGCGCCCAACGCGCGGCTCTGGTAGACCTGGTACTCGTCGAACAGGAAGTCCTTGCGCAGCACCGGCACGGGAACCGACTCGCGGGCCGCGGTCAGGTGCTCGGGCGCCCCGAGGAAGAAGCGCGCCTCGGTGAGGACCGAGATGGCCGCCGCTCCGGCGCGCGCATAGGAGCGGGCCACCTCCGCCGGGTCGGCCGCCTCGCGGATGCCACCGCGCGATGGAGAGGCCCGCTTGACCTCGGCGATGATGTTCACACGGTCCCGCCGCCGGAGGGCGGCCGCGAAGTCCTGCGGCGGGGGCGCGCCGCTCGCCAGCTCGATGATGCGGCGCGGCGGCAGCCGCTCCTTCTCCCGCGCGAGGTCCTGTCTCTTCGCCGCCACGATCCGCTCGAGGACGTCCATCTTCAGGCTCCCGGATCGGGGTACGGGCAGAGGCGCCGCAGCGCCTCCACGACGCGCAGGGCCGCCCCGGAATCGAGGGCATGCCCGGCCTGCGCGACCCCCGCGCGCAGATCGCCGGCCCGGCCGGCGACCATCAATGCGGCGGCCGCGTTGAGCAGCACGATGTCGCGCCGCGGCCCGCGCTCGCCCTTCAGCACGCCCCGGGCGATGTCCACGTTTTCCTCCACGCTCCCGCCGGACACCTCGGACAACGGGGCGCGACGCAGCCCCGCGTCCTCGGGGGTCAGGATGAAGGTGCGCACCCTGCCCCCGCGCAACTCCGCGGCGCGCGTCTCGCCGTGCAAGGCGATCTCGTCGAGGCCGTCCCCGTGCACGACGAGAGCCCGCTCCGATCCCAGCTCGCGCAGCACCTCGGCCAACCCCTCGACCCGTGCCGGGTCATAGACCCCCAGCAGGTGGTGGCGCGCTCCGGCCGGGTTGGTCAGCGGCCCCAGGAGGTTGAAGACGGTGCGCACGCCAAGCTCCCGCCGCACCGGAGCCGCGTGCCGCATGGCGCCATGCAGCGCCGGGGCGAACAGGAAGGCGAACCCTGCCTCGCGCAGCGCGCGCTCGACCAGCGCGACCTCGGCGTCCAGCCTCACGCCGAGCCCCTGCAGCAGGTCGGCGCTGCCGCAACGGCTGCTCACCGATCGGTTGCCGTGCTTGGCGACGGGCACGCCGCAACCGGCGACCACGAACGCGGCCACGGTGCTGATGTTGAACGTCCCCGCCCCGTCTCCGCCCGTGCCGCAGGTGTCGAGCACGATCCCGCCGCCGGCGTCGATCCGCGTCGCCCGCTCGCGCATGACGCGCGCGAAGGCCGCGATCTCGGCGACCGTCTCGCCCCGCATGCGGAGAGCCACCAGGAAGGCCGCCAGCGGCGCCGGTGGGACACGCCCATCCATGATCGCCTCGAAGGCCGCGCGCGCCTCCGCCGGGGCGAGGATTTGCCCCTCCACGACCTTGCCCAGAATGCCCTGGAGACCGTCGTGCATCGGCCTCAGCCCCGCGGCCGCGACAGGAAGTTCTGCAGGAGACGCTTCCCTTCGGCCGTCAGGACCGACTCCGGGTGAAACTGCACGCCCTCCGTCGGGTGCCGACGGTGCCGCAGACCCATGATGACGCCCTGGTCGGTCGTCGCCGAGACCTCCAGCTCCGAGGGCACGCTCTGCGGATCGACCACGAGCGAGTGGTACCGCGTGGCCTCGAAGGGGCTCGGCAGGCCCTGGAAGATCGTGCGGCCGTCGTGCGCGATGCGGCTCGTCTTGCCGTGCATCAGCGATGGCGCCCGCACCACCCGCCCGCCGAACGCCTGCCCGATCGCCTGGGAAGGCCCGCACGGCGTCGAGCGTGACCCCGGCGTCGTCCGGTGTCTTCGGCCCGGGCGAGATCACCATCCCCTCCGGCCGGCGCGCGGCGATCCCGTCCACCGTGATGCGGTCGTTCCGGTAGACCTCCACCTCGGCCCCGAGCTCCTCGAGATACTGCACCAGGTTGTAGGTGAACGAGTCGTAGTTGTCGATCATCAGGATCACGCCGTCGCCTCTGCCCGTTCGATGGCGTCGATGAGCGCGCCCGCCTTGCTGACGCACTCGCGGTGCTCGCGCTCGGGCACCGAGTCGGCCACGATCCCCGCCCCTGCCTGGACGTGCGCCACGCCTTCCTTCATGACCATGGTGCGGATGGTGATGCAGGAGTCGAGGTTGCCGGCGAAGTCGATGTAGCCCACGGCCCCCGCGTAGGGGCCGCGGCGGGTGGTCTCCAGCTCGTCGATGATCTCCATGGCCCTCACCTTGGGGGCCCCGGAGACGGTCCCCGCGGGGAAGCACGCCATCAGGCCGTCGAAGGCGTCGCGGCCGCGGGTGAGCCGCCCGCTCACGTCGGAGACCAGGTGCATGACGTGCGAGTAGCGCTCCACCTTCATGAAGCGGGTCACCTCGACCGTCCCGGGGCGGCAGACGCGCCCCAGGTCGTTGCGTCCCAGGTCGACGAGCATGACGTGCTCGGCGCGCTCCTTGGGGTCGGCCAGCAGCTCCTCCTCCAGCCTGAGATCCTGGCGCTCGTCCCGCCCGCGCGCCCGCGTCCCGGCGATCGGGCGGGTGCGGATGCGATCCCCTTCGACGCGCACCAGCATTTCGGGGGACGCCCCCGCCAGGCTCACCTCCCCGAAGTCCAGGTAGTACATGTAGGGCGACGGATTGATGCGCCGCAACGCCCTGTAGATGGCGAACGGTCCGGCGCCGGCGCGTCTCTCGAAACGCTGCGACAGGACCACCTGGAAGATGTCCCCGGCGCGGATGTAGTCCTTGGCCCGGCGGACATTCTCCTTGTAACGGGTCTCGCTGATATTGGCCGCCCAGCGGCCGCGGCGGCGGGGCCCGCCGGCCGGCAGCCGTACGGGTCGCGCCAGCAGGCGCTCGGTGGCCTCGATGCGGCGGCGGGCGGTGCGGTAGCGCTGCTCGAGGGCGCGGCCGCCGAGGCGCCCCCCTTTCTCCTCGGTGCGGATGTTCGACACGATCTGGATGCGGTTCCTGAGGTGATCGAAGGCCAGGATCGTGTCATAGATGCCGAACAGCACGTCGGGCAGGCACAGGTCGTCGCCGGCGCGGCGGGGCAGGCGCTCGACCAGGTGGACCACGTCGTACGACAGGTACCCCACCGCCCCGCCCGTGAAGCGCGGCAGGTCGGGGAAGCGCACCGACCGGTAGGGGGCCACGGCCCGACGCAGCGCCTCGACCGGGCTCGTCCCGGGGGCGTCCTCGGGCCCGCCTGCGCCGATCCTCGCGCGCACCACGGCGGACGGATCCCGTCCGAGAAAGGAGTAGCGGGCCACGGCCTCGCCCCCCTCCACGGACTCGAGGAGGAAGGGGTGGCGCGCCCCCGGCGCGAGCCGCAGGAAGGCGGCGACGGGAGTCAGGAGGTCGGCCGGGATCTCCCGGCAGAGCGGGATGACGTTCCCTTGCCGCGCCAGCGCCGGCAGGTCGGCGGGATCCAGGTTGAAGCCGTTCCTCCTCACCGCGTCCCCCCGCCGTCGTCCTTCTCGAAGATGCCGAGCGTCTTCGGCACCTCGAACTTCACTTCGATCGGCTCCTCGAGCTGCTTCACCTTGAAGAGCAGGCGCAGGGGCACCCCGTTGAGACCCGTCTCGGGGATCGGGAAGTAGAGCACGTCCTCCATGTAGGCCATCGGCGGCAGGCTGATCTTCTCGATGAGGAGCGAGCGGCGCGACGTCGAGGGGAAGAAATCGCTCCCGATGTAGGTGTAGATGCCGACTCCGAGCGCCGTGAAGGACCGGTTCTGACGGAACAGGTTGCGGTCCAGGTCGAGACGCCCGTACTTCTCCTCCACGTCGCGCACCGGGGCCATCGGGTACTGCCGCCCCAGCGAGTCCTCCAGCACGAAGGACTCGCGCGTGACCTCGAAGGTCGCCTTCGTCTTGTTGGCGACCTGGACG
>QHXZ01000047.1:42843-44916 GCA_003223165.1 Acidobacteriota bacterium
GTGGCGCAGGCGGCCAGCGCGATGCACGCCAGGCCCGCCGCCCAGGGAATCCCCGCCCGCGATCGCGTCACCGATTCGGCTCTCATGATCGTCACCTCCCCGGACCCGCGAACTCGTGCACGAAGCGTACGACCCACTTCTCGAACTCCTGGATCCCGGCGATCGAGGCGTACTCGCTGGTGTGGAACGAGCGCCCGCCCCGTCCGAGGCCGGCCACGACCAGGGGCAGGCCGATCTCGTCGAACAGGCTGAACGGCTGCGAGGTGCCGCTCGAAGGATGCACCTCCGGCTCCTTGCCGGAGCGCCGGTAGGCCCGCCGGGCCGTCTCCACCAGCGGGTGATCTTCCTCGATCGACCAGGGCCGGTACGCCAGGCGGGTGATCACCTCGATGTCCTGGAAGCCGTGGTCGTTCAGATGGTGACGGATCGCCGCCACCACCGCCTCCGGATCCTGATCGGGCACCAGGCGGATGTCCACCTGCGCCCGCACCTCGCATGGGAGCAAGAACTGCGACCAGGGTCGGCTGCGGTGGATCAGCAGGTTGGCGAGGTTGAAGGTCGGCTGGCCCAGGTAGCGTTTGCAGATCGCCGCCGGGGGCAGGTCGTGCTTGAAGCGCAGCACGTGCCGCGAGCGCAGATACTCGTACTGATCCTCGATCACCCCCACGTGGGGCTCCGGCGAGCCGCCGTCTTCCTTTTCGGGGCGGATGATTTCCACCACATCGTCGTAAAAACCGTTCACCAGGACACGCTCGTTCTCGTCCAACAGCGTGGCCAGGGCGCGCACCATCCTCCAGGCGGGCGAGGCGACCCAGGCGGCGTTGCCGCTGTGGATGGAGGTGCGCGTCGGCCCCCCCCAGGCGCCGCCGGAGCAGATTAATTCAAGCAGCAGCATCCCTTTCACTCCGAGGGGCAGCACCGGGTCACCGCCCTGCCCCTGGATGAACTTGGGGTAGAGCGCCCCCTGGGCGGTCTCGAGCTCTTTCCGCCGGTCATGGATCACCTTGGCGAGCGTCGGGCTGCCGAGCTGCTCGTCCCCCTCCAGCAGGAAGATCAGGTTGACCGGCGATCCCCCTTCGGCGCGCACGAGCGCCTCGATCGCGCGCAGGGTGCCGACCAGGGGGCCCTTCGGATCGCAGGCGCCCCGCGCGATGACGCAGTCGCCCAGCCCTTCGAGCCGGCGCACCCGCCCCGAGAAGGGCGGCGCCGACCAGTCGGCACCCTCGGGCGGGACGATGTCGTAGTTGCGGTAAATGACCAGGGTGCGCGGCGCGCCCGACTCAAGGCGGCCATAGACGAACGGCATGTCACCGTAGTCGAGGACCGAGGCCCTGCCGCCGAGGCGCTCGATCTCCTCCTTCAGCCGGCGCGCCATCTCGTCACAGCGCTCTCGGTGCGTCACCAGGTTGTCGACCTTCAGATACCCCTGCAGATCGGCGAGGTGCGACTCGAAGTTCGCTTCGATGTAGGCGAGCGCCCGCTGAGGGTCGCCCCCGCCCAGCTGCTCCGCCTGCCTCCTGGCCGTCATGTCCCTCCTCCGATCGACCCCTGAACCTGAAAGCCCCTTCCGCGGGGGAAGGGGCTCCATCGCCTCACGATCCCCCCGCCGGAGAATCTCTCCGGCTCCGCTCTCTCCCGCGCGACGTGCCGATCCGGGAGCGGCGGGCGTATCTCACGCGCGCCGGGCGATCGTTCAGCGCCACCAATAATACGAGGTGTCTGTGGGGTGAAACGGGACTTCGGCACCGAGCCGCGCCACCTCGCGTCGGGTGAGGTCACGAAAGCCATCCTCGCTCTGCGCTCGGGCGTGCACGGTGGATCTCCTCGACGTTTGGCGTTCACTTTATTACAGCCGCCTCGGGCTGTCAATCGCGCCGGCGGCGCGGCCGGCGCCGTGGTCGAGGCGTGCGCCGCCGTCCTTTCCCAGGGGAAGGAGGAATGGGCGCGGACCGGCCGCCGCCGGACCCGAGGGCGTCCAGGACCACCCGTTCCATGATGGCCAGGGGCGCGTCCCGCCCGGTGAACATGCGGAACTGGGCCGCGCCCTGGGACACGAACATCTCGACCCCGCCG
>QHXZ01000048.1 GCA_003223165.1 Acidobacteriota bacterium
TTGATCTCCCGCCCGCGGGCCGCTGGCGCTCGGCCTACCGCAAGCTGCGCCGCAGGGGCGCCTTCGATTTCCCCGTCCTGGGGGTCGCGGCGTGCGCGCGGCTGGAGAGGACGGTCGTCGCCGAGGCCCGTCTGTGGCTGGGCGCCGTCTCGATGGCCCCGGTCGAGGCGCGGGAGGCGCAGGCGGCGCTCGTCGGCCGCCCGCTGACCGAGGAGACGATCGAGGAGGCCGCCCGCCTGGCCTACCCCCTCGCCAAGCCGGTCGACAACACCGACTTCGGCGTTCGCTGGCGCAAGGAGATGACCCTGCAATACGTGCGTGACGCCCTGCGCGCCTTGCGCCCCGCTTGACCCGATCCGGCCGCTTCGCCTAGAGTCCCCGGCCATGGCGAACGAGAGCAGCGCCGCCCCCGGCCCCCGCAAGGCGACCGCCTTCCAGCTCGTCTTCATGACCTACGCGGTGATCTGCAGCGGGGCGTACGGACTCGAGCAGATGGTGTCGGCCTCGGGTCCGGGAATAGCCATCGCCACCCTGTGCCTCCTCCCGTTCATCTGGGCGGTGCCGCTTGCGCTCGCCTGCGCCGAGCTCTCGGCGCGCTATCCGGTGGAGGGGGGATACTACCGCTGGGCCAGGATGGCGTTCGGGAACTTCGTCGGCTACCAGGCGGGGTGGCTCGTCTGGCTCGCGAACCTGGCCACCAACGCGGTCTTCGCGGTCCTCTTCGCCAACTACGCTCGCGAGTGGCTGCCGGGAATGTCCGGGACGCTCCACTGGTGCATCGCCGCGGGCCTGGTCTGGGTGGCGACCTGGATGAACTATCGTGGCATCCGGATCGTCGGGAGCGCCTCGGTCCTCCTGACGATCCTGATCTTCCTGCCCTTCCTGGCGCTGACCCTCCTGGGGCTCCTGCATTGGCGCTTCAACCCCTTCCTCCCGGTGGTGAGCCCGGAGAAGGGGTGGTTCGGGGCCTCCCTGGCCGGCCTTTCGATCGCCATCTGGCTCTTCTCCGGCTTCGAGAAGCTGACCACGAACGCCGCCGAGGTGGAGAACCCATCGCGCGCCTTCCCGATCGCCCTGGCGTTCTCCGTGCCGATGACCTCTCTGAGCTACATCATCCCTACGGTCGCGACCCTGGCCGCCCACGATCGCTGGAGTGAATGGGGGGAGTCGTATTTCTCGGTCGCCGCCCGTGCGATCGGCGGGCCCTGGCTGGGCGCCGGCATGGCGTTCGGCGGGCTGCTCAGCAATCTCAGCCTGCTGATGGTGACCATCCTCGGGCAATCGCGGCTGCCGATGGTCCTCGCCGAGGACGGTCTCTTCCCCGCCTCCTTCCGTAAGACCCACGCCAGGTACGGGACCCCGGTCGTCTCGCTGGTGGTCGGGGGGGTCATCCTGAGCTTCCTCGTCCGGATGAAGTTCGCGGACCTTGCCGGGCTCTTCTCTCTCGTGCAGGTCTGCGCCTACCTTCTTATCTATGCCTCCCTGATCCGGCTTCGGTCGCACCCCGCGCCGGCCCCCTTCCCCGAGGTGCGGCGGGCCTCGAGCGTCCTCGGCGAGACAGCCCGACGGGCCCCGTTCCGCATCCCGATGGGAACCGCCGGGCTGGTCGGGATGACGTTGCCGAGCATCGCCCTGTCGGCCTTCGTCATCATGGAGAAGATCTGGCCGAGCGGCGTCTTCGATGGCCGCCAGGCGCTCTACGTCCTGCTGCTCTTCGCATCAGGGCCCGTCACCTACGCGGTTTTCCGCAGGGTCGCGGGTGGAGGCGCGCCGCCTCAAGGTCCCGCGCGCGCCGCCCGCTCCTGAGGGCGCTCCGTCCCGGATGGCAAAACTCCTTATGCAGGATCGCGGCAGGAATTCCGGCGGGAATTGAGGGCCGGCATTTTTTCCCCGAGGGTCTAGACAGGACGCCGCAGTTCGGGGAGAATACGGCCAATCCATGGGACATCCGGTATGCAGTCGAAACTTGTTCGGAAACCGCGTCGGCGGTAGCGGCGACCGGAGGGACCCATACATTCTGGAGGTTGAGTCGGATGGCTAGGGGCAAAGTCAAGTGGTTCAACGACAGCAAGGGTTATGGCTTCATCACTCCGGACGACGGGAGCAAGGATGTGTTCGTCCACCACACGGCCATCCAGGCCTCGGGGTTCCGCTCCCTGTCGGAGGGTGACGCTGTCGAGTTCGAGATCGAGCAGGGCCAGAAGGGTCCGGCCGCCGCGAACGTCCGCAAAGTCTGAGTTCCTCCTTTATTCTGGTCGCATGACCGACGGGCCGCTCCGCAAGGGGCGGCCCGATTTTTATGGTGCCTTGAGAGCGCGATCGAAGTGCTCGAGGAGGCGCTCCTCCAGCCAGCGCCGGTCCTCCTCGCCGCGCGGCAGGTGCCGCTCGTCCGGAAAGATCAGGAGCTCGTAGCGCTTCTGCGCCGCGTTCAGGGCGTTCAGCAGCCTCGCGGTATGGCGGAAGTGGACGTTCTCGTCCGCCATCCCGTGGATGATCAGGAGCCGGCCGCGCAGCGCGGCCGCCAGGGGCAGGATGGAGCTCTCGCGGTAGCCGTCCGGGTTGTCCTGCGGCGTCCCCATGTAGCGTTCGGTGTAGAACGTGTCGTACCCGTCCCAGTCGGTGACCGGCGCGCCGGCGACGGCGGCCCGGAACAGGTCGGGGGCCTTCAGCAGGCAGCGCGCCGCCATGTAGCCGCCGTATGACCAGCCGTAGATCCCGAGGCGCGATCCGTCCACGTAGGGAAGCCCCGCGAGGTACCGCGCCCCCGCGATCTGATCCTCGACCTCCACGGACCCCAGCCGCCTCGCCAGCGTCTCTTCGAACGCCCGCCCGCGCCGCGGCGTGCCGCGGTTGTCGAGCCGGAAGACGAGGTATCCCCGTTCGACCAGGGCCTGCGCGCGGAGGTCCTGCGTCAGCTCCCACGAGTCCTTCACGGTCTGGGCGGTCGGCCCGCCGTAGACGCGCACCAGGGCGGGATACCGGCGTCCCGGGGCGAGGCGCTCGGGCCTGTAGAGGGCGCCGTGGAGCGTCGCGCCGTCCGCCGCCTTGAGGGTGACGAAGACGGGAGGGCGAAGGCCGAGCGAGGCGACCTCGGGGTCCTGGTTGGCGTCGATCACGCGCATGGACGTCCACGACATAGCGGCCGTCGGGCGACACCGTCACCGCATGGAACCCGGGCTCGGGCGTGACCCGCTCGACGTCGCCGCCTTCGAGGGGCACGCGGTAGAGCTGGCGCTGCAGCGGGCCCTCCTTGGCGGCGGTGAAGAACGCCACGCCGCGGGCCTCGTCCACCCCCTCGAGCCGATCGACCATCCAGTCGCCCGAGGTCAGGGCGCGCACGAGCGGCCCGTCGGCCCCGCGCAGCTCGAGATGGCGGAAGCCGCTGCGCTCGGTCGACCAGAGGAAACGACCATCCTTCAGCGGCTTCAGGTCGTCATGCAGGTTGATCCAGCGCTCCGAGGTCTCCTCGAGCAGCGTCCGCGCCGGTCCTGCCGCGTCGAAGCGCAGGAGCGACAGCCGCTTCTGGTCGCGGCTCTCGACCTGGGCCAGGAGCGCCCCGTCCGTCGTCCAGTCCACCCTGGCCAGGTAGAAGTCGGAGCCTTCCGGAGCCAGGCGGAGCCACGTCGTCGCCCCGCCGCCGCGGCCGATCAGGCCCAGGCGCACGCGGGCGTTCGGGCCGCCGGAGAAGGGGTAGCGGTGCGGCTCGATGTCCCAGCGCGCCTGCCCCTGGTGGACGATCGGGTAGAGGGGAATGCCGGTCTCGTCCACCTCGGTGTAGGCCAGACGCGCACCATCGGGCGACCACCAGAAGCCCGAGAATCGATCCATCTCCTCCTGGGCGATGTACTCGGCGACGCCGTGGCTCACCCCGTCGCGAGCGCCCTCGGTGAGCCGCGTCTCCACCCGCGTCGCGAGATCGAGGACGTAGAGATCGTCGTCGCGCACGAAAGCGAGGAAGCGGCCATCCGGGGAGGGCCGCGGATCGACTTCGACGGAGGGTGTGTCGGTGAGCCTCAACGGCTCCTGTCCCGGGCGGACGAGGTGCAGGTCGCCGCCGTAGACGAACACGGCCACATCGGCCTTTTCGGCCAGGGCGTACTGGGTGATGCCCTTGTCCTGGATGCGCTGGCGCTCGCGCCGCAGGACCTCCTCCCGGGACAGCGCCTCGCTCCCGGAGGCGGAAGAGGGCGGCCGGCCGACCACTTCGCGGGCCCCGCCGGCCACCTCCTCGCGCACCAGGACGCGGGCGCCGGCCGCTCCCTCGATCGCCAGGTAGTAGAGATGGCGGCCATCGTGGGTGAAGTGGAAGGAGCCGGGGATCCGGCTCCCCGGGGAGGGGAAGCGCGCCACTCTCTCCAGGCTGATGCGGTAGGACGGGTGCGCCGCACCCGCCGGCCGACCCATCGCTGCCCCCACTGCCGCCACGAGAGGGATCCCGACCCACAGCCATCGCGTCATGAGGCCTCCCTGGCAGCCGGAACGGACCGTTCCGAAACCGTAGCGTATAGGCCGGACGGCCCTGGAAAGTCAACAGTTTGGGGACCGCTATTGACGAAACACGCTCCAGGAACCATGTTGGGGGCTGGGTGCCCGCGCATCCTCGATGCGCCGGGCAGTGCCACCGGGAGGCACCATGGAACCCACGCGGCTCAACCTCTTTCGCCTTGCCATCGCCATCGGGATCTTCGGCTGCGCGATGATCCTCCTGGCCCTCCCTCCCGCTGGCCGCGCGTCGGCCAGCGCACCGAGCGGCCTGGCATCCTACGTGACCGCCACCTTCCCCGTCGCCACCGAGGCGACCTACGAGGTCCCCGGCCGCGGTACGCGCACCATCACTCTGGAGGGGATCGCCACGGTCCTCTTCGACCGTTACGTCCTGACCGTGGCCCACGCGGTGAGTCGCGCCCGCCTCGAGGAAGGGATCCGGTACTCCGAGCAGAGCGCCGGGATCCCGCACGCCGCCCGCTCGTTCCAGGAGAGCACCTACCTGCTCCTGCCGGCGGGACGCGCCCCTCTCGAGCCCCTGGTGCGCAACGAGGAAGTGGACGTGGCGCTCTTCGAGCTGCCGCGGGACGTCAGCACGCCGGCCCTTCCATGCGCCATCGGCGACAGCGACGCCCTGCGCCTTGGAGGCCCCGTCCTCCTGGTGGAACGCGACGTGGTGGCGGGGCCGCTGGTGCGGCCGGCGGCGGTCGCCGCCCTGCGCGGGTCGAAGAAGACGGCCACCCTCGCGCCATCGGGGCAGACCTTCATCTTGACCCTCGGCCTGGTGGCGGGCGAGAGCGGGTCCCCTCTGCTCCTGTCCGACGAGCGCTCGTGCGAGCTTGTCGGTCTGGCCCAGGGAACCTACGTCGGCCCGCGCCAGCTCGCCTGGGGGATCCGGGTGCGCGAGGCGATGGAGGCGCTGGCGGAGGCCGCAGGCCCCGGCCGCCTCCCCGGTTTCTTCGAGGCGGTCTGCCAGGCGGCGGTGCGCCCCGAGGCCTTCACGTTCTGCTCCGCCCGCTGATCCCGCCGCTCCCTCCCGCGACATCGTCCTTTCGATCTTGACAGAGCGCGCCGAGGGTCGTAGAAGGTGTAGATATCCTTGCCGCGGCAGGGTCCGATCGTAAGGACCCCCGGGGGGCTCCGCGATTAAGACCCGCTCGCACCGCCAGCCTGCCACCGACCAGACGCGCGCCGAAAGGCTGCGCCGCCAGAACATCAGGCTCACCCGCCTCCTCGGGCTGGCGGCGGACATCGCCCGGCTCGAGGACGAGCACACCACCCTGCAGAACATCGTGGACACCGCGGTCCGGCTGGTCGGCGTCGACCAGGCTCACCTGGCGCTCATCGACCGCCTCGAGAAGACTCTTTACGGGGTGGCCAGCTCGGGGCACCATCACCCGGAGGCGCTCCACCTTCGCTGCTCCCTGTCCGCCTCGCCGGCGGCGCGCGATGCGCTCCGGAGCCGCAGGCCGGTCGCCATCGACAAGGCCCGGCGCGATCCTCGGGTCAACCGGGTCGCCCGCGGGCTGCTCGGGATCGAAGGCGCCGCCTACATGCCGCTCCTGAGCGGCGGCCAGAGCTTCGGCCTCCTCATCCTGGTGACGCTCCGTCCCCACCGCTGGACCGCGGAGGAGATGATCCTGGCCAGGCACATCGCCAGCTTCGGGTCCGTCGCCCTGGGCAACCGGCGGTTGCTCACCCAGCTGGCCGAGACCGAGCGCCGCCTCCGGAGTCTCGTGGAGCACATCCCCGCGATCGTCTACACCTGCGAGGTCCATCCCCCCTACACCACGCTCTACGTGAGCCCGCAGACGGAGACGATGCTCGGCTACTCGCCCAGGGAGTGGACTCGAGGGACCGGGTTCTTCATGAAGATATCATCCACCCCGATGACCTGGGGAAGGTGATCGACCTGACCGAGGAGAACGCCCGCACCAGGGGGTTCTCGACGACCGAGTACCGGCTGCTCGATCGCCAGGGGGAGGTGCGCTGGTTCCGCGACGAGGCGGTTCTCATGCGCGATCCCGCCGGGGAACCGGTCGCATGGCACGGGGTCATGGTCGAGATCACCGGCCTCAAGAGGATGGAGCAGGAGACGATCGCCCGGCCGGCGACGATGCCCGGGCGGCGCTCCTCGACGGATCCTCCGCCGGCCTGAGGACCCCCTCCCGAGGCCTGAAATTCGCCCGACGCACGCTCTTGCACCGACCCCCGCCCTCATGTACCCTGCGCCGCCATGGGCTTGATCTGGATCGCCATCCTCCTGGGGGTGGTGGAGGGGGTGACCGAGTTCATACCGGTGTCCTCCACGGGGCACCTCATCGTGGCCGGCGAGCTCCTCGGCTTCACGGGGGGATCGGCGGACACCTTCAAGATCTTCATCCAGCTGGGCGCCATCCTCGCCGTGGTCCTGATCGAGCGCCGCAGGCTGCTGGACCTGGCAAATCCCCGCGCCCGGGGCGGCCTTTCGGGCCTGCGCGGCTGCGGCCTCCTGGCCGTGACGACCCTGCCGATCCTGGCCACGGGGTACCTCCTCCACGATCGGATCGAGCAGCGCCTGTTCGGTCCGGCCACCGTGGCCCTCGCCTTCCTGGTGGGGGGCATCGGCATCCTGCTCGCGGAGCGCTTCCGGCCGCAGCCACGGACCGACAGCGTGGACGGGCTGACCTGGAGGCAGGCGCTGCTGATCGGGCTCTTCCAGTGCCTGGCGCTCTGGCCGGGCATCTCGCGCTCCGCGGCGACGATCATCGGAGGCCTGTTCGGCGGCCTCGAACGCCGCGCGGCGGCCCGCTACTCGTTCCTGGCGGCGATCCCCGCGGTGACGGCGGCCGCGGGCTACGACCTCCTCAAGAGCTGGCACCTGCTGCGCGCAACCGACCTGCTCCCGTTCGCCGTGGGGTTCGCTGTCGCCTTCCTCGTGGCCTGGGGGACGGTGAGGACCTTCCTGGCGTTGCTGGGCCGCCTGACGCTGCGTCCCTTCGCCTGGTACCGCATCGCCGCCGCCCCCCTCGTCTACTGGCTGGTCAGGTGAGATGAGCTGGAAACGCTGGCTCCTGGGCACGCCGCTCGAGACCCAGAGGGCCAAGGAGGAGCGCCTCGGGAAGCCGACGGCCCTGGCGGTCTTCGCCTCGGACGCCCTTTCCTCGGTCGCGTACGCCACGGAGGAGATCCTGCGCGTCCTGGTGCTCGGGGGCGCAGCCTGCCTCGGGTACTCCCTGCCGATCTCGGGGATGATCGTCCTGCTCCTGGTCTTCCTTATCGCCTCCTACCGCCAGACCGTGCACGCCTACCCCGCAGGCGGCGGCTCCTACATCGTGGCGCGCGAGAACCTGGGGACGATGCCCGGGCTGGTGGCCGCGGCGGCCCTGCTCATCGACTACATCCTGACCGTCGCCGTGTCGACGGCGGCGGGCGTGGCGGCCGTCGTCTCAGCCCTGCCGGGCCTCGAGGCGCACCGGGTGGCGCTCGGCCTCCTGTTCATCGCCGTCATCATGGTGGGGAACTTGCGCGGTGTCAGGCAGTCGGGCGCCATCTTCGCGGTGCCGACCTATCTGTTCATCGGCGCCATGGGAACCCTGATCCTCGTCGGCATCGGGCGCGTGATCCACGGTCCTCCGATCGTCACGCTGGCGCCGGCGCTGCCGGAGGGCCTGTCGCACACGATGCGCCTCTTCCTGCTGATGCGCGCCTTTTCCGCCGGCTGTACCGCTCTCACGGGGATCGAGGCGATCAGCAACGGGGTGATCCTGGGGTGCATCCTGGGGTTCTTCTTCCTCGGCAGCAGCTACCTGTCCCATGCCTACGGCATCGTGCCGGCTGCAGACCAGACGGTCATCTCCCAGCTCGGGCATGCCGTCCTCGGCTCGGGAGCGGCGTACTATCTCCTGCAGGCGGCGACCGCGGCCATCCTCATGGTGGCCGCCAACACGGCCTTCGCGGACTTCCCCCGCCTCTCGTCGATCCTGGCCAGCGACCGCTTCCTGCCGCGCCAGCTCGCCAACCTGGGCGATCGCCTCGTCTTCTCGAACGGCATCGCCGTGCTTTCGGGGTCGGCCGGGTTCCTGATCGTCCTCTTCGGCGGCGACACCCATCGGCTGATCCCGCTGTACGCGGTGGGCGTCTTCCTGGCGTTCACCCTGTCGCAGTCGGGGATGGTGATGCGCCATCTGCGCCGCCGGGAGGGGCGCTTCCGCCTGCACGCCGCCGTCAACGCGGCCGGGGCGACCGCCACCGGGGCGGCGCTGCTGGTGATCGCCGTCACCCGCTTCAAGCACGGCGCTTGGATCGTCATCCTGCTCATCCCGCTGTTCGTCATCATGTTCCTGCGCACGCACCGCCACTACTTCTTCGTCCGCCGCCAGCTCTCCCTCCAGGAGATCGAGCCCGAGCGGCCCCTGCGCCACACGGCGATCGTGCCGATCTCCGCCGTCAACCGGTCGACCATCTATGCGCTGCGCTACGCCAAGTCGATCGCGCACGAGGTGGAAGCGGTCCACGTCAGCGTCGACCCCAAGCGCACCGAGCAGCTCAAGGAGCAGTGGAAGACCTGGGGGGGCGGGGTGCCGCTCAAGATCCTTGAATCGCCCTACCGGTCCTTGATCGGCCCCTTGGTCGATCACATCGACGACCTGATGCACGGCAAGCGCCGCAACGAGATGGTCACCGTGGTGCTGCCCGAGTTCGTGACCGCCCACTGGTGGGAAGGCCTGTTCCACAACCAGTCGGCCCTGCTGATCAAGGGGGCGTTGCTCTTCAAGCCCGGCGTCGTCGTCACCAGCGTTCCCTTCCACTTCAACCGCTGAAAGCGCCGGGCCCCCGGTTTCATGCTACGATGCGGCCTCGCGGGCCCGTTGTGCCGGGGCGCCGCCTCCCCGGTCCACGGTCCTGAGCAGGAGGGTCCAGCATGAGCAGAGCGTCGTTCCACCGGGGCACGGCCGCGCTCGCTGTCCTGCTCCTCGTCCCCTTCGGGCCGGCCGCCGCGGGCCACGCGAAATGCGCCCGATCGGCCGAGGAGTGCGCGGCGGCGATGAAGGAGATGTATCAGACGAAGGGCTGGTCCGGGTTCGAATCGGAAGAGAGAGCGGACGGTTTCCTGCAGATCGTGGCGTTGATCCCGGAGAGCCCGGCGGACCGGGCGGGGATCAAGCCCGGCGACGTGATCCTGTCGATGAACGGCGTGACGCTGACCAAGGCCAACGCGTCGAAGATCGAGGAGATGAAGCAGAACGGCCTGAGGATCGGGGACCGGGTCGCCTACGGCGTGATGCGGGGCAAGGAGGTCAACACGGTGAAGGTCGAGCTCGCGAAGATCCCCGATGCCGTGCTCGCCGGCCTGATCGCGCGCCACGCGCGCGACGAGCACCAAGTGGCGCGGAACTGATCGCCGTGCGGATGGGGGCGGGCGGGGGAGCGTCGTGACCGACACGATGGACAAGAGACGGCACCATCGTTTCCTGGCGCTGCTCGAGGTGCGCGTCCTGCCGGGGGAGGGCCTCCCCGCCGACCTGAAGGTGGTGACGGTGGACGTCGCGGTGGGCGGCGCCCGCTGCGCCTCCAACCGGCCTCTCGAGGCCGGGGTGCGCCTGCAGATCACGCTCACCCTCGTCGGAGGCGGCCTCGGCCAGGGGGCCGCGATCGACGCCGAGGCGTCGGTCCTGCGTTGCAGCACCAACGCCGCCGCCCCGGAGACCCGCCGCTACGAGCTGGCGCTGGCCTTCACCAGGATGGATTCCGACGATCGGTCCCGGCTCCAGGCCTACCTCAACAGGCTCTGAGACCCCGCGCATCGCTCGGGAGCGGAACTCCCCGGAAAAAGAAAAACCCCGGAAGGCTTTCGCCTTCCGGGGCCGTCGTGGTCAAGGCCGCGAAGGGAGCGGCGGAACCACGCGCGAGGTCGGGTCAGATGGCGCGGACGTTCGCGGCCTGCGGGCCCTTTGCGCCTTCCGTGATCTCGAACTCCACCGACTGACCCTCCTCCAGCGAGCGGTATCCGTTGCCCTGGATGGCCGAGAAGTGCACGAAGACGTCCTTGCCCCCCTCGATCTCGATGAACCCATACCCCTTGCTGTTGTTGAACCACTTCACGCGACCAGTAGACACTTGCCTTTCCTCCTCCTCACCTTGGGTGAGGGACATGTCACCGGAACTCCTTGCTCCGGGGCAGGCCGTTGGTTCCTCGGCGGGGCGCAAAAAAAAGCCCCAGGGGTCGTGCGTCCCTGGGGCGACTTCATGAGTCCAACCAAGAACTCCACTACCTGCGATGTGGATTTTACAGGCACCGCTTCAGAAAGTCAAGGACGATTTGCGCGGGCGAAGAGACCTCAGACGTCGAGGGCCTTGAGGAACTCGGTGTTGTTGGGGTACTTGGCCAGCTTCTGCAGAAGCTTCGACATCGCATCGTGGGGTTTCATCTCGTACAGCACCCGCCTCAGCCGGTGGATGCGAGGGAGGTCCTCCTTGGCGAAGAGCTTCTCCTCCTTGCGGGTCCCCGAGCGCGGGATGTCCACGGCGGGGTAGATGCGTTGCTCGAACATGGCGCGATCGAGCACCAGCTCCATGTTCCCCGTCCCCTTGAACTCCTGGAAGATGACGTCGTCCATGCGCGAGCCGGTGTCCACCAGCGCCGTGGCGATGACCGTGAGGCTGCCACCCTCCTCGGCCTTGCGTGCCGCGCCGAACAGGCGGCGCGGCTGCTCCATGGTGCGCGCGTCGAGGCCGCCGGAGAGCGTCCGGCCGGTCCCGGGGGTGGCCGTGTTGTGCGCGCGCGCCAGGCGGGTCAGCGAGTCGAGCAGGATCACGGCGTCGCGTCCCACCTCGACCAGGCGCCGGGCGCGTTCCAGGACGATGCGCGCGATCGACACGTGCTGGCGCGCCATGTCGTCCGAGGAGGAGGCGATCACCTCGCCGCGCACACTGCGTTTCATGTCGGTCACCTCCTCGGGCCGCTCGTCCACCAGCAGCACGATGAGGTGGATCTCCGGGTGGTTGCGGGAGATGGCGGCGGCGATCTTCTGCAAGAGCGTGGTCTTGCCTGCGCGCGGCGGCGCCACGATCAGGCAACGCTGCCCCTTGCCGATCGGGGTCAGGAGGTCGATCACGCGGGTGGAGAGCTCGCCGGGATCGGTCTCCAGGTGGATCTGCTCGAACGGGTCGATCGAGGTCAATTCCGAGAAGTGGCGACGGTGAGTGAACTCCTGCGGGGGCATGCCGTTGATCGTGCGGACCTCCACCAGCCGCGGGCCGCCGGGGCCGCTGCCGCGCGGTGGCGCATGGCGGGGGGCGGCCAGTCCCTCGATCTCGCACCCCTCGATCCCCGAGCCGTTGCTGCGCTTCTCGGTCGGCCCCAGACGTGACAGGATCTCGCGCGGCACGAACACGTCGTCGGGTGAAGGGCGGTAGTTGCGTTGCGGCTGCCTCAGGAACCCGGTGCCCTCGCCCAGAACCTCGAGGACGCCGCGGGCCTCGAGCGTCGCGCCGGCCGGCGCCGGACCGGGTGATCCGGTCTCCTCCCCCACGCCGGAGGTCCCCGCGTGGTGCCCCCCGTGCCGCGCGTGACCCTGGCCGCCGCCCTGGTGTCCCGAGGCGTGACCCTGGCCGTGGCCCTGCCGGTGGCGCCATGAGGAGCCGTGGCGCGGGTGGCGCCGGCGCCTCTGCCCCTGACCCTGCGCGCCGGCGTGCCCATGCCCGTGATCGGCGCGCGGAGCGTGCGGAGGAGAGCCGGTCCCTCCCGTCCCGGACGTGACGGCCGGCGGCTGCGCGGACTTCACCCCGTCTCCCGGCGGAGCCTGGTGGCGATGCGGATGTTCCGGGCGGCTGTGCCCGTGGTGGGCAGGCCGGCCGTGACCGTGATGGCGCCTGTCAGTCAAGGGTAAGGCCGTATCCCAAGGAGGGGCAGGAAAGACCCCGATGGCGTGACTCCGTTAGGCTAGCGCGAAAAGGGCCGGCGGGTCAAGAGCGACCGGTCGCCGAGGGTCGCGGGTCGCTGGCCGGAACGGTTGCGGCCCGCTATATTCGTTCGCATGAGCCGACGGGGCCAGGAAGCGGATACGCGGGCGGGCGTCACCCTGGGGGAGGACGAGGAGCAGGGGGAGGGGGCCGCGCCGGTCCCCGCCCGCCCGGCTCCGGTCCGGCCCGGACCGACGCTCCGGAGCCGTTTCCCGCGGCGGCTGCAGGTCCTCGCGGCGCTGGCGGCGCTGGCCGGCTGCGCCGCGCTCGGCATCGACGCCTTCCTGGTGGAACCGGGATGGATCGAAGTCGTACGGTCGATCGAGTTCGTCCCGTCGTTGCGGGCGAGCGCACCCGATCTGCTCCTGGTCCACCTGAGCGACACGCACATCCGCGACCTCGGCCCGCGGGAGCGACGCGCCATCCGGATCGTCAACGCCGCGCAGCCCGATCTCATCGTCATCACGGGGGACATCGTGCACGGCGAGTCCGACCCGCTCGCGGTGGAGGCCTTCCTCGGCTCGCTGCGGGCCCGCTACGGGAAGTTCCTGGTCTGGGGCAACCACGATCACTACAGGAAGACGGTGGAAGGCTGGGCCCCCGGCGCCGTGTCCCGCGCGGGCTTCGTCCTCCTGAACAACGCCAACCGGCGCGTGGACACGCCGGCGGGGCGGATCGACATCGCCGGGATCGACGATCCGGTCACCGGGCATGACAATCTCAAGACGGCCATGGTCGGGGTGTCGCGCCGCGACTTCTGCATCCTGCTGTCGCACAGTCCCGAGATCGTGCGCAGCATCGGCAACTGGGACATCGACATGGTCCTGGCCGGCCACACGCACGGAGGCCAGGTGCGCCTGCCGTGGCTCGGCGCGATCGTCGTCCCGTTCGGCACGCGTCCCTATGTCGAGGGCTGGTACGACGCTCCGGGCGACGTGCGGGTCCACGTCAACCAGGGTCTCGGCTGGTCGTACCTCCCGGTGCGCTTCCTGTGCCGCCCCCGCCTCGACCTGATCACCCTGCGCGGAGGCCTGCCGGCCGGCACGCGCCCCCGCGCCAGCATCGTCGGCCGAAGCTGATCGCCACCGCCGGCCACGACCGCGCCGATCGGGCGTCGCGATCGGGCGTCACGATCTATTGACACGTGATCGCCTCCATGTTATAGGTTCGAGCGAAATCGCTTTCGATCGTCGATCGTGATCAGAGACACGCACAGCGTCGAAGTCGATCGATTCCGCAACGACGATCGGCAGCAGGCACTATTCATCCCGGGCACGACGTTCGTGGGCTCCCAGGGCCGGATGTCGGCGCAGCCCGGCGCGCAAGCAGTCAGCGAAGTCGACGGGCGCGAGCGCGCCCGTGACACAGCCCCCCGCTGGCAAGACGATCGTCGCAATGGAACGCGGGGAGCTCATCCCACCCGCAAGGCGGGAAAGGAGGTGAGGAGCCATTCCCAAGAAAAAGAAGGCTGCCAAGAAGAAGGGGAAGAAGGGACGTAAGTAAGCTTCTTTTCTCCGTACTGCCTTGCGAGGGGTGACCGTCGTCACCCCTCATTTATTTTGCGGGCCACCGCGCTGCGCCGCCGCCTTTGACAGCCGGCGCGGCGTTTGCCAGAATAGGCGCCCTCTCCGGAGGAGGACGATGAACTCGTCGAGGACCTGGAAGACGGGAGAGCACTGCCGCATCTCCGGCACCTACAGGTGCCTGAACTGCCGCGCTGCGGGCGTCGAGACGATCCGCGAGTTCGAGGCGGGGAAGGTCATCCCGATGTGCGACGTGGGACCGGACAAGGACGCCACCTGGCGGCTCGTCCGCGCCGCGCCCGCCCGGGCCGCTACTTGATCGCGTCCGGGCGCGCCGCCCGCCGCTGCGCCTTCATTTTCCGCCTCGCCTCCGCCAGCTCCTTCAGCCTCTCCACCACGACCTTCTCGTAGCCGACCGCGCGCGGCTCGTAATAGCGCCTGCCGCGCAGCCTCTCGGGGAGGCAATCGAGATCGGTGGTGCCCTCCTCGAAATCGTGCGCGTACCGGTAGTCCCTCCCGTAGCCGAGGTCCTTCATCAGCCCGGTCGGCGCGTTGCGGATCGCGAGCGGCACGGGATCGGCGAGCCCGGCTTTCAGGTCTTCCTGGACGCGGCCGTAGGCGACGTACACGGCGTTGCTTTTCGGGGCCGCCGCCAGGTAGGCGGCCGCCTGGGCCAGCGCCAGCGCCCCCTCCGGCATGCCGAGGAAGTGGAACGCCTCCTTCGCGTCGAGGGCGATCGACAGGGCGTGCGGATCCGCGGTGCCGATGTCCTCGGAGGCGAAACGCACCATGCGACGCGCCACATAGAGCGGGTCCTCGCCGGACTCCAGCATCCTCGCCAGCCAGTAGATGGCGGCGTCGGGGTCGCTGTTCCGAAGCGACTTGTGCAGCGCGGAGATCAGGTTGTAGTGCTCCTCGGCGGCCTTGTCGTAGAGGAGCGGCGCGCGCTGCAGCGCCCGCGCGATCGCCTCCCTCGTCACCGGAGGCGGACCGTCCGCCGCGACGGATCGGGTCCCGGCCAGGATCTCCAGGACGTTCAGGGCCCGCCGCGCGTCGCCTCCGCACAAGGAGGCGAGGTAGAGCAGATCCTCGTCCTGGACTCTCAGGAGCGATGCCGACAGCCCGCGCGGCTCGGCGAGGGCGCGCTTGAGGATCGTCACGATCTCCGCGTCGCCGAGCGGGCGCAGGACGTAGACGGCGCAACGTGAGAGGAGGGCGGCGTTGACCTCGAAGGAGGGGTTCTCGGTCGTGGCGCCGACCAGCACGATGGTGCCCTTCTCGACATAGGGCAGGAAGGCGTCCTGCTGGGCGCGGTTGAAGCGGTGGATCTCATCGACGAAGAGGATCGTGCGCCGGCCCGCGGCCTTGCGGTAGGCCTCCGCCGCGCGCATCACGTCCTTGATCTCCTTGATGCCCGACAGGACGGCGCTGAAGGCGATGAACTGACCAAGCGTGAGGCGCGCGAAGAGCCGGGCGAGGGTGGTCTTGCCCGATCCGGGGGGACCCCACAGGATCATCGAGTGCGCGCGATCGCCCTCGATGGCCTCGCGCAGGGGGCGGCCCGGCCCGATCAGGTCATCCTGCCCGACGATCTCGTCGAGGGTCGTAGGGCGCATGCGGTCGGCCAGGGGTGCGTCGGCGGCGGAGACGCTGTCGTCCGGCGGGTGAGAATCGGGATCGGGCCCGAAGAGATCCATGGCGGCGATGCTATGTCGCGCTCGAAACGGTTGTCAACGGAACCGCGGCGGGATCGGACCCGTGCGACCTAGCCGGCGTTCTTCTGCAGCGTGGGGCCCGTCACGGTGCGCTCGGCCACCGGATCGTCCGCGGGCGACTGGCCGAAACGGTGCAGCTGGCGCACCTTGGAGTTGGCGAGGGTCGTCACGACGGCGTCGTGCACCGCCAGGGCGGCGACCAGCGACTCCCGGGTGTGCTTCTCGAACGTCTTGAGCGCCCGGGCCAGCTCCTGATCGCTCATTTCGCGGTGATCGCGCTGGGTCGTCTCGTTCAAGGTGGCCACCGCCTCGCCGATCAGCTCCAGGGCCTCGGCCAGGACGCGTCGATCTTCGGACGTGAATGATTGCAGTTGGTAGGCGAGCTCGTAGATGTCGGCGGAGAGGCGCTCCATCCCGGTCGCGCCGTTCTCCCAATGGCGGCCGGTGAGGATCCACTCCACCGAGGTGCTGCCGATGCGCGCCAGCTCGAGGAGCCGCTTCACCTCGGGAAGAATGCCGTTCTCGTACTTGTGGACCGCGGGCTGGGTGGCCCCCAGGAGCTCGGCCATTTGCCACTGGCGCAGCCCCTTCGACTTGCGCAATGCCTTGATCCGATCTCCGATGACCGACTTGTCGAGTGGTTCCACGTTCCTCTCCACCTGCCCGCCAGAATGCGCGCCGGGAAAACCGTTCGGGGGATTCCCGGAAAGCCGCGACCTGTCTGAGGTTGGGCGAATTATACGTCGAGGTCCAGGGGCCGGCAATGGATTTGATGGGCCCGACGACATGAGCAGGGCCCGTCGGCCTCGCGGGGCCAGGGCCCACACGGGGCGTGGCATCCGGACGATTTTCTGCGCCCGGGCCACCGGGGTCAGCCAAGCGACCCGGAATCAAGGGCTTAGGGCGTGCTCACGGGCAGCCGCCGAGGCCCTCGGAGCGGGCGGCCGAGAAGGCTCAGTCCGAAGTACGCGCCGACGTCCGGCGTGTTGTGCTCGCGGTCAAGATTCTCGATCAGGGCCCAGTCGAGCGCCAGGTCCCGCGGCAGGCGGTGGCGCAGGCCCACGGCGACCTCCCAGGCGACGCGCCCCAGGTCGCTGCCGGCGCGGAACCGAAAGGGGCCACGAGTGCGCAACGTCTGTACGATCAGGGCGGTGTTGCGGCCGGGGCTGAAGACGTACGTGCCGAAGAGGCTTCGAGAGTCACGCAGCGGCAGATCCGGGGCCAGCCGCCACGCGCCCACGAACGTGTAGGCGTAGCCGGCGTGAAGCGTCGATCGGCCGAGGGACTTGCTCAGCGAGATCGAGGCGGCATAGTCGGTCGAGCCGCTGCCCCGCAGATGCGCCGCCGACCCGGTGGGAAGCTTGAGCGATCCGCCTGCGGCGAGAGCGGGCCGCCCGGAACCCTCCCGCAGCAGAAACGCCCTCCCGTCCAGCGTGATGTCCCCCAGGCCCAATCCGCCCGGCGGATGATCGAAGAAGACCTCCTCCCCGTCACCCACGTAACCCGCGGAGAAACGGTCGCGGGCGAAGCCGGGGCGTCCGCCGTCGGGCAGATTGAGGTGCTCGTGGTAGGCGTCGATGATCGAGTCAAGGAACCCCCGGCCGTGCTCGATGAGCGGGATCTCGATCCCGGCTTCGAAGCGCTTCGCGAGGAGGGCCCGGGCCTCGATGACGGTCCGTAGAGTCTCCCCGTCGAGGACGAAGGCCGTCCGGCCCGGCGTGACCGAGGCGATCGCCTGCAAGAGAGGCAGCGTGACGCGCCCCCCGTAGGTCTGGAAGTCGTCCTGCCGGAGGAACCGTATGAGGTCGTCGGTCGCGGCCAGGGTGTTCTCGTACGCCAGGCCGAAGGCGACGCGCACGCCGCGATCCGCGGGCGGCCGCGCGCTTGCGGGGACCGGGCTCAGGAAGAGCAAGCTGAAGGGGAGCTGGTTGCGGAGGGGGAACGGGTCGTCCAGTTCGGCCGCGGAGGCCCCTCCCGGCAGCCCCGCCCCGACCACGGTCGCAGCCAGGAGGAGGGCGGGAAGGAGGCGGCGAAGGCTCAGGTCCTCTTGCCTCTCTTCGGCGGCCTCTTCGTCGCCCGATCCAGGAAAGTCCGGAGCTGGCGCTGGACCTCCGGGGGCACCTCGTCGCACCGCAGGCTGCGCACGAGGGCGCGCGTTTGCTTCAGGTTCTCGAGGAAATCGACGCAGGGAGGGCAGAGGGCCATGTGGGTCTCGAACGCCCCGGCCTCGTCGCCCGGAAGGTCCCCCTCCAGGTATTCGCTCAGGAGATCGATGATTTCCTTGCAGCTCTTCATCGGCCTCTCGCCGCGCCTTTCCCGCTCTCCGAGAACCGTGCGCGGGGCTTGCGCGTTCCCCACCAGTACTTTTTGATGCGCTCGCGCAGGAAAAGTCTCGCCCGGTGCAGGCGCGATTTGACGGCGGGCACGCTCAGCTTGAGGACCGCGGCCACCTCCTCGTTGCTCAGACCTTCCTGGTCGCGCAGGATGAACACCGTCCTGTACCCGGGCTCGAGGGCCTGGATCGACTCCCGCAGGTAGTGCGACAGCTCCTTGTTCAGCAGGATGCCGGCGGCATCGGGGGACCAGTCGGGAAGGGCCATTACCCGGTGGCCGTCGCCGTCGAACTCGGGGAGGTGCTCGTCGATCGACACCGTCCGGTCGTGACGCTTGCGCCGGCGGATCGTCATCAGGGCGGCGTTGACCGCGATGCGGTAGATCCAGGTCGACAGGCTGGAGGCCTCCTTGAACGACCCGATCTTCTTGTAGACGCTGAGGAAGGTCTCCTGGAGGGCGTCCTGCGCGTCCGCGTCGTTGCGGGTGAGGCCGCGGACGAGGCTGTAGACCTTCTTCTCGTAGCGCCGGAGGACTTCCTCGAAGGCCGACTCGCGTCCGGCCTTGAGCTGCGATACGAGGGCCGTGTCGTCGGCAGCCTGCAGCGTGTCCGCCATTCCGCTCCCCGCAGAGGACAAGGTTGCCGAGGATAGCACACAGGGATGCGCGCCGATTTCTCTTGACCGGCGCGCGCCTGTCCTCTTATAGATGGCGGGGTCATGCACCACATCCTGCAGCTCCTTCTGTTCCTGGCCCTCGTCACCGTGGCTGCGAAGGGGGCCGGCTGGCTCAGCACGCGATGCGGACAGCCGGCCGTCTTCGGCGAGATCTTCGCGGGGCTGCTTCTCGGCCCGAGCCTCCTGGGTCTTCTGCAGTGGCCGATCTTCGCGCCGCACCCGGAGGGGTTCGTCGCCTACCCGGACCTCTCCGGCGTGGTGCAGGACCTCGCCGAGATCGGCGTCATCCTCCTGATGTTCGTCGCCGGGATGGAGACCGACCTGCAGGAGATGCGCCGGGTGGGGAGGGTGGCCTTCTGGGCGGCCCTGGGCGGGGTCCTCCTGCCCCTCGCGGGCGGCGCCGCGGTCGCCCACCGGTTCGGCTACGGCTGGAGCGAAGGCTTCTTCATGGGCGCCGTCCTGACCGCGACCAGCGTCAGCATCTCGGCCCAGACCCTGATGGAGCTGAGACGCCTGCGCTCGCGGGAGGGCAGCACGATCCTCGGCGCCGCCGTCATCGACGACGTCATGGGGATCATGGTGCTGTCGCTGGTGGTGGCCTTCGCCGCCGGCCCGACCGCGGAAGGCGGCGCGCCGGGCGCCGCGGAGACGGCCCAGGCCGCTCTCCCCGGCGGCATTTCGATCCTCTGGACCGTCGCGCGGATGCTCCTGTTCTTCGTGATCGCGTGGGGGCTCGGGCGGCGCCTCCTCCAGCCGATCACGGAGCGCCTCGGCCGCCTGAGGCTGAGCGAGCCGCTCATCGCCGTCGTGGTCGTGGTGGCGTTCCTGTACGCCTGGGCCGCGGAGTTTCTCGGGGGGGTCGCAGCCATCACCGGTTCGTACATGGCCGGTGTCCTGTTCGCCCAGACCCCGTTCAAGCAACGGATCGAGCGCGGCATCCACCCTCTGACCTATGCCTTCTTCGTGCCGGTGTTCCTGATCAACATCGGCCTCCGGGCCGACATCAGGCAGCTCGGCGGCCGGATCCCTCTCACGCTCTCGATCCTCCTGGTGGCGATCCTCGCCAAGGTCGCGGGCTGCGGACTCTTCGCCTGGCTGGCGGGCTTCACGCCCAAGGAGTCGTACCGCGTCGGCGTCGGGATGATCTCGCGCGGGGAGGTGGGTCTCATCGTCGCCGGCTACGGGCTGGTCCACGGGATCATCGCCAACGACGTCTACTCGGCGATGATCCTGATGGTGCTGGTGACCACGATGATCACGCCCGTGTGGCTGCGGGCCGTCTTCCCGCGCGGGGCCGACGAGGAAGGCCCCGGTCATGCCTTCGAGTCGGTCGCCCACCTCGAGCGCGACGAAATCTAGGAGCCCCCCGCCAGGCGGGCGATCGCCTCCTCCTGCGCGCGCAGCGTCGGCTGCATCGAGACCACCCGCCCCTCGGTGTCGAGCAGCACCGAGTACGGGAGGCCGCTCTCGCGCAGGCCGTACAGGCGGCCGATGGGTCCCTTCCGCCCTCCGTCGTGGACCTGCCGTCCCGGGAGCCTCAGATTGTACACGTAGGCCTCGTAGGCCTTGCGATCGTCGTCGAGGCTCACGCCCACGATCTCCAGGCGGCCCGCGTACTGCTCGGCCAGGCGCCGCAGCACCACCGTCTCCGGGCGGCAGGGGGCGCACCAGGTGTCCACTCAGGTCGCGCGCCGTGAAATCCGGGGCCATGAGGCCCGTCCGCGCCTCGCCGGGGGCGGCGGGGGCCGGAGCGCCCGCGGGCGCGGACGACTTCGGCAAGGCCACGCGCAGGGTCCCGGCCCCCCGGCCGAGGATCAGGCGGGTCTCGTGGGCGCTCGAGCGCCCAAACAGGTCGAGCGCCCTCTCCGGGGAAAGGGGGCCGAGGTCGACGAGGCTCTGGTCGTCGATGACGAGAATCCGATCGCCCGCCAGCACGCCGGCGGTGGCGGCGGGGGACCCGGGCTCCACCGCCTCGACGACCAGGCGGCCGTCGTGAACCGCGAGCGTCATGCCGCCCGCACCGGCCGCCAGCGCACCGCAAGGGAGGAGCATCGCGAGCAAGGCGAGGAGCGCCGCCCGCGGCGCATCGTGATCCGCATGCCGCATGGTGAACGCATGGTAACATGCGCGACCCGTGGCGGGCATTCGAGGAAAGGGCGGTCGACCACGATGATCGGTCAGCGCGACAGCGGCGTGGCCCCGCATCGGCGGCCGATCCTGCCTGTGGCGCTCGGCGCGTTCGCCGCCCTGGCGCTGGGCGCCTGCTCGAAACCGGAGACCCAGGAAGTGTGGCCGGTGATCCGCGAGCGCTACTTCATCGGATTCCTCAAGCGCAACCCCGTGACCTGCACCTACCTGGGCGGCGATGGATACAGCCCGGAGCTGGCCCTGGTCAACGGCACGCTTCCCGACGTCTCGCCGGGGGGGCGCGACGACGCGGCGGGCTTCTACGGCTCGGTCCTCGCGGACCTGGATCGTCTCGATACCGCCTCCCTGGCCGGGGAAGACCGTGTCGACGTCGAGGTGGTCCGGGCCCAGATCCGCTTCATGCTGCGCCTCCACGAGTCGCGCTACCACGCCCGGAGCGTCGACACCTATGCCGTGGCCCCCTTTCGCGGCGTGGACTGGCAGATCCAGCAGATGACCGACCTCGGCGGCGGCCGCTACGGCACCGCCGAGGAGTGGGACGCGGTGGTGCGGCGCGTCGCCGCCGTCCCCGCCTTCCTGGACGCCGCACGGCGGAACCTTGGCTGGGGAGTCTCGAACAACATCTTTCCCGACCGGCGGATGGTGCAGTTCGACGGAATCGACGCGGCGCGCGACAACGCGGCCTACTTCCGCACGACGCTGCCCGCCCTCGCCGGGCGCGGCCTCGAGGGACGCAAGGAGGGCGAGAGGATCGCCGTGGCGATCAAGGAGTCGGGGGAGAAGGCGGCCCTCGCCTTCGAGGCATTCGGCGCCTTCCTGGGTGAAAACTACCGCGACACCCCGAACGCGCCGATGTTCGCCTGCGGCCACGACGAGTACGACTGGCGTCTGCGCAACAACCTGAGGCTCGACGCGAAGTGGACGGCCGCAACGCTGTACGAGTACGGCCGGCAGCAGGTGGAAGAGACGCAGGGCCTCCTGATAGACGCGGCACGCAAGGTGGCGGAGCGCCGCGGCCTGAGGCTCGGATGGGCGACGCGCGCGGCCTCGCTGCGGTCCGCGCGCCAGGTGATGGACGATCTGTCGCGGGACGGCCCGAAGAGCGACGAGGAGATGTTCCGTCTCTACCGCTCCCGCGCGCAGGACCTGGTCGAGTACGCGCGGCGGCACGCGATGTTCGCCCTGCCGGCGGAGTACCGCCTCGAGATCGTGCCGACGCCGCCCGTCCTGGAGAGCACCATCGACGCCGCCTACTATCCCGCCCCGCCCTTCAAGACCAGCGGCATCGGCCGCTTCTACCTCACCCCATCGCACGGCGACGTCGGCGTGCTCAAGGAGAACAACCGGCACGCGGTGGCCGATCTATGCGCCCATGAGGGGTTCCCGGGACACGATTGGCACTACCAGTTCATGCGCTCGAAGGCGCGCGCGATCGGCAACGTGCGCTGGCTCACGCCGGGCGAGGTCGAAGGTTCGTCCTCGATGTGGGCCGACAGCATGGCGACCGAAGGGTGGGCGCTCTATGCCGAGCAGCTGATGGGCGAGCCGCAGGAGGGCGCTCCCGAGGGTTTCTACACCCCCGAGGAGCGCGTCTACCAGCTCAAGGGACAACTGCTCAGGGCGGCGCGGGTGCGGATCGACACGGGCCTGCACACCGGACGGATGACGTTCGATGAGGCGGTGGCCTACTTCACGGCCAACGTCGAGCTCCTCCCCGACGCCTGCGCGGCGCCCAAGCCGGACCCGGTCCGTGCCGCGGCCTGCAGCGGCGCGCGGCGCGCCATCTACCGCTACTCCAAGTGGCCGACCCAGGCCATCACCTACCACCTCGGCAAGGCCGAGATCCTCGACCTGCGAGAGCGCGTCCGCCGGATCCAGGGCGGGGCCTTCTCTCTGCGCGCGTTCCACGAGCGCTTCCTGGCGTCCGGAACGATCCCCACCGGCTACGTGCGCGACACCATCCTGGAGGAGGCGCGGCGGCGCTAGGAGCCTGTCCGGGGGTCGCGTGGGCGGGCCGCCCGCAGGCGGGCGCGCCGCGGCGCGCCCTCACACGCCGGCTTCGGGGGGGCGGCGCGGGGGCGGGGGCGGCGGGACCGGTTCGGGCCGGCGGCGCGATCCCGGCGACGTCGCGTCGCGCTCCGAGGCCGCGGCCGCGGGGGGAGCGAGTTCGGCCGATCCCGGCGGCGCCGCGCCGGCCCGCTCGAGGCCGATCTTGATGGATCGCAGACTCGGGTCGAACAGGCGGGCCTGCAGCCGCGCCCGGGACAGCAGGCGCAGCGCGCGCAGGCGCGTGCCGCGCAGCCGTGTCCGCAGGCGCCAGGAGATTTTGGTCGTCTGCGGGTCGACGGCTTCGAGCGTCAGCGATCCGAGGTGGCTCTTCAGCCCCCGATGGGTCCCGAGCGAGTCGCGCATCAGCCGCACAGCCAGCTCCCGGCCGGGGCGCGAGAGCACGACCTCCAGCTCGGCCCAGTAGGGCACGCCGCCCCAGCGGCCGGCCGCGCGCCAGATCGAACCGGCCGCCTCTCCGTCGCCGCGCTGCAGCGCCCAGGTCTCGAGACCGCCACCGGAGTGCGCCCGGCCGTGGGCGGCGTAGAGGGTCGGCAGGGAGCGCACGACGCGCCAGGCCTCGCCGGCCGGGACGCGCACCAGGACCGAGCGGTGCAGGTCGAGACGGCCGCCGGCGATGACGAGAAGCAGGGCCCCCCCTGCCGCGATGAGGGCGAGGGCGCTCAGGACGATGAACAGCAACGGACCGTGGGCCGCGGCGGCCGGTGCGATCATGCGTCCCTCCAAACCGGTGACCCGCCCATCCGGGCACGATGCGGCACGGATGGCGGCTGGGTCGTGGGGACTGGAACCGGTCACGAGCGGCGAGAGCGGAGCTAGCCTATCACACTCCACGCGGGCCGGGCGGCGCTATACTGTCGGTGCCGGCGGATTCCATAGAGAGGATCGAGTCATGCCCGCCTCTCCCGCCCCGCTCGCCAGGGTCCTCTCGGACCTGACACGAGAAGGGGAACTGCACGAAAAGCTGCCGGACCGCGCGGTCCGCTGCCATGCCTGCGGCCACCGCTGCTTCATCCCCGAGGGCCGGCCGGGTATTTGCAGGGTCCGCTTCAACGAGGGCGGCATCCTCAAGGTCCCCTGGGGATACGTCGGGGCCCTGCAGTGCGACCCCGTGGAGAAGAAGCCGTTCTTCCACGCCCTGCCCGGGTCGCTGGCGCTGTCGTTCGGCATGCTCGGCTGCGACTTCCACTGCGGTTACTGCCAGAACTGGATCACCTCCCAGGCGATCCGGGACCCCGCGGCGGTGGCCATGCCCGAAGAGGTGGCTCCCGAGGGGCTCGTGGCCCTCGCGCGCCGGCAACGCGCTTCGATCGTCGCTTCCACCTACAACGAGCCGCTGATCACCTCCGAGTGGGCGGTGGCCGTCTTCCGGGTGGCGCAGGAGAGCGGATTCCTGTGCGCCTACATCAGCAACGGGAACGGCACCGAGCAGGTGCTGGACTTCATCCGGCCGTACGTCACGCTCTACAAGGTCGACCTGAAGTCGTTCCGTGACCGGAACTACCGGGCCCTCGGCGGCACGTTGAGAAACGTGCTGGACACGATCGGGATGCTCAGGAAGAAAGGCTTCTGGATGGAGATCGTGACGCTCACCATCCCCGGGTTCAACGACTCCGACGAGGAGCTGACCGACATGGCGCGTTTCCTGGCCGGTGTTTCCCCGGACGTCCCCTGGCAC
Source organism: Acidobacteriota bacterium (assembly GCA_003223165.1). Taxonomy (GTDB): domain Bacteria; phylum Acidobacteriota; class Polarisedimenticolia; order Gp22-AA2; family Gp22-AA2; genus QHXZ01. Next base: position 24,569 of record QHXZ01000048.1, read on the forward strand.
GTGACCGCATTCCACAAGGATTACAAGATGACCGATCCCGATCCGACTCCGGCGCGTACGCTTCTGCGTGCCGCGGAGATCGGGCGTCGTGAGGGGCTGCGCTACGTCTACGCGGGCAACCTTCCCGGCGAGGTCGGAGACTGGGAGAACACCCGCTGTCCGTCCTGTGGTGACCTGCTGATCGAGCGGCGGGGCTATCAGATCTTGCAAGATCGCCTGACGCCGCGCGGCGCCTGCCCCGGATGCGGCGCGGCCATCCCGGGGGTCTGGCCCGGCGGGGTGTTCAACCCCCCGCGCGACGCAGGACCTCCCGAAGGTTCTCGACGAAGCGATCCGGCTCGTCAGGGCTGATCACGAAGTTTCGCAGGAGACCGCTCTTGCGCCGCAGGGTCACGCTGTTCCAGAACCTGGGTCCGGACCAGCTCTCGTGCAGCAGCGCGCCCCGCCGATGGACCTCCTCGATGTCAACGAGCCTGATGCGCCTGGCGACGCATCCCAGGATGAGCACTTCCACGGCGGTCTCGGTGACCCTGTAGTCGAGGGTGCCGACCGTCGCCAGGAACGCGAAGAGCACCGCGGCGACCAGGAGCGCCTTCAGGACGACGAGGCCGCTCACGTCCCGCAGCGGGTCACGCGCAGGCGGCGCGCCGGGAAGTCCAGGACCACCACGCAGCGCGACAGGACGTCGCTGCCCAGAATCCCCGAGACATCATGGGAGGTCGAGGCGAAGAGCGCGCGCCTGAGCTCCTCGAAGTCGTACGGCACCACCGGCACGTCGCGCACCTCGACGCCGCCGAAGGCGAGCGACGGGAGGATCCGGATCGGCACCGAGATCGCCGTGCCGCTGCTGTCGACGATCTGCGTGGCCGCCCCGGTGGGGGAGGGCCGGGTCAGCGCCTCGTCCGACTGGGCGATGAAGGTGGCCCCGGCCGCGGTGTCGATCAGCATGGGGCGCGCCTCGCGACCGTCGAGCAGGACGTCGACCACGATCCGGTTCCCTTCGAGCCTCAGCGGCACCCCTGGGGGCTGCGGGGCGGCCTGCCCTTGCGGAGGCGCCGCCGGAGGAGCGAAGGTGATCTGCCGGGTCGGGTAGGACAGCGTGACGTGGAGCCCGCGCAGCAGGTCGACGCCGACGAAGCCGTCGACCCGCGCCCCCGTCATCTTGGCCAGGAGCGCCGCGTCGGGGGCCGTCCAGATGCTGAAGTCGCGGGCCGACAGGCCCCCGAGCAGGAAGGATTCGACCCGGGCGCGGTACAGGTTGAAGCGCTCGCTGCCGACCATTCCCGTGGCGCGGGTCGGCGTGCGGTCGGTCAGCGGCAGCCCCAGCTCCCGGGCCTTCTTGTCGTCGAGCGTGAACCCGGAGGGATCGCCCGTGTCGAGCAGGAGCCGGACCTGGGCCCGCCCGTTGATCCGCCCGGTGAGGACGATCAGGCCCGAGGGTGAATCGAACGGGATCGTGCTGGCGCGCCCGAGGTGGAGCTGGATCGGGACGCCGGGCTCATCGCGCTCGGCCGTCGCGACGCCGGGGCCGGGCGCGGCCGGGCTGCTGACGGGCGGATCGGTCGCCGCCCGCCCGGCGCCGAGGCCGAGAAGGACGATCGCGGCGGCGAAGAGGGCGCGCGCCGGGCGGAGACGCGGGGTTCGCATGGCGACCGGGACGAGCCTTCAGGAGACCAGGTTGTACAGCGTGTCTCGCTGGCGGGGCTGGTAGCCGGCCTCCCGGATGAGGCGCTCGATCTCCGACCGGGTCGTGCAGCCGTAAGCACCGGCCGCGCGCACGACGTTCTCCTCGATCATCGTGCTCCCCATGTCGTTGGCGCCGAACTTCAGGGCGATCTGCCCGATCTCCTTGCCCTGGGTCACCCAGGAGGACTGGATGTTCGGGATGTTGTCGAGGAACAGGCGGCTGATGGCCTGGGTCCTCAAGTAGTCCGCGCTCGACACCTCCCGGCCGCCCAGCGCGGTGTTCTCGGCCTTGTAGGTCCAGGAGATGAAGGCGGTGAACGCCGCGGCTCCTCCCGCGAGGCTCGTGTCCTGCAGGTTCCGGACGGCCGCCAGGTGCGCGACGCGATCGGCGTAGGTCTCGACGTGGCCGAACATCATCGTGGCGGTCGTCGGCAGGCCCTGGCGGTGCGCCTCCTCCATCACGGCCAGCCAGTCCCGGGACATCGTCTTGAGGGGGGAGATCGCCTGGCGCACCGCGTCCACGAGGATCTCCCCGCCACCGCCGGGGATGCTGTGAAGCCCCGCCGCCTTCAGCCGTCGCAGCACTTCGGCCAGCGGCCGCTTCGAGACCTTGACGACGTGCTGGATCTCCGGCGGCGAGAAGGCGTGGATGTGCAGGCGGGGGAAGCGCCGGCGGAAGGAGCGCAGGAGGTCTTCGTACCACTCGAGGGGCAGGTCGGGGTGATGGCCCCCCTGCATCAGGATGCCGGTCCCGCCGAGCGCCAGCGTCTCCTCGATCTTGGCGAAGAGCGATTCCCGGCTGTGCAGGTAACCCTCGGGATGGCCCGGGTCGCGGTAGAAGGCGCAGAACGAGCAGCGCACGACGCAGACGTTGGTGTAGTTGATGTTGCGATCGACGATGTAGGTGACGATCGGATCGGGGTGCAGGCGCCGCCGGACGAGGTCGGCGGCGATGCCGAGATCGAGGAGAGGGGCCTCCCGGAAGAGGGCCAGGGCCTGCTCCGGCCCGACGCGCCCGCCCGAGACGGCGCGTTCGAGGATCGCCTCGATCCGCGCGCTCGACCGGCGGGGCGAGCGCAGCGCCGCGTCATCGACCTTCTCCCAGGGGGCCCCGGGCTCCTGAAGGGGCGGCTCCTCCTGATGCCTGCCGGGATCCTGGATCTCGCTCACCGCGGCCCTCTCCCCGCCTGGGCCGGCTCGAGGTCCGCCGGAGCCGCGAACTGGATCGCGCGGCGCCCCGGGACGAGCCCCGACTCGCTCGCCTGCCGGTAAAAGAGGTCCAACCCGCGCGCCTCCTCCGACCCGAGGTGGTAATGGATGTTGACGCGCAGGTACTCCTCGATCGAGGCGGCCGGAAGGCGCAGCCGCGCCGCCGCCTCGCGCGCGATGAGGGGGAGATTGGCGGCGCCGATCTGGCGCGACTCGAGGAAGGGCCGCACGCCGTCCGGAAGGACGACTCCCCTCCGCACGGCCCAGAGGGCGAAGACGAAAGGCAGTCCAGTGATCTCGTGCCAGGCCGCGGCCAGGTCGAGGACGTGCAGGCCGGTGGTGTCCGCCGTCAGGGCCGCGTCCCCGATCAGGAGCGCCGCATCGTTGTCGCGCAGCATCTCGCGCAGCGTGGGGGCCCGCTCCACGAACGCCACGTCACGCAGGTCGCGGTGCTCCAGGACCAGCCTCAGCAGCGCCGCCGAGGTGCGGGAATTCTCGTCGAGGGCCACGCGGCGCACCCTGTCGAGCGGCACGCGGGAGGCGAGGTAGACCGAGCGCGCCCGGCGCTTCGAGGCGATGCACAGGTACGGCAGCAGGGCGACGTCGTCGAGCCGCTGGTACTCGATCGACGGGATCAGTCCGGCGTCGGCGCGGCCGGCCGCCAGCAGGTCCGGAATGCGCGAGGGCGGGACCTGCAAGACCTCGAAGGTGTCACGGAAAGGTCCCCTGCGGAACCCCCACGTCAGGGGGTCGGCGTTCACGTACTGGACCGAGGCCAGCTTCAGACGGGTCATCGGGATCGCGGGCTCCACGGTGGGACCGGGGCTTCCAAGGGGCGCCCATTTTACCAGAAGGCGCACGCGAGTCAACGCGCCTCCGGGCGGGGCGCTCGCGGCGTTGAACTCCAAAGTCTCGATCGCTTAGAGTGTCGGGACGAGGCCCTGAGGGAGAGGCGCTTGGAGAGACCCGTGCTGTGCATCGTCTATCTTCTTTACTGTGTGGAAGCGGGGGTGTTCCTCCTCCTGGTCCCCTGGTCGATCCTCTGGTCGAACAGCTACTTCGCCCAGATGCCGGCCCTGCGGACCGTGCTGCTCAGCGGCTACCTGAGGGGCGGGATCTCGGCCCTCGGACTGCTGCACCTGGTGGTCGCGGTGATCGACTTCCTCGCCTTCCGTCGCGCCCTGAGGGGCGCATGAGCCCGGTGGCCGCGGGGAGCCCCCCGGGGATTTGCTTCGTCACCGACCGCAGCGCGACCGGCGGGCGGCCGCTCTTGGAGATCATCCGTGCGGCGCTGGCCGGCGGCGCCGATCGGATCCAGGTGCGGGAGAAGGACCTGCAGGGGAGGGCCCTCCTCGAGCTGGCACGCGCCGTCGTCGAGGCCGCGAAGACGGCGGGGGGACGGGCCCGCGTGGTGGTGAACGACCGGCTCGACGTGGCTCTTGCGGCCCGGGCGGCGGGCGTGCACCTGCCGGCCGAGGGCCTGCCGATCGAGCCGGTGCGGCGGCGGGCGGCCGGGCGGTTCCTGATCGGCCGCTCGGCGCATTCCCTGGCCGAGGCGCAGAGAGCGCGGAAGGACGGGGCGGACTACGTGATCCTCGGCCCGATCTTCCCGACACCGAGCAAGGCCGGTCTCGGCGAGCCGCTCGGCACGGAAACGCTGCGCAAGGCGGCCGTGACGCTCCCGATCCCGGTCTGGGCGATCGGCGGGATCGGGCCGGCGAACGCCGCCGCGCTGCGCGGCATCCCGATCGCAGGGGTGGCGGCCATCTCGGCGATCGCCGGCGCGCCGGACCCCGCCGCCGCCGTCCGTGCCCTGCGCGAGGCTCTGGCCCCCGGGCCCCCGGCAGCCTGAGTCATCCGCGCGCGGTGGCCGCGGGCGCGCGCACCAGCTGGCCGCAGGCCGCCCCGATGTCCCGCCCCTTGCTCCAGCGGATCGACGCGGGGATGCCGCGCGCCAGGAGCGCGTCCCGGAAGCGCCCGGCCCGCTCGCCGTCCGGCGCCCGGAAGCCCGGCACGCCCGCTTCGTTGTAAGGGATCAGGTTGACCTTCGCCCGCACGCCGCGCAGGAGCCGTGCCATGCGCGCCGCGTCCTGGGGCGTGTCGTTCTTTCCATCGAGCAGCAGGTACTCGAAGGTGAGCTTCTCGCGCGTTCCCAGAGGAAAGCTCCGGCAGGCCGCCATGAGCGACTCGAGCCCGTACTTGCGGTTGATCGGCATCAGCTCGCCGCGCAGCGCGTCCTGTGTGGCGGCCAGCGACACGGCGAGTCGCGGCCGGGGCGCTTCGCGCCCGAGGCGCTCGATCCCCGGCACCAGGCCCGCCGTCGACAGCGTGACCCGGCGGGGAGGCAGCCCGAAACCGCGCGGGTCGACCAGGATCCGGAACGCCTTCATCACCGCCGCGTAGTTGTTGAGCGGCTCCCCCATCCCCATGAAGACGATGCGGCACCGGCCGGGCGCGAAGCCGACGTCCCGGGCCAGGACGGCGACCTGGCCGACGATCTCCCCCGGCGACAGGTCGCGCACCAGGCCCATGGTGCCGGTCAGGCAGAAGGAGCAGGCGAGCGGGCAGCCGATCTGGGACGAGAGGCACAAGGTGATGCGCCGGCCGTGGACCATGTAGACCGACTCGATCTCGCCTCCGTCGTCCAACGCCAGGACATACTTGCGCGAGCCGTCGGTCGACTGCCGCACCTCGCGGACCCGAGGCCAGGCCACGCGGAAGCGCAGGGAGAGGTCCCGGCGCAGGCCCGCCGGCAGGTCGGTCATGGCGTGAAAGTCGGTCTCCTGGCGGCCGTGCATCCAGTGATAGATCTGCGCGGCGTGGAACGGTCGTGGCGCGAGCGGGCCCAGGACCGCCATCAGCGAGTCGGTGTCGCGGCCGTAGAGATTGGGGAGGCGGGATCCCGGTTCGTCCGCCGCTGCGGAGATGTCCATCGCTCATCCTCTCGGGAGCCCATTGTAGCCCAGGAGCCCGACGGCCTCTTCGGGATGGACCCGGGCCTCAGGCGGCGGCGCGCCCGTAGTGGATGCGGGGGTCGAGGTAGAGGTAGGCCAGGTCCACGGCCAGGTTCACGAGCACGAAGACGACGGTCAGGAAGAGCACGCACCCTTCGACGACCGGCAGGTCCTTGAGAGCGATGGCGCGTACGATCGTCTTGCCGAGGCCCGGCCAGGCGAAGACGTACTCGGTGGCGACCGCGCCGCCCAGGAGGGCCGCGAAGTCGAGGCCGACGAAGGTGACGACGGGAAGCAGGGCGTTCTTGAGAGCGTGGTAGACGAAGATGCGCAGCGCCGAGGCGCCCTTGGCGGCGGCCGTCCTGAGGTACTCGGCGCTGCCCGTTTCGATCAGGCTCGTGCGGGTGAGCCGCGCGATGGCCCCCAGCGAGACCAGCGACAGGGTGACCGCCGGGAGGACCAGGTGGTCCCACTCGGGCAGCCGGATCCCGAGGAAGGGGACGATCGCTCCGTCCATGCCGTAGCCGAGGACCGGCAGCCAGGCCAGGCGCGATGCGAACAGAAGCATCAGCATCAGCCCGAGCCAGAAGACCGGGGTCGAGGTGCCCAGCAGGGCCAGGATCAGGACCAGGTGATCCAGCAGGCGTCCGTGGTGCGCCGCGGCGAGCGCCCCCAGGACCAGGCCGCCGCCCGCCGCGATGAGCATGGCGGCCACGGCGAGGATGAAGGTGGCCGGAAAGCAGTCGCGGATGATCGCCGTCACCGGCCGGCGCTGGATGTAGGAGACCCCCAGGTCGCCCCGCAGGAGCTTCCCCAGGTAGCGCAGGTACTGGATCGGCGCGGGAGCGTCGAGCCCCCATTCAGCGCGAATCGAGTCGATCACCTCGGAGTCGACCCCCTGCCCGCCTGCGATGAGCCGGGCGGGATCGCCGGGCAGCAGGAACAGGAGGGCCCAGACGAGGGTCGCGGCGGCCAGAAGGACGGGCGCCAGGCCGAGGAGCCGCCGCAGGACGTAGCTGGCCATCGCTCAGGAGGGGCTCTTCTCGATCCGCAGCCTCTCGAGCGGGATCCGGAACTCGCCGAGGGGCGTCGGCACGACCCCCTTGACGTAGGGCTTGAAGAGCGTGGAGGACTGGTAGTAGTTGAGGAAGATCCAGACGGCGTCCTCCATGACGGCGACGCGCTCCGCCTGCCGGTAGAGGCCGGCGCGTTGCGCCTCGTCGGTGAGGGAGAGCGCCCGATCGAGCAGATCGTCCACACGCGGGTTGCGGTAGCGGATGTGGTTGCCGGCCGGCCCGAAATTGGACGAGTGCAAAAGCGGGCGCAGGATGGCGTCGGTATCGGGGTAGTCGAGGAACCAGCCGAAGCGGAACATCTGCGCCTGGCCGGGCGCTTCGGGCGTTCCCTCCACGGCCTTCAGGTAGGCGCTCCAGTCGACCTCCTTGATGCTGATCGGCGCGCCGATGTTCTTCAGGTCGGCCTGGATCGCCTCGGCGACGCGGCGGTTGTCCTCGCTGGTGTTGACCCAGAGCGCGATCGGCGGCAGGCCGCGCCCCTCCGGGTACCCCGCCTCGGCGAGCAGTTGTTTCGCCCTGGCCGGGTCGCAGGGATAGCCGGGCAGGTTCGGGTCGTAACCGGGCAGCCCCGGCGGGATGATGCCGTGCGCCGGCAGGTATCCGGGGATCAGGACCTCCCAGAGGTACTTCTTGTCCACGGCGTAGTTGAAGGCCTGGCGCAGCTTGACGTTCCCCTTGAAGGGGGGCAGCGCCAGATTGAACCCGATGTAGCCGGTGGCGAGGTAGGGGTAGTAAAGGATCTGCGATCCCAGCTCCTCCTGCAGCGCCTTGTCGTCCGGCGGCGGCACTTCGTCCAGGCTGTCGAGACCCCCGGCGCGGTACTCCTGCGTGGCGCTGGCGCGGTTTTCGATGATGCGCGCCACCACGCGGTCCAGGGCGGGCCTGCCGCCGTAGTAGCCGTCGAAGGCGAGGAGCTCGATGAAGTTCGACTGCTCCCAGCGGGCCAGGCGGAACGGTCCGCAGCCCATCGGGGCTCGCAGGTAGGCCTTCGAAGGGTCCTCGTACACTTCGCGCGGCACAATCGAGGCCGGAAGCAGGGACAGCAGGCCGAGGAAGGGCGCGAACGGCTTCTTGAGCCGCAGCACGACGGTCCTGTCGTCCATCACCTTGAGCCCTTCGATCGTGGCGCTCCTGCCCTCGGTGAAGTCCCTCGCTCCCACGATCGGATCGAGCGCCCAGCGCCACGGGGCGTTGGTCTCCTTGCGCAGCGTACGCATGAAGGAGTACTCGACGTCGCGCGCGCCGACGGGGCGGCCATTGTGGAAGGTCACGCCGTCGCGCAGGCGGAAGGAGTAGGTCAGGCGGTCCGGAGAGATCGTCCAGGATGCCGCGACCGCCGGGCGGACCAGGAGCGTCCCGGGATCGATCTCGACCAGGCCGCGGAACAGGTTGTTCAGGACGGCGCCCGAGAGGTTGTCGGTGGACAGCGCGGGGTCGAGGGTCGGCGGGTCCTCCCGCAGGCGGAACCGGAAGACCTGCTCGGCCTTGGTCACCCGCGCGGGCCCGGGGCCGCACGCCAGGCCCGGCGCGACCGCCGCGGCGAGCGCGAGGCCGAGGAGGAGCCGTCCCACCATCAGGGGTCGGAAGCGCACGGTGAACCATCCTTCGCGGCCCGATGTTCCGGGCGCGCGCGTTCAGGCGGCGATCACCCGCCGGCGCGGATCGAGCAGGTCCCTGATCCCGTCGCCCAGCAGGTTGAAGCCCAGCACCACGACGAGGATCGCCATGCCGGGGGCGATGCAGACCCACGGCTTGGAGAGGATGTACGCCTGGCCCTCGGTCACCATCGTCCCCCAGGACGGCAGGGGCGGCCGCGCCCCGACGCCCAGGAAGGAGAGCCATGCCTCCATGAGGATGTTCCCGCCTATCCCGAGGGTCGCCGCGACGATCAGCGGGCCGAGGGCGTTCGGCAGCAGGTGCCGCATGACCACGCGCGCGCCATTGGCGCCGAGGGCCTGCGCGGCCTGGGCGAATTCCCGCGCCCGGATCCTCAGGACTTCGCCCCGCACCAGGCGGGCGATCTTGGCCCAGCCGAGGAAACCGAGCACCAGGAACACCATCCCGATCGAGGGGTGCGGCAGGTGGCGCAGGAAGGGCGCCGTCTCGGGATCCGGGACGGCGGCGATGATCGCCAGCGCCAGAAGCGGCTCGGGGAAGGCGAAGACGAGCTCGGCGCAACGCATCAGGAGGGCGTCGGTGCGGCCCCCGAAGTACCCCGCGAACGCGCCGACGATCGTGCCGAGGACCAGGGCGATCGCCTCGGCGAGCAGCCCGGCCTCGAGCGAGATGCGCGTGCCGCTGATCAGCCGGCTGAGCAGATCGCGCCCCAGCGTATCGGTCCCCAGAAGATGGAGCGCATCGGGAGGCGTCGGCGGCGTGATCGAGCGCGGTGCCACCTGGTCGAAGGGGCCGTAGCCGACGAGCGAGACCAGCCAGGGGGCCAGCGCGGCGCACAGCACGAAGGCCGCGACGAGCAGCGCGCCGATCATCAGGGAGAGCCGCGCGCCCAGGAACGGCAGGCGCACGCGCGGGGGCGGAACGGGCGTCACGCGCGGGACTATAGCACAGCGCCGCGCGCCTTGATTCGGTGGGGTCCCTGTGCTAGTTTGCGGGCTCGCATGAACAAGGATCAAATCCAGTTCCTCGTGTCGGGCATCCTGTTCGGCTTCCTGGTCGGGTTCCTCATCGCCTACGCCGTGTACGAGCCGCGCGTGGTGCAGCAAGCGGCCCCCGTACCGGCCGCCGGGAACATGGGCATGTCCGGCGCCGGGGCGGCTCCCGTCGAGGCCGACGCCGCGGCTCCCGGCACGACGGCGCCCGGGGCCGCGCCCTCCGGGGCGGCCGGCGGCGCGGCGGCCGAACAGACCATGGCGCGCGTCTTCGAAGAGGTCGCGGCGCTCAAGCAGGCCATCCAGAAGAACCCAAAGGACACGCAGGCGCTCCTTCGGCTCGCCAACATGTATCACGACGTCGGCAAATACAAGGAAGCGGTCGACTACTACAAGCAGGCGCTCGAGGTGCTGCCCGCCGATGTCGACGCGCGGACCGACATGGGAAGCTGCCTGCGCGAGCTGGGCATGGCCGACGAGGCGATCGCGCAGTTCCAGAAGTCGCTGTCGTACAACTCCCGGCACTGGCCCACCTGGTTCAACCTGAGCATCGTCTACCTGTTCGACAAGCGCGACCTCCCGGCCGCCAGCGCCGCCATCGCCAAGGTCGAGGAGCTGAACCCCACGCTCAAGGAGCTGCCCCTGCTCAAGGACGCGCTCAAGAAAGCGAGCGAGGGGAGCAGCCGGAAGTCGTCCTAAGGCGCTGCACGACAGGGATTTGCGCGCCGGCGCGCCCCCGGAATGCCGGTTGGGGGAGCGGCCGGATCCCCCCTATCCTCAAGAGCCCACGCGGTTTGACTTCCATCCCCCGGAGCATAAATTGAGACGGGTGCGCGGGGTCCGTGTGTCCCGCCAGGCGGTGTCGTGATCGACGACGAACTGCTCCAAGAACTCCTCGCCAAGGCCTCGACGCTTTACCACAACGGCGAGTACAAAGGCGCCATCGAGGCCTGGCGCGAGGCGCTCACGGTCGACCCGGCCAGCCAGAAGGCGAAGGAGGGGATCCGCATGGCGACCCTCCTCCTGGGTGACTGGGAGCCCCAGGCCCCCGGCCCGTCCGCCCCAGCGGAGCCGACGACCCCGGCCGACGGCGGACCGGAGCCGGGCGCCGAGACGCCGCCGGAAGAGATGGAGGCCCGCCTCGACCTCGGCATCGCCCGGGTCAAGCAGCTCCTGGCGCAGCGCAAGTACTCCGAAGCGATCGAGGGGGCGCAGGGCCTCCTGCCCCTGAGCCCCGATTCGGAGGAAGTCCAGAGACTCCTCGAGGAAGCGCAGCAGGCCTTCGAATCGTCCCCCTTCATCGAAGAGCACCTGACGCTGGCGCGGGAGCTGTTCGCGCAGGAGCGCTACGCCGAAGCCGAAACGGAATGCGAGAAGGTCTTCGTCCTCGACGCGGCCCATCCCGAGGCCCAGGCGCTGCTGGCGGAGATCCGCGCGCGGGCGCAGAAGAATCTCGCGCGCGCCGCCAGCCAGCTCGGCGGGATGACCGTGAAGCTCACCGCCGCCGACATCGCGGCAGCCGGACCGAGGCCGGCGCCGGGCAAGGCGGCCGCCGCGCCCTCCAGGCCCGCGGCGCCGTCCCATCCGCCTCAGGCGGCGAAACCGGTCGCGGCGCCGTCGAAGCCCGAGGCGGGCTCGAAAGGGACGAGCTTCGGCGGCGAGGTGATGCTCGACGCGGATGACGCCCCCAGCGTCGCCATGGGCGGGGCGGGCGCGCCCGCTGCCACGCCTCCCGACGAGACGGACGGCGAGGCGGCGGCCAGGCAGGAGGAAGTGGCGGCCCGCTCGCGTCTCGAGTCGGCCTTCGCGCAGGCCGGGGTGGCGGACGCGGAGGCCCTCCCCGAGGCGCAGCCGTTCGAGCTGGCCGAGGGCGGGATCGCGCCCACCCCCGCGGCGCCCCCGGCCGCCGCGGAACAGCAAGTCGTGGAGGCCAGGACGGTCGTCCCTCCCGCGGTCCGTGCCGTGCCGCGCGCTCCGGCGCCTGCCGAGGCGCAGGAGGCGAAGCCCGCGCCCTCGCCTCGTCCCGCCTCATCACCCCAGAGCGCGGGAAAACCGCGGCCCTCCGCGACGCCTCCCAAGGCCGCGGCGAAGGGACGGGCCCCCGTGGCGGCGCCCGCGGCGTCACCGCAGCCCGGACACGATCCCGCCAGCGCCACGCTGCCCGACGCGCCGGCCACGGATGGGACCGCCAACTGGGAGACCGAGCTGACCAAGCTCAACCTGAAGGTGGGCGAAAGGACCCTCCTCAAGGGGACGGGGACGAAGGCGGGCGCCCCGCCCGTGGAACCCGGCCCGGAGGAGGATCTGATGTCGCTCCTCGACACCGACCTCGGCGGGCCCGCGCCTGCCCCGCCGGGCGGGGCGAAGGAGCCGTCCTCGTCGGGCGCGGCGTCGATTCCCCTCGCGACCTCCGCTCCCGCACAGGACAAGGACACGAAGGGGAGCGTCGCGCGGCCGCGCCGCGAGCATGCGCCACGGGAGGCGCTCGGCGAGGACCAGGAACAGCCCGCACCGACGCCGCGCGCGCGCCCCTCGGCTCGGCCGAGGCCCGTGGAATCGCCGGGGGCCCGCACCGGCTCGGCGGGCCGCAAGTTTCTGGTCATGCTCCTTCTGCTCCTCCTCGCCGGCGGTGGGGCATGGTTCTTCTTCAGGCCCCAGGTGATCGCGGGCCTCGCCGCCATCCAGTCCATGCTGCCGATCCGATCGGCGGGCGGCCCCGGCTCTCCGGATCACCCGGTCGCGCCGCCGGCCGGCTCGTCATCGGGACCCACGCTGGATCCGGGGCAGTCCGCCATCCCGACGCCGATCGGGGGCGGGAACCGGCAGGGAGGCCAGGCCGCCCCATCGCCCGAAGGGCAGAGCGCAGCGGCCGCAGGCGCGCCGGGCCCGGGCTCGCCGGCCGCCGGGGCGGCCGCGCCGGCGCCGCATCCCTCGAGCGCGGCGGCCAGGAACGCCGGGTCGGACGAGGCGATCCCGAACGGCGCGCCGATCAAGCCCGAGACGCA
>QHXZ01000153.1 GCA_003223165.1 Acidobacteriota bacterium
TCCCCTGCGGCGCGGCATAGAGGCTTTCCTGAAACGTCAGGGTCGCGTCCAGGTAGGCGGCGCGGCCGATCTGGCGCGTCACGTGCGCCCGCCCCTCGGTGGCGATGTAGTAGCTCTTGTTCGTGTAGACGGATGGGTAGGGCTGCCGCAGGGCGGCGACCTCGATCCGCGTGACATCGTCCACCTGCAGCGAGGCGCTGGCTTCGACGATCAGGCCCCCGAAGTTCTGGCCGCCCCCTCCTTCGAAGTCGAGGGCCTGGTAGCCGACCGACATGAGCGTCACGACCTTCTCGTTGACCATCCTTCTGATCCCGAGGCCGAAGGATCGGGAATGAATTCCCACATCTTCGGTGCCCGCCTGGGTCTGCGTGGTCCTTTCGAGCCCGTAGTAGCCGTACAGGGTCGACGGCTCGCTGACCCTGTAGTTGTAGCGCCCCTCGAGCTTGCGCGTCGTGTAGCCGTAGTGGACGCTCTCGCTGATCCCCGTGAAGCTGGAGCGGGAGTAGCTGGGAATCAAGGAAAACCCCTGCCGTCCCCCGGAGTTCACTCCGATCTCCATCTGCGGCGTGTGGGTCGAATAGCGGCCCAGGCCGAACGTCAGGCCGCTGCGATCGCCCTGATCCTGGAGGGAGACCGTGCCTCGTACGAAGTGATCGCGTATTCCGATCGTAAGGGCGCCGCCCGAACGAATCAAGCCCTCCAGATCGAAGGCTTGGTTCAGGCGACTCGACCCCTGAAAAGTCTCGTTCGTGTAATCCCGATAGAAGGGCGCGTACGCCAGCCGGATCCGGCTCTGCCCGAAGGGCAGGTCGGCCAGGATGCGCGGCCGCGCCACCACGATCCCTGAAGAGGTGGCGCCAGTCCCCGGCAGATCGCTGGGAGTGTAGAAGATGTTGCTGTCCCGTGTGTACTCCAGGGACAGGGAAGGGTATAGGACGAAACGGCCGACCGTCAGGCCCTCACCAACCGTCTGGTAGCTCTGCGCTTGCGCGGAGCCCGCCGGAGCCACCGCCAGGAGCGCGCCGAGGCAGACGCTCTCGAGGGCTAAGCAAAGGGGGGGGCGGCGTGGCGACCGGAAGAGTCTCATCAGACGCGCGGCGGACCGTCGGGAGGAACCGACCATCGCGTCAAATGCAACTCACGATCGCCACTCCCGTTCCCCGCATCCACCGCTTGTCCGGATGCCCCGTACTATAGCACCAGGGCCGGTTTCGCCGGGGCCTTTTTGGTTGACAGCAGCGCCCGCCGGCCGTATTCAAAGCGGCAGATCGACACCAGACACAGACCCGTGGAGGACCGCATGAGGAATCTGCCGCGTTTCGCCGTCGTCATGGCCGCCGCGCTCCTGGTCGCCGGGACCGGGGCCCCGGCCGCCTGGGCCCAGGCCCCCTGGAAGGTAGGCGAGGTGAGGCCGTACCTGGCCGAGACCCCCCACCCGTACCCGGCGGGGGCGAAGGACCGGCCGGTGGTCTGGGCCGACCGGGTGGTCTCCCCCGGCGCCACCTTCATCCGGGTGCACCTCAGCGGATTGTCGCTGGCGCGGGGCGATTACCTGACGATCTCGGACCCCGATCGGACGCGGGTCCAGACCTACATGGGTGAGGGACCGCACCGTAACGGCGACCTCTGGTCGTTCAGCATCGACGGCGACACCGCCCTCGTCGAGATCCATGCCGCCGGGAGGGAGATCGGCCACGGCTACCGCATCGACGCCGTGGGGCACGGGACGGCCCGCATCGAGCCGGCGCCGGAGGTCGTCTGCGGCAGCAACGGCCTCGAGGACGTCGCCTGCCATACGAAGGACAAGGCGTTCGCGGCGGCGCAGAGACCGGTCGCCCGGCTGCTGTTCGCCAGCGGCGGCTTCCTGTTCCTGTGCACCGGCTGGCTGGCCGACGGGGCCAACGCCAGCACGCTGGTGACCAACAACCACTGCATCAGCAAGCAGTCGGAGGCCGACTCCCTCGAGGCGCTGTTCAATTTCCAGGTCACCAAGTGCGGCGGGACCACGCCGGCGCCGACCATGGCCTACGCCGGGGGGACGATCCTCAAGACCAACAATATCCAGACGCGCGGCAAGAAGGACGGTCTCGACTACACCCTGCTGGCGCTCGACGGGAACCCCGAGCTGACCTGGGGCAAGATCGTCCCGAGCCGGCGCCCCCTGGCGGTCGGCGATCCCATCTGGTTCATCCAGCACCCCGGCGGGGAGCCCAAGCAGGTCGGCTTCTGGGAGGACGCGGAGCAGACCGTGCGCTGCCAGATCGACGCCGTCGACCAGAGCCTGCGCGGCGTGGCCCACGGCAGCCAGGCCTTCTACGCCTGCGACAGCGCGGGCGGATCGTCCGGATCGCCGATCATCGACCCGGCGACCGGCCACGCCATCGCCCTGCACCACTTCGGGGGCGTGGCGACCAACCCCTGCCTCAACGGCGCGACCGAGATGGCGCCCATCTGCGACGACGCCGGGCCGCTCCTGAACTGCGCCGCCGACTAAGGAGCCTGTCCGGGAGGAGCAAGTCCGGGTCGTGGGATGGGCGGCCTTCCGGCTGTGGTAGGCTTCTCGGCGCCCGGGCGGGGGGAGGAACTTCTCCCCCGGCCCGCCGCGCACGCCCCGAACTCCGCGTCGCCGCGAACCCCCAAGCGGCATGGGTCGACCGATGGCCTCGCGCAAGCCGAACCCCCTGTTCGCCACCAAGCCGCTGAAGCTGCTCCTCGAGGAAATGGCCGGCGAGCACCGCCTGCGCCGCGTCCTCGGACCGGTCTCCCTGACCAGCCTCGGGGTCGGCGCCATCATCGGCACCGGGATCTTCGTCCTGACCGGGATCGCCGCGCACGACAAGACGGGCCCGGCCCTGATGCTCTCCTTCGTCCTGGCCGGCGTCGCCTGCATCTTCGCGGCGCTGTGCTACGCCGAGTTCGCCTCGATGGTCCCCGTCGCCGGGTCGGCCTACACCTACGCCTACGCCACGCTGGGCGAGCTGTTCGCCTGGATCATCGGCTGGGACCTGTTGCTCGAGTACGCCGTCGCCTCGTCCACGGTGGCGCACGGCTGGTCGAAGTACTTCCAGAACTTCCTTGACCAGATCGGCTTCCACCTCCCTCAAGTCTTGACCAACGCCCCCTTCGACTTCCATCCCGACACCGGGCGGCTGGCGCTCACCGGCACCTGGTTCGACCTGCCGGCCATCGCCATCACGGCGGCGGTCACCGTGGTCCTGGTGATCGGCATCCGCGAGAGCGCCGGCTTCAACGCCGGCATGGTGATCTTCAAGCTGCTGATCGTCGGCTTCGTCATCGCGGTCGGATCGTTCTACGTCGACCCGAAGAACTGGATCCCCTTCGCCCCCTTCGGCCTGAGCGGCATCTCCTTCTTCGGCAAGACGATCGTGGGCCAGCACGGGATCGCCGGCGAGCCGCTCGGCATGATGGCCGGCGCGGCGATCATCTTCTTCGCCTACATCGGCTTCGATTCGGTCTCCACCCACTCCGAGGAAGCGAAGAACCCGCAGCGCGACGTGCCGATCGGCATCATCGTGTCGTTGGTGCTGTGCACCATCCTGTACATCGCCGTCGCCGCGGTGCTCACCGGCATGGTCCCCTATGACAAGATCGACATCAACGCGCCGGTGGCCGACGCCTTCCGCCAGGCCGGGCTGCCGTGGGCCCGCTTCCTGATCTCGCTGGGCGCCATCACCGGCATCACCTCGGTGCTCCTGGTCATGATGCTCAGCCAGGCCCGCGTGCTCCTGGCCATGGCCCGCGACGGCCTGCTGCCGGTCGGGTTCTTCGGTGCCGTGCACGAGCGCTTCCGCACCCCGCACAAGTCGACCATCGTGACCGGCCTCTTCGTCGCGACCGTCGCCGCCCTGGTCCCGCTGCGGGTGCTCGCCGACCTGGTCAACATCGGCACCCTCCTGGCCTTCGTCATCGTCTGCGCCGCCGTGCTCATCATGCGACGCACCAACCCGAACGCGGCGCGCCCCTTCCGCGCGCCGTTCGTGCCTCTGGTGCCGATCCTGGGCATGGGCTTCTGCCTCCTGCTGATG
>QHXZ01000154.1 GCA_003223165.1 Acidobacteriota bacterium
CCGCACCAAGGTCTACCGCTACGAGGAGCGCGACAGCGGCATCCTGCTCTACAACCTCTACGACGCGCCGACCCTCGCCGAGCCCGGGGAACGCGGTCACGCGATGACCCTCTTCGGCAGCGACGACTGGCAGGTGGCGGGACATTACGCCGTCAATTACGGCCTGCGCTACCACAGCAACCTCGCCTCGGGCCCCGACTACGTCGTGCCGCGCGTCGGGATGACGCGCGCCCCCGCCGGCGAGGATGGCCTGCGCTTCCGCTCCATGGTGATGTTCCGCTTCGACGACCCGGGTCTGGCCTCGCTGCACGCGGGTGGGTCCGGCCGAGACGGTGCGGACCGGAACCATGCCGGACGCCTCGGCTACCTGCTGGGCGTGGAGCGCGGGCAGGAAGACGGCCTGAGGCTGGCGGCCACGCTTTCCTACCGCCCCTTCGAGGAGGGGGCGGGGGGCGAAGGCGACGAGGGAGTGCTCGTCCCGGGAACCTGGGGGGACGCGCTGCTCTTTCTGACCGACGGCGCGGCCGGCCGGCACGAGCTCCTCCTCGAGCTGCAACGGGGCTTCGGGGACTTCAAAGGGAGCCTGGCGGGGAGCATCGGCCGCGTGGAAGGGCGTCTCACGCCGGCCCTGGAGGAGGCCCCGGTCCAGGTCCTGTCGTTCGGCGAAGTGCGCTACTACAAGACGCGCCTGAAGGCGATGTACGGCCCTACCGAGACGGCGGTGCAGATCGATTACCGCAGGGTCCAGGGAGGGCCGGGGGCCGACGCGCGTAGCGGACCGGGCGATCTCGAGTACCGCCGGGTCGATCTGGTCGTGACCCAGGATCTGCCGTGGCTGCGCAACCTCGCCAACGCGCGCTTCAAGATGCTGATGGCCTACCAGGGACTGCTCTATGGCGCCCCGGCCGAGGGGGCCCAGGGTGCGCCGGCTTCGTACGGCGCCGGGTCGCGCCTGACCGGCGGCGTGGACATCAGTTTCTGAGCGGGGGCGCCGTGATAGGGAGGTCCCAGGGATGAGGCGAGCGCTGGCGGTCGCCGTGTCGGTCCTCCTGCTGGCGTGGGGGGCGTACTGCTTCCAGGCCCAGGTGAGCCAGGTGGCGCCGGTGACCGGGGTCGAATGGGTCGACTCCTCGCGCGGGGTGGTGGCCGACGACGTGATCCCCCGCCTGCCGGCCTGGCGGGGAGGCCTCAGGCCGGGCGATCACCTGCGTGCCATCGACGGGTGGGTGATCCAGTCGGCGCTGGCCGCGGAAGACGCGACGGCCCGCGTCCCGGCCGGCGCCAGCGTCTCCTACCGCGTCGAGCGCGACGGGGAGGCGGTCGAGTTCCAGGTCCGTCCGGTCTGGGAGGGGGGCGGGGCCCCCGTCTACTACTACCTTTCGATCGTCGGACTCACGTTCCTCTGCGTCGGCCTGGTCGTCTGGATGCGGGCCACGCGGGCCCGGGCCGCGATCCCGTTCGCCTTGCTCTGCGAGGCGATGTTCCTTTTGCTGGTCCTCACGCGTACCGGCCAGGGTGGCTGGCTGGCCTGGTCGTTCTATTGGGGCGACCTGGCGGGGTACCTCCTCGCTCCGGCCCTCTTCGTGCACATCACCTGGGCCCTGGCCGACGAGGACCGCGGCATCGGCCGAGGGCGGCTCCGGCGGGCGCTGTTCTACCTGCCACCCCTCCTGCTCTTCGTCGACAGCCTTTACCTGATCCCGTTCAAGGGCGTCTACCGCTTCTCCGATCCGGCGGCGGCCATCCGCGTCAAGGAGCGCCTGGACGAGCTCTACTTCGGCGCCTTCATGATCGCCGGCATCGTCAAGGCCGTGCGCTCGTACCTCTCCGCCGAGCGCTTGCCGACCCGCTGGCAGCTGAAGTGGATGGCCTGGGGCAGCCTCGTCGGCCTGCTGCCTCCGGCGATCTTCTACCTCGTGCCGCATGCCCTCAACATCCGCATCGGCACCTGGAGCGACCTGATGGTCCTGCCGATGGCGGTGATCCCGCTGACCTTCGCCGCCGCCATCGTGCGCTACCGCCTCCTCGACCTGGACATCTTCCTCAAGCGAGGGATCGTGGCCATCGGGCTGCTCTTGAGCGCGGCGGCCACTTACGCCGCCTGCTACGTGGTGATGGACAGGGCCGCGGGCGGAGTCATGGCCGGTGGGCTGAACCGGGCCCTGATCCTGGCGATCTTCCTGATGGCCATCTTCTACCCGCGGCTGCACCGCCGCCTGCGCAGCGCGGTCGACCAGTTCTTCTACCGGGAGCGCTACGACTACCGCCGCACCCTGACGGAGTTCGGCGAGGCGTTGAACCGCGAGCTCAACCTGCCCGCCCTGCGCCGCAAGTTCACCGCGCGCGTGGAGCGCACGTTCGGGATCGATCGGGCGCACGTGTTCGTGCGCGACCGCGACGGGCTCGAGCTGCACGGGGATCCGCCCGGACCGTCCCTGCGCCACGACGATCCGATCGTCAACCTGCTGCGCAACGTGGACTACATGTCGCTGCGCGATCACGCGGGCGTCATGGAGACCGAGACCGGGTCGCTCCTGGTCGACGCGCTCGGGGTCGAGTACCTGCTGCCGATGACCGTCGAAGGGGAGATCGTCGCGGCCCTGGGGATCGGCGGGGCGCACGGGGGCGAGCCCCTCACGAGCGAGGACCTGCAGCTCCTGGTGTCCCTCTGCCGGCACGCCGCCGTCGCCTTCCAGGGGGCGCGGCTGTACAGCGCCGTCGAGGAAAAGGTGCAGGAGGTCGAATCGCTCAAGGACTTCAACGAGAGCATCCTCGAGTCGAGCCGGGTGGGTATCCTCGTCGCCGACCCGCAGGGACGGGTGGTCGGCGTCAACCGGGCCTTCGAGCTGCTGTACGGGGCGCAGCGTCCCGAGATCCTCGGCCTGTCGCTGTCGCAAGTGATGCCGGCCGGCGTCTTCGCCCTCGCCACCGAGGAGGGGAGTGGATCCCCGGAGGGCAGCCTGCCGGACGGGGGAATGAAGATCTATCGCTCCTCGCTGCGGACCCGCGACGACCGCCGCCTGGTCGTGAACCTGACGCAGTCGGCCCTCTGCGGGCGGGACGGCGATCCTCGTGGGCGGGTGATCACCGTCGACGACGTCACCGAGCAGGTGCAGCGCGAGGAGGAGATCAAGCGGCGCGAATCTGGCCTCCATCGGGCTCCTGGCGTCGGGCATTGCGCACGAAGTGAACACCCCGCTGACCGGCATCTGCTCGTACACGCAGATCCTCCTGGGGCAGCGGGGCGAACGGGATCCCGAATACCCGATCCTCAAGAAAATCGAGCAACAGGCCTTCCGTGCCGCGGCCATCGCCTCGAGCCTGCTCAACTTTTCGCGGCAGCGGGAAGGGGATTACCAGCCTCTGGACATCGCCGACATGGTGGGTGAGACGCTCGAATTGTTCGAGCCGCACCTGCGGGGCCGGCGCATCAACCTGGAGCGCCGCCTTGACGGGACGCTGCCTCGCGTGAACGGCAACCGCGGCCGGCTGCAGCAGGTGCTCATGAACCTGCTGCTGAATGCGGTCGATGCGATGCCCCAGGGCGGGGCGCTCACCGTCGCGGCGGGGTCCGGATCGGGGCGGGTCCTCATCGAGGTCGCCGACACCGGCGTCGGCATACCGTCCGAGCACCTGGAGCGGATCTACGACCCCTTCTTCACCACCAAGCCGCGCGGCCGGGGGACGGGCCTCGGGCTGTCGGTCTCGTACGGCATCGTCAAGGAGCACGCGGGCACGCTCACGGCCGAGAGCACTCCCGGTGAAGGGTCCCGCTTCGTCGTCAGCCTGCCGGTCGCCGGGGGCGCGGTGAGAAGGGTTTCCGCATGAGCGCCCCGAAGTTCGAAGCGGTCCAGAGGATCCCCGCCCGGGAGCGAGGCGGCGAGGTGGGGCGCATCCTGGTGATCGACGACGAGTCGATCATTCGCGAGGTCCTCGAGGAGATCCTCGCCCGTGAGGGCCACACGATCACCGCCGTCGGGGACGCCGAGACGGGCCTGAAGGCGCTCGACCAGAACCCGTTCGACCTGGTCGTGCTCGACCTGATGCTGCCGGGGCTCGGCGGGCTGGAGACGCTCAAGGAGATCAAGAGCAAGGACCCCGACCAGGTGGTGGTCATGATCACGGCCTACGGGTCGGTCGAGACCGCGGTGCAGGCGATGCGCATGGGAGCGCACGATTACCTCACGAAGCCCTTCAAGAACGAGGACGTCCTGCGCATCCTGCGCAACGGCCTGCGGCACCGCAGGCTGTTGAGCGAGAACCGGTCGCTGCGCCGCGCCCTCCAGGGCCACGCGCGTTTCGGGGAGCTGGTGGGGAAGAGCAAGGCGATGCAGGACCTCTACCGGATGATCGAGCAGGTCGCACCCAGCCGATCGACCGTCCTCATCCAGGGCGAGAGCGGCACCGGCAAGGAGCTGGTCGCGCAGGCCATCCACCTCAAATCGGGCCGCCCCGGGGAGGCGTTCGTCGTGGTCAACTCCGGAAGCATCCCGGCCGAGCTCCTGGAGAGCAATCTCTTCGGCCACGTCAAAGGGGCCTTCACCGGGGCGATCCAGTCCAAGAAGGGGCTGTTCGAGGTGGCCAGCGGCGGATCCATCTTCTTCGATGAAATCAGCACGGTCAAGCACGAGGTCCAGGCGAAGCTCCTGCGGGTCATCCAGGAGAAGGAATTCCTGCCGCTGGGGTCCGTCCAGAGCGTGCAGGTCGAGGTGCGCATCATCGCCGCCACCAATATCGACCTTTTGGACTTGGTCAAGCGGGGCGACTTCCGGGAGGACCTCTATTACCGGCTGAACGTCATCACCATCAGGCTCCCTCCGCTGCGCGAGCGGCGCGAGGACATTCCGCTCCTGGTCGACCATTTCGTCGCCAAGTATGCGGCCGAGAACGTCAAGGAGATGCGTGGCGTGACTCCCGAAGCCATGGCGGTCCTGATCGACCACCCCTGGCCCGGGAACGTGCGCGAGCTCGAAAACGTCATCGAGCGGGCGGTGGTCCTGGCCCCCACACCCGACATCGGGATCGAGCTTCTTCCCGAGGCGCCAGGCCGGGAGGGCCTCGGGATGGTCCCCGCGGCTTCCCTGTCGGAAGGCCAGTTCTCGTTCTACGAGACGATGCAGACGTTCGAACGGGAGATCATCCTGGAGAGCCTGCGGAGGGTCAACGGAGTGCAGCGGCGCGCGGCGGCCCTCCTGGGCATCAAGGCAACCACGCTCAACGAGAAGATCAAGAGGTTGAAGATCCAGTACCGCTGACCCCTCACTTGACCCCTCCCCATCCCGATCACCCGCCCCCTGGCCAGCACTGCTGTATATAAGCCGCAGCGGGGGTGCAATGATCCCCTTGACACATCGACACTTGGCGGTAGAATTACGTTCGCAGGACGAGGGCTACGAGCGCCAGGCACCTTGACACGACCCAGTTTGTTTCTTAGACTCGGGCGAACAAATAGACAGGAATAGTGGTGATCAGCGGCCGGTGCTTGCCAGGGATGAGCGTGGTTCCAGCCCAGCCCGGAGGATGGTTCCAATGGCCTTGAAGCGGGCTTTCCTCGCCTTTGTTGCCGGCTGTACCCTTCTCGCCCTCCAATCTGCCGCTCTCGCCCAAGGCACCTCGGGAATCAAGGGGGTCGTCCTCGACAAGGACGGGGCGCCGCTCCCCAGCGCCCGCATCACGGTCACCAACCCGACACTGGGCGTCATGCAGGCCGCCGTCACCGACAGCAAAGGCGAATTCCGCATCGCGCCGCTGCCGCCGGGCAAGGGGTACATTCTCAAGGTCGAGTTCCCGGAGATGGCGGCCATCACGCAGTCGGAGATCGAGCTGAGCCCTGGCAGGATCATCAACGCTCCAGTCACTCTGCGACCGTCGAGCGAGATGAGAGAGCACGTGAAGGTCGTCGGCACCGGCGACGTCGTGAATACCGAGAGCACCACAACGCAGACCACCTTCAGCTCCGAGTTCATCGACTCGCTGCCCATCCTGGGCCGCAACAACCAGGACATCCTGTCACTGGCTCCGGGAGTCAGCGACACCGACGGCGACGGCAACGTCAACATCCACGGGGCGCGCGATACGGACGTCGTGACCCTGGTCGACGGCGTGTCGACCGTTGATCCTTACTCGGGCAAGGTCGGCCAGCAGCTCAACATCGATTCAATCCAGGAGATCGAGGTCAAGACGTCGGGGGCCTCCGCCGAGTTCAGCCGCGCGCAGGGCGGGTTCGTCAACATCGTCACCAAGTCGGGCGGCAACGAGTTCGAGGGCAGCTTCAAGTTCTACTGGCGGAGCAACATCCTCGACGGCGACGGCGCCGGCATCGATCCCCCGCAGCTGCACGGCGGCCTGGGGGAAATCGGTCTGCGCGACCTGAAGTTCAACGACTTCTCCCCCTTCCTGTCCCTGGGCGGCCCGATCAAGAAGGACAAGGCCTGGTACTATTTTACGGCGGAGTATATCCAGAAGCAGGACCCGGTCAACGCGCTCACGCAGGCCTTCGTGCGCGGCACGAAAGAGAAGCGGATCTTCGGCAAGCTGAGCTGGGACGTTTCGACCAATCACAAGCTGGTCTTCACGGCGACGATCGATCCCCAGGAATACAGCAACCTGGGCCTCGACTCCTTCACCGCGGTCGAAGCGGGCTACACCGACAAGCTCGGCGGCACCAATCTCGTGCTGAAGGAAACGGCGATCTTCAACCCGAACGTCTTCCTGGAGACGACGCTCCAGCACCTGGTCTCCAGCCCGCAGCGCATCCCCACCCTGAACGCCGACACGAACGGCAACGGGATCCTCTACATCGACCGCAACAACAATCACTTCATTGACGCCTCCGAGCGCGATCCGGGTCAGGACTTCGATCGCGACGGCGTCTGGGACGTCTTCGAGGATATCAACAGGAACAAGAACAAGGACGAGGGCGAAGATACCGACCAGGATGGCCGGCTCACGACCGCGAAGGGGTGCGAGGGGGAGACGCGCGAGGACATCGACTGCGACGGTCGTCTCGACGCGACCAACGAGGACACAAATCACAACGGGCGTTTAGACGGCAACGAGGACCTGGACCACGACAACTACCTCGATCTAGGAAACGAGGACCGGAACCACAACTTCCAGTTGGATGACCGGCCGACGCCCCAGACGGACGACAACGTCGACCATCACCTCGACAACTGCGACCCGAACAGCCCCGGCGCCAACTGCGC
>QHXZ01000146.1 GCA_003223165.1 Acidobacteriota bacterium
CGCTGCTCCGCCAGGCGTTCCATCTCCGCCACCACCCCGTCACGCGGCGGAGTGACCTGATGCAGGTAGGCGTCGATGGCGGGCGGGACGATCTCCATGCGCCAGATGGTAGCACGGGCCGGAGGCGGCGGCGCCGGCGACCGGCCGGCCGGTGGCGGGCCGGCGCCCGCGGGGAGTCAGCGGGGATCGTTGACGTCGAGGACGACAGAGTGGGCGGGGTAGCTGAACCAGGCGTCGACCTCGCGGCTCCCCTTGCGCAGGGCCAGGCGGTGCGGCGCCAGGACCTCGACGCGCCAGCCGCTCTTCTCCCCCATCTCCTTGAGCTGGCGGACGGCATCGCCTCCCTCGCCGCGGAAGCGGAAGCGCACGGTGATCGATCCGGTCCGCAGGCCGCCGGAGGAGTGCTCGACCTTGAACACCGTGGGAAGGGGGAGATCGTCGGGGAAGCGGGGGTGCAGCCGGGAGGAGGAGGAGAAGTTGGCGAGGTCGGTCGAGAGGCGGGAGTTGAGTCGCGGTGGCCCGCCCCCGCCCGCGTGCGGCCCGCCGAGGATCGCCGCCTGGGCGGGCGCCGCCAGGCGGGACAGGGCGTCGGCCGGCGCGCCACCGCCGCACAGCAGGACCGACGCGACCGCCGCCAGCACCGCACCCGCCATCATCGACCAGCGCCGGCGCCGGTAGGCCCAGAGCGCCAGGCCGATCGACAGGAGCCCCATCGGCACGAACAGCGCGGGATAATCCTCCGCCGTGCGTGCGACCGCACCCAGAACTTCCACCTCGACCCTCCTTCCGCTCCGAAGGCACATCATTATTATTAGGAGCGGCTCTCCGGCCTCGGCGCTTGAATCTAGGGTCGCGCCGGGCGGGGCGCAACCCGGAACGCCGGTTTTTTGACGACGTGTACCAGATCTCACTGTTTCGTGATCCGGCACTTGCGTTTCGCTCGACGCGTTGCTAGCATGTTGAGCGCGCTGTTTCATCCGCCGCAACGCAGGAAAACGATTCCCTAGGGCTCAGAAGGCAGCGATCATGTCCCCTGTCAGACGCCGACGGAGGATGCCGACTCTGATCAACCGGGGGTTGGGTCTGCTCGAAGTGATCATGCCGCGCGGCTACTCGGAGGACGACGAGTCGTGCCTCCCGCCCGGCCAGCGCGACGGCTCCGGTTTCTGGTTCCCCGAGGGATACGACAGGCCGGGAGAGATCTTCACGACCGAGCAGAGAAAAATGCAGGCGATGCAGCGCCAGATCCAGAAGCGGCGTTGCACGTCGGTTGCCGCGCCCGCGTTCCCCGCCGGCGGCGACGGCATCATGACCGTGCACGGATCGTCTGGAGCGGCGCACTCCCCTCCCGCCAGGCCGCCGGTTCCGAAGCGGCCGCTTCAGGTGGAAGACGAGGTGGCCTTGCCCCTGCCACCCGCGCTCCCCGAGGCGGCCTCCGTCTCCCGCCGCCTGCTGCGACCGAAATCCTCGCCGCCGCTCCCGGGCCCGGCCGGCCCCGTCGCCCCGGGGCGCTTCACCGACGAGGATCTCGGCCCGCCCCGCCGACAGGCGCGAGTCGTTGACTCGCGTGGGGGTTCCGAATAACATCACGGCGCGATGGCGCCCAACGCCTCTACGTTGCCGCCCGGCCGGCTCTTCATCGGCGGGCAGTGGGTCGAGTCGGTCGAAGGCCGCACCTTCACGACCCTCAACCCCGCGACCGAAGAGCCGCTGGCCGAGGTCTCCGAAGGACGCTCCGCGGACATCGACCGCGCCGTGGAGGCCGCGCGCAAGGCCTTCGGCGAGGGCGCCTGGCCGCGGCTGGCGCCCGCCGATCGCGGCCGCATCCTGTGGCGCCTCGGCGACCTGCTCGAATCGCACGTCGACGAGATCGCCCGCATCGAGAGCCTCGACTCGGGGAAGACCATCACCGAGGCCTCGAAGGTGGACCTGCCGCTGGCGGCCGACTGCTTCCGCTACTTCGCCGGATGGGCCGGCAAGATTGAAGGGGAGACGATCCCGGTCCGCGCCCCTTGCCTCAGCTACACGCTGCGCGAGCCGCTGGGGGTCGTGGGGCAGATCATCCCCTGGAACTTCCCGATCCTGCTGGCGGCCTGGAAGGTGGCGCCGGCCCTCGCCGCCGGCAACACCGTCGTCCTCAAGCCGGCGGAGCAGACGCCGCTGTCGGCCCTGCGCCTGGCGGCGCTGGCCCAGGAGGCGGGCCTGCCGGCGGGGGTGCTCAACGTCGTCCCCGGCTTCGGCCCGACGGCCGGCGCCGCCCTGGTCGACCACCCGGGCGTGGACAAGATCGCCTTCACCGGATCGACCGCCGTCGGCCAGGAGATCATGCGGCGGGCCAGCGGCACCCTGAAGCGCCTGACGCTCGAGCTGGGCGGCAAGTCGCCCAACATCGTCTTCGCCGACGCCGACCTCGACGCCGCGGTGCGCGGCGCCTCGAACGGCATCTTCTACAACAAGGGAGAGGTCTGCACCGCCGGATCGCGCCTCTTCCTCGAAGACTCGCTGCACGACTCGTTCCTCGACCGCCTGCAGGCCCAGACGGCGAAGCTGTCGCAGGGCGACCCGCTCGACCCGAAGACGCGCCTCGGACCTCAGGTGAGCGAGGCGCAGATGAACCGCGTCCTCTCCTACATCGACAAGGGGAAGGCCGAGGGGGCGCGGCTGGTGACCGGCGGATCGCGCGCGCCCGGCCGCGGCTACTTCGTGCGCCCGACGATCTTCGACGACGTGCGCGGCGGCATGACGATCGCCCGCGAGGAGATCTTCGGGCCGGTCCTCTCGGTCATCCGCTTCCGCGACCTCGAGGAGGTGGTGCGCGCCGCCAACGACACCGCCTACGGCCTGGCGGCGGCGGTCTGGACGCGCGACATCAAGAAGGCCCACCGCGCCGCCCGGCTGCTCCAGGCCGGCACCGTCTGGGTCAACACGTACGGCCTGTACGACAGCGCCGCGCCGTTCGGCGGCTACAAGATGAGCGGTTTCGGCCGCGAGTTGGGCCACCACGGCCTGATGGAGTACACGCAGACCAAGACGGTCTGGGTCGACCTCTCCTGAGGCCCTCAATCGAGAAGGAACCCGCCATGCCAGAGACGCTGGTGACCTACCGGGTCGACAACGGCATCGCCATCCTGGAGATGACCGATCCCCCCGCCAATACGTACACCTACGAGATGATGCAGGCGCTCGACACCGCCATCCTCAAGGCGCGCATGGACGACGCGGTCCACGTCGTGATCCTGCGCGGCGCGGGCGAGAAGTTCTTCTCGGCCGGCGCCAACATCAAGATGCTGGCGAGCGTCACGCCGCAGTTCAAGTACTACTTCTGCCTGCACGCCAACGAGACGCTCAACCGCCTGGAGCAGACCCCGAAGCTGGTGATCGCGGCGCTCAACGGCCACACCGTCGGTGGCGGCCTCGAGATCGCCATGGCGTGCGACCTGCGCATCGCCCGCAAGGAAGGGGGCAAGATAGGCCTTCCGGAGGTC
This sequence comes from Acidobacteriota bacterium, assembly GCA_003223165.1. GTDB lineage: Bacteria > Acidobacteriota > Polarisedimenticolia > Gp22-AA2 > Gp22-AA2 > QHXZ01. Next base: position 3,486 of record QHXZ01000146.1, read on the forward strand.
ACGCTGGGTGTATTGCCCGGGACCGGCGGCACGCAGCGCCTCGCCCGCCTGGTCGGCAAGGGCCGGGCGATCGAGATGATGGCGACCGGGCACACCTTCTCCTTCGAGGAGGCGCTCGAGATCGGCCTCATCAACCAGATCTTCGAGGCGGAGAAGTACTGGGAGCAGGTGCTGGCCTATGCCCGGCAGTTCTGCCCGCCGCAGAAGGCCAGCAAGGCGGTCGGGCGGATCAAGCGGGCCGTCTGCTCGGGGATCGAAGTGTCGTTCTCCGAGGCGCTGGCGATCGAGCGCGAGCTGCAGCAGCAGCTCTTCCAGTCGGACGACGCCAAGGAAGGCCTCAGCGCCTACGTGGACAAGCGGACCCCGAAATTCAAAGGCCAGTGAACCTCCGAGGCCCTAACAGCCTCGTGCAGCCGACGCGCACAGCGCGCGGCTGACGAGGCGGATCGAGGTCGAGTGAAAGCTGTCCTTATCCGGAGGCACGGCGGTCCCGAAGTCCTGGAGATCGCCGACTTGCCGCGCCCCAAGGCGGAGGCGGGACAGGTGGTGATCCAGGTGAAGGCCGCCGGGATGAACCACCTCGACACCTGGGTGCGGCGCGGCATGCCGGGGGTGACGCTGCCGCTGCCGATGATCCCCGGATGCGACGCCTCGGGGATCGTGGCGGAGGTCGGCGCGGGCGTCGCGGGAGTCGCGCCGGGCGATCGGATCTTCGTGTCCCCCGGCACGTCGTGCGGGCGCTGCGACGCCTGCCTCTCCGGCCAGGAGCCGCTCTGCAAGGAGTACCGCCTGATCGGCGAGCACCAGAACGGCACGCAGGCGGAATTCGTCGCGCTGCCGGCGGCCAACGTCCTGCCGCTGCCGGCGTCGCTGTCGTTCGAGGAGGGGGCGGCGTTCCCCCTGGTCTTCCTGACCGCCTGGCACATGCTGGTGGCGCGCGCCGGCGTGCGCCTGGGCGACGACGTCCTGGTGCACGCCGCAGGCAGCGGCGTCGGCAGCGCCGCCGTCCAGATCGCGCGCCTGCACGGCGCGCGCGTCATCGCGACGGTCGGATCCTCCGCCAAGGCCGACAAGGCGCGCGCCCTCGGGGCCGACGAGACGATCGACTACAAGACGAAGGACTTCCTCGAGGAGGTCCGGCGCCTGACGGGCAAGCGCGGCGTCGACATCGTCTTCGACAGCATCGGGCAGGAGACCTGGGAGAAGAACCTGAAGGCCCTCGCCCGGGGAGGCCGCCTGGTGAACTGCGGCGCGATCCTCGGGTCGACCATGGGCAGCCGCGCCGAGCTCTTGCGCCTGGCCGGGCTGATGGGCGAGCGCCGCCTGCGGCCGGTCATCGACCGGGTCCTTCCCCTAGAGAAGGTGGCCGAGGGACATCGCGCCATGGCCGATCGCGCCCTGTTCGGCAAGGTGGTGCTCACGCCGTGAGCCCGGCACGGCGGCGCGGCGGGGGCGGCCGGCGCAAGCCGGGGGGTCGGCGCAAGCCGGCCGGCCTCCCCGGCCGCCCGGCAGCCCCGCGGCGCGCCCGGCCGGCGCGGCGGCGCGTCCGGCCGGCGGCGCGGCGGGCGGCCCGCCCGGCGAGGCCGCGCCGCGGCGTGGCGGAGTTGCCCTTCCGCAACCTGAAGGTCGAGTTCGCCGAGGGGATCGCGGTCGTCCGGCTGAACCGGCCGCAGGTCAGGAACGCCATCGACCTCGCCACGGTGGACGACCTGCACTGGGCGCTCGATGTCCTGGCCCACTTCGAGAAGACCCGGGTCCTCATCCTGACCGGCGCCGGCGGCGCCTTCGCCTCGGGAGCCGACCTGCGCGAGCTGCGGGAGCGCCGCGCCGCCGACGCCCTGCGCGCCATCAACTCGACCCTGTTCCGGCAGGTCGAGCAGTTCCCGGCGCCGACCATCGCCGCGGTCAACGGCTGGGCCCTGGGCGGAGGGTGCGAGCTGGCCCTGGCCTGCGACCTGCGCGTGGCGGGCGAGTCGGCGCGCCTCGGGCAGCCGGAGGTCTCCTTGGGGATCATCCCCGCCGCCGGCGCCACTTTCCGCCTGCCGCGCATCGTCGGGCTGGGGCGGGCGCGCGACCTGATCCTGACCGGCCGGGTCGTGGACGCCGCCGAGGCGCTGCGCATCGGGCTGGTCAACCGCGTGGTGCCGGACGAGCGCCTGCTCGACGAGGCGCGCGCCCTCGCCGCCACGCTCGCCGCGAAGAGCCCGCTCGCCCTGCGGGTGGCCAGGATGGCCCTGGCCGCCTCGGCCTACGGCCCCGAGCCGGGCTTCCTGGCCGAGAGCCTCGGGCAGGGGATCCTGTTTGATTCGGACGACAAGAAGGAAGGGATCGACGCCTTCCTGGCCGGTCGCCGGCCGCGCTTCAAATGACCGCCGAACGGGACGGAGTCGGATTCATCGTCGGCAAGGCGCTCGAATTCCGCGCCAAGGCCAACGCCCCCCTCAGCACCATCCTCTCCTCCTGCGACCGGCTCTTGGAGCGCGCCGACCTGCCGGCCGAGGTGCGCAAGGGTGCCCAGGCGGCGCGCGACGCCGCCGAGCAGCTGCGCGGCCTGCTGAAGGAGCTCGACCTGGCCGACAGCAAGACGCGCACCTACGTCAAGAGAAAGAAGGAACGTGGTCGTTGACGCGCACATCCACGTGCAGCCCTGGGGCCAGTTCCGCCCCGAGGCGCTGCGCCGGATGGCCCACGGCCGCGCCGACCTCGAGACGATCAAGCGGGTGTGCGGCGACCCCGAGGCGTTCCTGCGCTTCCTGGACGCGGAAGGGGTCGATCGCGCGGTCCTGGTGAACTACGTCAGCCCCGACATCATCGGCTTCACCGACGACGTCAACGCCTTCGTCGGCCGCTTCTGCCGCGATCACCGCGACCGCCTGGTGCCGGTGGGCGGCCTGCACCCGCGCCTGTCGAAGGACCCGGCCGGCGACCTGTCGCGCCTCGTCGAGCAGCACGGCCTCGGCGCCCTGAAGCTCCACCCGCCGCACCAGCTCTTCCGCACCAACGCCTACCGCGACGGCGGCGATCTGCCGGCGCTCGCCCGCTTCTACGAGCGCGCCCAGGCCCTGAGGCTGCCGGTGATCGTGCACACCGGGACGTCGATCTTCCCCGAGGCGCGCAACAAGTACGGCGACCCCATGGACCTCGACGACGTCGCCGTCGACTTTCCCGACCTCACCCTGGTCCTGGCGCACGGCGGCCGGCCGCTCTGGATGGAGACCTGCTTCTTTCTGGTGCGCCGCCATCCGAACGTGTTCATGGACGTGTCCGGAATCCCGCCGCGCGCGCTCCTGACCTACTTCCCGCGCCTGGCCGACGTCGCCGACAAGGCGCTCTGGGGCACCGACTGGCCCGGCCCCGGCGTGCCCGGCGTGCGCGTCAACCTCGAGCAGTTCCGCGCCCTGCCGCTGCCGGAGAAGGCGAAAGAAGCGATCCTGTGGCGGAACGCCCAGAGGGTGTTCCCCCCGGCGTGACGGCGGGTGACGGACGGCCGCCCGCCCGGCCGGTTCAGTTGGCCGGGGCGGCGGGGGGCGGGTCGGGAGGCGGGTTCTCGGGGGGGCCGTCGAGGGCCCAGGTGAGGCTTCCGTCGCGTGGGAAGAGCTCGACCAGGCGCTCGCGGTCGGGCTGCGAGAGGTGCATGAACTCGATGCCGACGGCGTAGCCGATGCCGGTCTCGATGTTCGGCCGCACCCCGGCGACGCGCCCCGCGGCGGCGATCGGCTTCTCCTCCGTGTTGCGGTAGATGCGCAGGGGGATCTGCTCGCCCACGCGGATGCGGCTGATGGTCTCGAACCCCATGCCGCCCTCGCTGACGGCGTTGGTGTAGCCGAGGAACTCGTGGAAGATCCGGCCGCGCGCCACCGGCAGGACGATCGGGTAGCGCGGGTAGCGCCGCAGTCGCAGACCGAGCAGCGCCACGATCCGCTCCTGCATGTCGGCGGCGCCGAGCGCCGCGTCGATCACCTCGGTGCAACCCGCCTCCCACAGCGGCTCGGCCGCGGCGTCCGCGGGCAAAAGCGCGAGGATCGGGATCGAGCGCGTGCGCGGGTCGCCCCGCAGGCGGCGGCAAATTTCGAGTTGGGGCAGGTCGAGCGGCTCGGCGGGCAGGATGATCAGGTCGGGGTTGTCGTTGCGGGCGCTCTCGAGCAGCGCCGAGGCGGATTCCGCCGACAGGGCCCGCAGGCTGGCGCGCGCCAGGAAGTGGGCCCGGCCCCCTTCGACGCGGGACCGGATCGACTCGCTCCAGAGGATCTTCTTCGCGGACACGCGCCCTCGGTTCCCCCCTAAGGATCCCGGGCTACGTCCCCCGTGAGCGCAAGAGTAACACAGATGCGCCGCGGCCGCGGGGCGCGGCGGCATCCGGCGAGACGCCTTCGCGTCGCGTGGTCCCTTGCGCGCATCCGGCGACCTCGCTAGACTGAAGCCTCGACCCCGGAGGTGCCACCGTGATCCTCGCGTCGCTTCTCAACAGCTACCCGCGTATCGGCGACCGGCCGGCCGAGCAGGTGCTGCGGCGCGCCATCGCCCGCGCCGACCAGGGAGAGGCCCCCGAGACCGCCGTCCGGGAGGCCGAGGACGAGCTGACGCGGCAGGCGATCGCCGAGCAGATCGCCGCGGGGCTCGACCTTTTGACCGACGGGCAGGTCCGCTGGCACGACCCGGTATCGCACCTCACGCGCGGCCTGGCCGGCTTCAAGTCTGGCGGGTTGCTGCGCTACTTCGACACCAACACCTACTACCGGCAGCCGGAGGTCGTCGGGCCGATCGGGCGCGAGCGGCCGATCCTGGTGGACGCGTACCGCTTCGCCGTCGGGCAGGCCGCCGGGCGGCCGGTGAAGGCGCTCCTCACCGGGCCGCTGACGATCGCCCGGCTGTCGCGCGAAGCGACGTCGCCCCCGCGCGGCCTGCGCGCCCTGGCGCTCGAAGTGGCCGCGGCGTTCAACCGCGAGGT
>QHXZ01000155.1 GCA_003223165.1 Acidobacteriota bacterium
TCGAGCCTGGCGGCGCTCTCGAGCGCCTCCCTGGCCCCGGTGCGGTCCCCCATCCTGTAGAGGAGCAGGCCGAGCCCGCGCCGGGGGATCGGCACGCCCGGCGCCAGCCGGATCGACTCGCGATATTCCGCCACCGCCTCGTCGCGACGCCCCGCCTCCTCCAGCGCCTGCGCCAGGCGGTAGTGATGCACCGGGTTGGCCCGCCCGATCGCCACGGCGCGCTGCAGCGGCTCGATGGCTCCGGCCGGATCCCCGCGGAGAGGAGGTCGGGATCGTCGGGCCGCAGGGCCAGGCCCCTCCTGTACGACGCCGCGGCGGCGGGGGCGTCCCCCGCCTGCGCCTGCGCCAGGCCGAGATTGCGCAGGTAGTCGGCGTTGCCGGGCTGCAGCCGCACCGCCTCGGCGTAGGCGCGAACGGCCCCCGCCGTATCATGCAGCCCGAGCTCGGCCGCGCCCAGGATGGTACAGCCCTGGTCGCTCTGCGGATCGAGCGTGAGGGCGCGCCGGGCCTCGTCGCGTGCCTCGGCGTGGCGACCCTTGCCGTTCAGGGCATGGGCCAGGTTGACCAGGTAGCGGACGTTCCCCGGCTGCGCCCCGAGCGCGGTCCGGTAGAGCTCGATCGCTTCGTCCCACCTGCGCTGGCGCCCCAGGACGCCGGCCAGGTTGTAGCTCGCCTCCGCGAACTCCGGGGCCAACGCCAGCGCCGCGCGGTAGGCCCGCTCGGCCTCCCGATCCTCCCCACGCCCTTCGCACTCCGCGCCGTAGTTGAACAGCACCCTGACGCTTCTTGGCTCGGCGCCCATCGCGCTCTTGAAGATCGTGTAGTCATCCATCCAGTCGCGCAGGCGCAGCTCCGAGCGGGCGCCCAGCGCAAGCAGGCCCAGGGCGACCGCCGCGCCGACGGCGACGCTCCGTCGCCCCGCGCCCGGCACGGCACCGCCGGCCAGGCGGAGCCTGAACTGCTCGATCGCCCAGCCGGCGCCGAGGCAGAAGCCGGCAGACGGCAGGTACAGCAGGCGCTCGGCCATGATCGTGCCTATGGGGAACAGGAGATTGGCGACCGGCGCCAGGGCCAGGGCGACCCAGGCGAGGGCGAACGCCGCGACGGGCGCACGCTTCCTGGTGATCAGGAAGGCCGCGCCTCCCCCCAGCACGACGGCCATGCCGAGGAGCGGAGCCGGGTCGAGGATGCCGCGGGCCAACGGGATGGCGTCGAACGAATAGTCGTTGCACAGACGCCACGGCCAGATCAGAAGGAGGGCGTAGCGTCCCAGGACGCCGAGCGCGGTGAGGCGGCCTTGCAGGAACGAGGCGTGCGCGATCGGGTTGTCGAAGCGGTGCACGAAGCCAAGAGGGTTCGCTCCGCCGAGAGCCCACACCCGCAGCGCCAGGCACGCGGCCATGACGGCCGCGGCCGCGAGGTGGAAGCCCCAGGCGGGCCGGCGGCGCCCGGCGCGAGGCAGGAGCAGGTCGGAGGCGAGCACCAGGAAGGGCGCGGCGACGGCATTCTCCTTGGCCAGGAAGCCGGCCACGAAGGCGCCTATCGACAGGGCGTACCAGGGGGCGGAGGAGCGGCCCCGCGCCGCCGCGGCGCCGCCGGCGAGGAACCCCAGGACGCATCCGAGCGTGCCGGCCGCCGCCAGGAGCTCGGCCCTGCCGACCACGGCTCCCAGCACCTCCGTGTGAATCGGATGCAGGGCGAACAGGAGGGCCGCCACCAGCGAGGGGTCCAGCGCCGCCGGCCCTCCCGCCGGCGGGAGGAGCCGCCGAGCCAGGGCGAGCACCGCGAGCGTGACCAGCACGTGCAGGAGGAGATTGGCCAGGCGGTAGCCGAACGGGTGCGCCCCGCCGACGGCGTAGTTCAGGGCGAAGGAGAGGATGGTGAGGGGACGGTAGAGGCTCGGCACCGAGGCGTCGCCGACGCTCCAGTATCCCTTGGAGAAGTACTCGGGAACGCGCGACAGGTCCCTGATCAGCTCGTTCTGCTCGACGATGCGGTGATCGTCGTGGATGAAACCGGGAACGAGCGCCGGTAGCCCGGCGGCGAAGGCCATCAGGGCCACGACGGCCCAGGGCACGAGGGAGCGCCCGGCGTCGGGCCTCACCGCGGGGGGCGGCCGCCCACGTATCCCAGGGAGCGCAGCTCCTCCCGGAGCTCCGGTGGCAGGGGCGGTTCCTCGCGATCGTCCCGCGCCGGATCCTGGGCGATGAGATCGAGCAGGTCCTTCTTCATCTCCTTGAGCCCCGCGGGACGATCCGCGGCGAGATTCACCCGCTCGCCGGGGTCGGCGCGCAGATCGTAGAACTCCCAGATCGGCTCCGGGTCCTTGGGGATCATGATCAGCTTGGAACGCTCCGTGCGCAGCATGCGCCACTTGCCGGCCACGCCGTCGACGTACTGCCGGGGATTCTCCTTGTAGAAGTTCCGCCCCGACTCCGCGTAGGCCACAGGCCCGGGACCCAGCGCCTGGCCGCTGGCCCAGGGGAGAAGGGAGATCCCCTGCAGCCCCTCGGGCGCGGGCAGGCCCAGCAGGTCCACGATGGTCGGGAAGATGTCGATGGTGCGGGCCTGGCTCTCCACCATGCGCCCCGGCCGCAGCCGTCCCGGCGCGGTCAGGATCAGCGGCACGCGCACGGTCGGGTCGTAGAGGTAGGCGCCGTGCTCGAAGAAATAGTCGTGCTCCCCGAGGCTCTCGCCGTGGTCGGAGGTCACGATCACCAGGGTCCGGTCGAAGTCGCCCAGCTCCACGAGGGTCTTCAAGAGCTCGCCGATCGCCTCGTCCGCGTAGGCCACCTCGCCGTCGTAGTGCGCGACCGCGTGCTCGATCTCGCGGCTCGGCAGGCGCACGGCGCCGAAGATGAGGTCGCCTCGCTCGACCCCGGGGCCCGCCTCCTCATTGAAGGTGTGGAGACCGTGGTACGCCGCATCGAACCGCTCCCGGTACGGCTCGGGCGCCTCGTAGGGCCAGTGCGGCGCGTTGTAGCGCATCCACAGGAAGAACGGCGCGGGCGCGCCGCGGCGTCCCCGCAGCCACTGCGTCCCCTTGCGGCTCGCCTCGCGATCGTTGTGCGCCGGGAGGTAGACCTTGCGGCCGGCGGCGTCGAGGTAGACGTCCGGGTCGTACAGGTCGAAATCGCGGTGCAGCCCGACGTTCAAACCCTGCGTGACGGCGAAGGTGTCGTACCCGCGCACCTTGAGCACGCGGGTCAGCGTCAGGCGGTCTCCCAGCACCTCCAGGCGCTGCCCCTCGTAGCGCAGGCCGTGGACCATCGGGTAGACGCCCGTCAGGATCGAAGGGAACGACTGCACCGTCCGGCCCGCCGCCGAGATCGCCTGCCGGAAGACGACGCCGCGTCGCGCCAGAAGGTCGATGTTCGGGCTGGTCTTGCGGTTGTAGCCGTAGCACCCCAGGTGATCGGGGCGCAGCGTGTCGACCGTGATCAGCAGGACGTTCGGGAGGCGGCCACCGGCGGCGCCTGGCGCCTGGCCCGCCGACCCGGGCCCCTGCGCCCCGGGCTGCGGCGCGGCGCCGCACGCCACGAGGAGGGCGGCGGCGAGGGTGGGGAGGACCGCCGCGCCGCGGCGGGGATCAGGCACGAGGCGAGGCGGGGGTGCCCGCTGGCTGGCCGGCGGGCCGCTGCTCGATCCTGGGCCCGCCGTAGCGCTCGTCGAAGAGCCGCCCCCACCCGGTCCGCGCGAAGCGGGCGATCTTCGCCCGCCCCACGGTCGGGTACCAGAGGAGGTCGTGGTAGAAGTTCGAGGCGGCGGGCGCCCAGACGACGAGCGGCGAGTGGAGGGCGATCTTCTCGAGGAAGCGGAGCGGCCCCTTGCGCAGCATCTGGTCGCCCCAGATGACCAGAGAGCGGCTGACCCGGAAGCGCAGGTTCAGCCCGGAGACATCGTCGCCCACCAGGTCGATGCCGCGGGGGTCCGCCACTCCCAGTCCCCGCTCGTGGCACATCCTCAAGTAAGGGATGGAGAGCGGATCGAACCCCATGATGCGCGCCGCCACGGCGTCGATGGCCACCGAGTCGGCGCCGGCCAGGATGACGTTGCCGACCACCGGGTCCATGGTGCGCGGGCCGGCGCCGTTGCCGCACACCGTGCCGTCCATGACGGTGAAAATGCCGGGGTGCAGCTCCTTCTGCATCATGACGAGGTCGACCAGCACCTCGTGCATGTACTTGTGCGCGTAGTGCCGCACTTCCTTGAGGAGACCCCCGAAGGCGTTCTTGATCGATCCGGTGGTCGTGGCGTGGCCGTGCGTCTTGACGGTCGGCAGGTGAACGATGCTCCTGCCGGGGTAGATGGCCGGGATCTCGATGCCCTCGGGGAAGATGGCGTTCAGCTTCAGGAGCGGCGCCTTGAAGAGATGGACCTTCCAATCGACCTCGGGAAGCG
>QHXZ01000015.1 GCA_003223165.1 Acidobacteriota bacterium
GCCTGCGGTGCCGACGTCCTCTGCTACCTCACCCCGGCGGAACACCTGAGATTGCCGACCATCGAGGACGTCCGCCAGGGCGTCATCGCCACGAAGATCGCCGCCCACTCGGGCGATCTCGCCAAGGGTGTTCTGGGCGCCAAGGAGCGCGACGACCAGATGTCGGTCTACCGCAAGCGGCTCGACTGGGAAGGTCAGTACCGCCTGGCGCTGGATCCCGAGAAGGCGCGCGAGATCCGCATGATGAGCGAAGATTACGACAAGGCGGTCTGCTCGATGTGCGGCACGCTCTGCTCGATGCAGCTCGAGAACACCCGACACAGGCTCGGCGAGCTCCTGACCGCGCCGGAGGAGGAGGCGACCCACCGCCACGTGCGCGTCGGGTCACCCGCCTACCGCAAGGCGCCGGAGATCAGCCACTGATGAACCGCCTGCAGAGGCTCCACGTCGAGCGCAGCGGCCTCGGCGCCATCGCCGCGAAGGTCCTGGCGGGAGAGCGCCTCGACCGCGAGGACGGCCTGCTGCTGTACCGCCACCCCGACCTGCTGGCCGTCGGAGCGCTCGCGAACCACGTGCGCGAGACCCTCCACGGGGACCTCGCTTACTACATCGTCAACCAGCACATCAACCACACCAACGTCTGCGTCGCCGGCTGCAAGTTCTGCGCTTTCTACCGCACGGCGAAGCAGCCCGATGCCTACGTCCTCTCTCCCCGGGACGTCGAGCGGCGGATGCTGGAGCAGATCCACGAGCCGATCCGGGAGATTCACATGGTCGGCGGCGTGAATCCCGACCTGCCGTTCGACTACTACCTCGAGGTCATCCGCACCATGAAGCGCGTGCGTCCCGAGGTGCACGTCAAGGCGTTCACGATGGTCGAGATCGCCGCCATGGCGGAGAATTTCGGCATGAGCGTCGAGGAGGTCCTGCGCGGCCTGAAGGAGGCGGGCCTGGGCTCGATCCCGGGCGGGGGCGCGGAGATCCTGACGGACCACGCCCACCAGGTGCTGTTCAAGGGGAAGATCGATCATCGCGCCTGGATGGAGATCGCCAAGACCGCCCACCGGCTCGGCCTGAAGAGCAACGCCACGATGATGTACGGACATGTCGAGACGCTGGAGGAGCGCGTCGAGCATATGCTCCTGCTGCGCGAGGCCCAGGACGAGACGCAGGGCTTCATGGCCTTCATCCCGCTGGCGTTCCACCCCGAGAACACCCGGCTGTCGCACCTCCCGAAGCCCTCGGCGGCCGACGAGCTGCGCAACCTGGCGGTGGGCCGGCTGATGCTGGACAACTTCCCCCACGTCAAGGCCTACTGGATCATGATGACCCCCCGCGTGGCGCAGGCGGGGTTGCACTTCGGCGCGGACGACCTCGACGGGACGGTGGTGACGGAGGAGATCTACCACCGCGCCGGCTCCACCTCGCCCCAGCGCATCAGCCGCCGCCAGCTCGTGGTGCTCATCGAGGAGGCCGGCCGGGTGCCGGTGGAGCGCGATACGCTCTACAATCCTGTCGGCCCGCAACCCGACCGGGCGGCGCCCGAGCGGCCCGCTCAGTCCACCCGTCCGATTCCCGGAGCCTCGGGCCCCGAGGCCGGGATGGGGATCTCCCCCTAAGATTCCCCTGTCCGGGTCCTGGAAGGGAACGCGGGCGGCTCGCCGCATGGCGGAGCCGGGGCGCGGGGGTGTGCCGGTGAGGGTCCATCTGAACGGTCGTCTGGTCCAGGAGTCGGAGGGGGTGGTGCCGGTCTCCGACCGCGGACTGCTCTTCGGTGACGGCATCTTCGAGTCGATGCGCGTCGTGCAGGGCCGCGTCTTCCGCCTCGACCGCCACCTGGCCCGGCTGCGGCGCTCCGCCGTGGCGATCGGTCTCGAGCTTCCGGACCGGCTCGCGGACCTCGGGCGGGACGTCGCGGAGCTGCTGCGCGCGAACCGGTTGTCGGACGCCCGCGTCCGGCTCACAGTGACCCGGGGCCCCGGCCGGCCGGGGGACTACCTGTTCGCCCCGGGGCCGCCCACCGTCCTGATGACCGCCGCTCCCTTCCACGGGCTCGACCCGGCGCTGCACGAGCAAGGTGTCCCTTTGGTCGTCTCCCGCCGGCGCCAGGTCCCGCCCGAGTCGATCGACCCGTCGATCAAGTCGATCAGCCGCCTCGGGTCGGTGCTGGCGCGGCGGGAAGCGGGCGACAGGGGCGCGTTCGAAGCGGTGTTGCTGGACATGCACGGCCATCTCACCGAGGGGACCGCCAGCAACCTGTTCCTGGTCGAGGGCGGCCGGCTGCGCACGCCGCCGGTTCCGGAAGGCGGCCTGCCGGGTGTCACCCGCGAAGCCGTCCTGGAGCTGGCGCGCCTCGAAGGGATCGATGCCGCGGAGGAGCGCCTGCCGGCAGCCCGGCTGCACGCCGCCCACGAGGTCCTTCTGACCAACGCCTCGTGGGAGGTCCTGCCTGCGGTGTCGGTCGATGGAAAGCCCGTGGGCGGCGGCGAGCCCGGGCCGGTGGCACGGACCCTCCTGGCGCGCTACCGCGCCCTCCTGCGCCGGGAGTGCGCCGGTGACTGAGCCGCTCCTCCCCGTGACGCCGCCGTCGCGCGCCGTGATCGAGGAGCTCGCCGGCTGGATCGATCCGCTGGACGCGCTCGACGCTCTCCGCCGGCGCCGCCACCCGGTTCTCCTCCACAGCGGCCTCGAAGGCCACCCTGCCTCGCGCTTCTCGATCCTCGCGGCGGAGCCGCGCGTGGTGGTGTCACTGCGCGGCGCGCAGGCGAGCCTCGCCTGGGCGCCGGAGACCCAGCGCGGCGAGGAGACGAGGACCGTCCGCGATCCGTTCGATCTGCTGCGTGCCCTGGCGCCCGGGGGGAGCGTGGAGCCGGTCCAGGGGCTGCCGTTCAGCGGCGGAGCGATCGGCTACCTGGGATACGGCTTGCGGCGGGCGGTGGAAAGCCTCCCCGGGAGGCCGCCGGATCCCCTGGGCCACCCCGACGTCTGGCTCGGGTTGTACGACGCCGCGGTCGTCTTCGATCACCGCGAGCGCCGGGCGACGCTCGTGGCGGTCGGGCTCGAGGCTGGCGACGGAGCCCGGCGGCAGGCGCGCGCCGTCGAGCGCCTGCAGATGTTGCGCCACGACCTGGCCCGGGCCGGAAACGCAGCGGCCCCCGCGGCGCCCGCGGGCCCCGAGCGGGCGCCGCGTCGCGAGGCGACCCTCCTCACCTCCAGGCAGGCCTACCTGGGGCGGATCGCGCGGGCCCTCGAGTACGTCGCCGCGGGCGATCTGTACCAGGTGAACCTTTCGCACCGCATCGCGTGTCCCTTCGAGGGCGATCCGATCGCCTTGTTCCGGGACTTGGCGCGCCGCAACCCGTCGCCCTTCGCGGCCTATCTCGACGCGGGCCCGTTCCAGGTGGTCTGCGCCTCGCCCGAGCGTTTCGTGAGCCTGCGCCAGGGGAAGGCGGTGAGCAGCCCGATCAAAGGCACCCGCCCGCGCGGCGCCACGCCCGCGCAGGACACCCGTCTGGCGCAGGAGCTCGTGAGCAGCGCCAAGGATCGCGCCGAGAACGTCATGATCGCCGACCTGGTCCGCAGCGACCTGGGTCGCGTTTGCGAGCCGGGGAGCGTCCGTGTGGGCGGCCTCTGCGCGCTCGAAACATTCGCGACCGTGCACCACCTGGTCTCGACGATTTCCGGTCGCCTGCGTCCCGATCGCGACCGCGTCGATCTGCTCGCGGCGCTCTTCCCGGCCGGGTCGATGACCGGAGCCCCGAAGGTACGGGCGATGGAAGTGATCGACGAGCTCGAAGGCGAGGAGCGTGGCATCTACTCCGGCAGCGTCGGGTATCTCTCGCTGGACGGAGCGATGGACTGGAACATCGTCATCCGCACGATCGTCTGCGGCGGCGGCGCGGGCCAGATCAGGGTCGGGGGCGGGATTGTCGCCGATTCCGAGCCGCGCGCAGAGTACCTGGAGACCCTCGACAAGGCCCGCGCCCTGCTCGACGTGCTCCGGGCGACCCCTCCCGGAGGCCGTGACGGCTTCTAGAAGCGGAGGCTGAAGTTGAGCGTCGCCCAGTCGCGGCCGTCGCGCGACGTCCCCCCGGTCAGGGTGGCGCTGCCGCGCGCGCCGAGCGGGCGCTCGAAGACCACGCGCAGCGGGTCGTCGAGAATCGGCACTTCGACCCGGCCGCGGAAGCCGAGGAAGGTGGCGCGCAGGACCAGTTTCGGGTGCGCGTCGAGCTTCAACTCCACCGCTTCCCGGGGCCCGGGCCCGGCGGCGTCGGCCAATGGCGATCCGGAACGCGGCCCGGACCACGAGCCGGCCAGGTCGACGAGTCCGCCCAGGTTGAAGGTGCCGCGCGCCCTCTGCTCGATCGGGACCTCCAGGGTGCGCCGGAAGGCCCGCGAGACGATCCGTTCCGCCTCGCGAGCCCGCTGCTCCTCAAAGTGTGAATCGAGCGGATCGGACGCCAAGGCCGGGTCGAGCACCGTCTCGGCGCGGTAGCGCCCCGCCTCGTGCTGCAAGCGCCGCATCAGCTGCTGCACCAGACCCTGGATCGGCGGCCGGGTAGCACCGGCGGCGAGGAAGAGCGGCACGCCGGCGGTCCCGCCGATCTCCCGCGCCGCATCGAGGCCCGGCGCGGCGTCGGAGCGCGGCACGGACAGAGAGGGGAACCCGAGCGACGGGAGGGGGGCCGGCCGCAGGCGGAGGGAGGCGGGCCGGGCCGGGTCGCTCGCCGGCCCCGCCAGCGCCCCTGGTTCGGCCGGCGCGCCGGCCGCACCGGCTCCAAAGGCCGTCCCGATCCCTCCGATCGCCCCCAGCAGGAGAGCCGCCGGCCGGGCGCGCCGCAGAATCGCGCCTGTCCATGGCTTGGACAGGGAGTGCGGGCACGGGCCTTCGGGGTGGAAAGGGGGCATGGCGGAATATACCGATGACTACTCTGGAAGTCAAGCCAGACAAGGGTTTCCGCTGAGCGTGTGCAGCGCGGAAAGGGTGCGCGGGCGCGCCTGCGGCGGCGCGCGGGGCACGAGCGGGGCCACGGCGGGATGCTATAATCCGCGCCCGCTGCCCCGACCGGCTCCCGAACCGGCCGGATGGGAGGGCGAGTGAGCGATACGGCGGTCCTGCTGTTCCTCTCTTCCTGCGCCACCGCCGTGATCCATGCCCTCATCCCCGACCACTGGCTGCCGTTCGTGCTCATGGCCCGCGCGCAACGATGGAGCGAGAAGCGCACCGCCGCGCTCACCGGCCTGGCCGGCTTGCTGCACGTCTTGATGTCGATCCTCGTCGGCGGCCTAGTCATCCTCATGGGGGCCACCTCGGCCCGCGGCATCGCCCAGCGCACGCACCGCTCGCTGGAATTCCTGGCGGGAGGCTTCCTGGTCCTGTTCGGGCTGTCGTACGGCCTGTGGGCCCACGTCCGCGAGCGGCGCATCCATGCCCGTACGGCTCCGGGCGGGGAGGACGGGCCTGGGCCGCCCGGAGGCACCTTGCACGACCACGGGCACCTGCATGGCCATGGTCATCTGCTCGAGCGCTGGTTCCGTGAGGCGGTGAGCGGCGAGACCCTGGTCGTGATCATCGGCATCAGCCCCTGCGCCCTGCTGGTGCCGATCCTGTTCGCCGCCTCGGCAGAGGGGGCCGGAGCGCTCATCGCGGCCACCCTTGGCTTCGCCGCCAGCACCATCGTGACGATGGTGGGAGTGACCCACATCGCGATCCGCGGGATACGCCGGTTCGATCTTCCCTTCCTGACGCACTTCGGCGACCTGCTGAGCGGCATGCTGATCGCCGCCATCGGGTTCCTCGTCATGCGCTTGGAGGCCTGAGGGAACGCGATGCGACGCCCCGCATGGCCGGCGGCCTTCGTGGTCGTCCTCTTTCTGTGCGCGTGCTACACGACCCACCATTACAGCGAGCTCGAGGAAGGGCTCGACGCCGGCTCCACCACCGCGTTCGCGGCAAGCCTCCAAGTTGTTGCGTGCGATCTCGCCGTCCACCGGGCCGCCCCGGGGCGGCTGTACGATCTGGACCTCACTTACTGCCGCACCCACTTCGCGCCGCGGGTGATCAAGGCGATGGAGGGGAGCACCGCCGTGCTCCGTATCGGGCTCAGGAGGCGCGAACGTGGCGAGGCGGCTCCGGCCGGCGACGAGCGCAACGCCCTCGACGTGGGCTTGGCACCGGATCACCCGCTCGATCTGTCCCTCGACCTGGGCGCCGGAAGGCATACCGCGGACCTCGGTGGCCTGATGCTTTCCCGTCTCGCGCTGGCGACCGGGGCGGGCACGGCGCGGGTGGCCTTCGACGATCCGCTGGCGGGCGATTTGGCCGCGTTCACCGTGTCGGGAGGACCGGGCCGCCTGACGATCGCACGCTTGGGGAACGCCAGCCCCGCGACGTTCGCGCTCCTGGCGGGGGATGGCGATTTCGAGATCGACTTGCGCGGTGCCTGGCACGGGGAGGCCGGCATCCAGGTCTCCGTGAGCCTGGGCGACGTGACCCTGCTCGTGCCACGCACTCTGGGCGTGCAGATGAGCGTGCGCGACGGGGGCCCCGCGGAACTGGTGCTTCCCGAGTTCACGCGCGACGAGCAGGGCACCTATCGCAGCCCCTCCTACCCGGACGCGCGGCACCACGTGGCGATCGAGATCGGCCCGGGACTCGGCCGCGTCGAGGCGCGTTGGGTCGAGGAAACGTGAAGCGCGCGGTGCGCCTGCGGTTCCTTTACTTGGCAGATCGATTCTGGTATAAAACGCGCGGATCTTCCCGACCGCGTCAGAGTCGCTCGATGTGAGGGACGTAGATGACGCTCCTGACGATTCGCGAAGCCTCGCAACTCATCGGCAGAACCTCCGCCACCGTCAGACGTTACATCCGATCCGGCCGCCTGATCGCCGAGAAGGAGATGGGCAAGTTCGGGGAGGAGTACAAGATCCGGCGCGAGGATCTCCTCGCCCTCGGCTTCTCCACCGCGATGGTCCCGTCCCACGAGGGTCCCGACAGGCCGGTGCGTCCGGCCCTCGATCTCCCGATTCAGGAGGGCTCGGTCCCGGTCTCGCTCTTCAACGAGCTGCTCATGAAGCACGAGCAAATCCTCGTCCAGTACGGCATGATCCGTGCCGGCGGACAAAAGCTCCTGGAGTACAAGGCGGACGCCGAGACCAAGGCCGAGGCGTTGGCGAGGGCGCAGGAGCGCTACGACGCCCTCCGCGCCCGGGCCGCCAAGGAGATCAGGTTCCTCCGCAAGCACCTGCGGGAGGCCGAGATCGAGATCGAAGACCGCAACATCGAGATCGTTCTCCTCCAGGAGAAGATCAAGAGGCTGGAGATGGCCGCCGCCGGGGCCGCCTCGATCGAGACCTTCGAGCAGAAGGTCGTAGAGATCCGCCAGAAAGAGCGCGCCATCGCACAAATCCAGGTGGCGAGCCCCGACACGCCCGCTCCTTCCCCTTCACCGTTCGCCAACTCCGAGACCTGGCTCAAGAATTTTCCGCCGGCGGAGAACGGCGAGGATCACTGACCCGGCCGGCGACGACTCAGCGGCGACGGGTGTTCCGAGCGCGAGGACGGACGAGAGTCACACGGTTGCCGGTCTGCGGATCGCGCAGGGCGGCCAGCGCCCGACGGGGAACCGGCAGTCCCGCGAGCCCTCCGCCGGCGGCCGGAGACCGGGTCGGCAGCCCCGTTCGGGCCGGCGTGGGAGGCTGGGCCTGGGCACGGCAGCGCTCGAGGATCGTGCGGATCAGGTCGATCTTGGTCAAACGTCGCTCCAGGCGGGGCGCCGGCGCCGCCGGTCCCTCGATCGAAATATAGGAGAACCTCTGTCTGGATCAAGCGCCGCGGCGCATACGTTTGTGAGATCGGGCGCCTCCGCGCGTCACGCCGGCGGCGCCCGGGCACTGCGCACGGCACTCCTGGCGGTCCTGTCTCTCCTCGTCGCCGGGCGCGCCCGGGCCGAGGTTGCCGTGACCGGGGACCACCGCCTGCTGCTGCACTTCGTCGAGGACGGTGCCTTGGTTTCGAAGGGATGGATCGAGGCCGCGGGAACCTACGCGCGCGTCGACGGAGGGAGCGACATCGGGGCCGACCTCAGGGCCGCCTTCCGCTTCGGCCGGAACGTCGAAGCGGGCCTCACGGCCAGGGCCCTGATGCGATCCCGCGACGCGGGCCAGCCGCTCTTCGGAGCAACGCTGGCCTCCGAAGTCGACGCGACCGGCCTCGCCGATCCGCAGCTCTATGGCAAGTACCGACTCCTCCGCAGCCCGGTCGAGGTGAGCCTGGGCGCCATCGCAAGCCTGCCGCTGGGCGACGAACGCTCGGGCCTGGGGCCGGGATCGTTCGGGTACCGGGCCTTTCTGGGCCTGCGCCGGGGCTTCCCGGGGGCCACCCTGGTGGGGAGCCTCGGTGCCGCGAGCCAGGGAGCCTCGAAGGCCGCCGGCCGCGACGCGGGTCGGACCTCCGGCCTTCTCGGGTTCGGTCTGCTGGTTCCGCTTTCCTACGAATGGACCTTCCTGGCCGAGGTCAACTACGAAGGGGCGCGCTTCAAAGACCAAGGCCAGGACATCGAGGCTCTGGCCGGCATGGACTGGCGCCCGGCGGAAAACATCGTCGTGAGGGGTGGCATGGGGGCGGGGCTCACCGACGCCGCACCCAGCGTTCTGGCCGTCCTGTCGGCCGCCTTCCACTTTTGAGATAAAGGGAGCCTGTCATGAAGCGTCTCGTGATCGTGTCGCTCGTGATCGTGTCCGCATGGTCGCTTTGGTGCTTCCGTCCCCTGCGGGCCGGCGTTGCGGAGATCGTGCTTCTCGACGGCCCGCGCGGATCGTGGCTCGCCACCTGCCGGGCCGATGCGGCGACCACCGTGCTCGAGGAGCGCGAAGGGTGGCGCAAGGTGCGCGTCGAGGGCTGGGTCATGGGGCACGCCGGAGAGCCCGCGGGAGGATCCGCGGCGCGCGTCGCTTCCCCGCCGGCCGGACTGGCCGTGGTGCGTGGCGTGCTGCAGCCGGCCTCGGGTCCGGCGGCGCGGCCGACGGCGGGGGCCGGACTGGTCGTCCTGCTGGTCTCCGGTCTGGAGGCGCTCGACCGCGAGCACGCACGGGCGGGGGAGGAATGTCGCGCGACCGTGGAGGAGGCGCGCCGGCGCGTCGAGGAGGCGAGCGCCGAGTACAACCGGGCCCTCGCATCCTCCGACAATTTCCGCGAGGCGGCCACGCGCAACGACCGACTCAAGAAGCAGGTGGAGGAGACGGAGCGCCAGCGACGGGAGCGGATCGCCGCCTGCCGGGACAAGGCGCTCGAGATCTTCTACCGGCACGCCAGCCAGAAGACGATCTCCGAGACCGGCGGCCGCTTCGAGTTCTCCGACGTTGCGCCCGGGCGCTACCGGGTGGTGGCGGCGGAGCGGACGGGCGACGATCCGCAGTCCTGGGTGCTGGAGTGCGAGGTCGTGGGAGCAGGGACCATCACCCTCGATTCCGCGACGGATCGTTCGCCGCTCGCCGCGTTCTGGGGCCTGCGGTAGAGGCCTGCCCGGGCGGCGCTTCCTCAGAGCCGCAGGCGGACGAGGGTCACGCCGGCGCCTCCCTCGTCCTCGGGCGCTCTGCCGAACCCCTCCACGTGGGGATGCCGGGCCAGCAGGCCGGCGATGGCTCGTTGCAGGCGGCCCGTCCCGACGCCGTGTACCAGGCGCACCGGGCTCTGGCCCGCCAGGTAGGCGTCGTCCAGGTATTTGTCCACGCGCGCGAGCGCCTCGTCGACCGTCAGCCCGCGCAGCTGCATCTCCGGGCCCGCCGGCGGGTCGCCGCGCCGCTCGAGCGTGACGCCGGGGGGCAGGCGCGGGCCCCGATCGGCGGGGGCCGGACCGGGGGGCGTTTCGCTGCGGCACTCCTCACGGTCCACCATGACCCGCTTGCCGCGAACCCGCAGCGCGACCCGGGCGCCCGCCACCTCCTCCACCGTCCCCCGCACCCCCATGCCCTCGACGAAGACGGTCATGCCGGGCGTCAGCTTCGGCGCGGCCGGCCCGCCGGAAGGCGCGGCGCCTGAGACGCCGCGGATCAGCCGGCGGGCCTCGGCGCGCAGGCCCTCCGCGGCCTTCGCCTCCTGGCGGCGCAGTCGCTCGGCCACCTCCCGGTCTTTCAACGACGCCAGGTAGCTGTCCCCCGCATCGCGGATGGAGCGCAGGGCCATCTCGATCTCCGACGCCACCGCCTGGCGCTGGCGCAGCTCTCGCTCCCGGAGCCCGGCCTCGAGCGCTGCCCGGTCCTCGTCCAGGCGCCGCCGGGCCGCCTCGCTCTCGGCCACGCGGGACTCGAGATCGGTCGACAGGCGCTCGAGGCGCGCCAGGTAGGAGGCGATCATCTCGCCGGAGCGTCCGCGCCGGGCGCGGGCCGCCTCCAGGATGGAGCCGGGCAGGCCGAGCTGCTCGGCGATCTCCAGCCCTCCACTCCGCCCCGGGACTCCGGGGATCAGGCGGTAAGTCGGGGTGAGGGTCGATTCGTCGAACTGCATGCCGGCATTCGCGCACGCCGGGGTTTCGGCGGCGTAGGCCTTGAGGACTTCGAGGTGCGTCGTGGCGATCGCGGTCGCTTCGCGCTGGCGCAGGTGATCGATGATGGCGACCCCCAGCGCCGCCCCTTCCTCCGGGTCGGTGCCGGTCCCCACCTCGTCGAGGAGAACGAGGGCCGGCGGCCGGAAAGCGGCGACGATTCCCGCGATGGTCCGGATGCGGGCCGAGAAGGTGCTCAGCCGGTCGGCGATCGACTGGCGGTCGCCGATGTCGATGAAGATGCCCTGGAACACCGGCAGGATCGCCTCCTCGGCCGGCACCATGAGACCGGACTGGAACATGAGTGAGAGCAGGCCGATGGTCTTGAGCGCGACCGTCTTGCCGCCGGTGTTGGGCCCGCTGATCACCAGGACCCGCGTCCCTCCCTCAAGAGCGAGGTCGAGCGGTACGATGCGCCCCCCCTCCGCGCGCAGGCTCTCCTCCACCAGCGGATGCCGCGCGCCCGATAGCCGGATCTCGCCCGCCGTGGCGGGCCGCGCGGGGCGCGCACCCATCCGCCGCCCCAGGCGCGCCCGCGCCATCACCAGGTCGAGGCGTCCGATGGCGCTCGCGAGCGCGCGCAACTCCGCCAGGCGGCCGCGCAAGAGATCGCTGTACTCCTGCAGGAGTCGCTGGACTTCCGCCGCCTCGCGATCGCGGAGCGTGACGATCTCATTGTTGAGCTCGACGGTCTCCATCGGCTCCACGAAGACCGTCGCCCCGCTCCCCGAGATCCCGTGGACGATCCCCAGGAGGGCCGCGCGGGCCTCGGAGCGGATGGGGATGACCTTCCGCTCGCTGCGGATGGAGATGAAATCGTCCTGCAGGGCGCGCGCCACCTCCGGCCGGCTGAC
Source organism: Acidobacteriota bacterium (assembly GCA_003223165.1). Classification (GTDB taxonomy): domain Bacteria; phylum Acidobacteriota; class Polarisedimenticolia; order Gp22-AA2; family Gp22-AA2; genus QHXZ01. The sequence goes on from QHXZ01000015.1 coordinate 11,396, forward strand.
CACGTCCCCCAGCACGGTCTCGAGCCGCTCCTTGCCCCGCTGCAGGTCGCGCCGCACCCCGACCAGCTCGTCGCTGGCGCGGTCCTCGATCTCTCCCGTCGTGGCGATCTTGCCGTCCAGGAATCGGATCAGGTTCCCCAGGTCCGGGAGATCGCGCGCCAGGCTCCAGAGGTTCGGGAACTCGCCGCGGGCCTCGGAGAGGGCCGCCTTGAGCGCCCGTCCGCTCTTCATGAGGGCGATCAGGTCGAGAACGTCCAAAGGCGCGAGGACGCTCCCCTCGACCAGCAGGCGATGAAATAAGGGCTCCGGATCGGGCAGCGTCCCGAAGGGAAGCGCCCCGCTTCCGTCGAGGTAGCGCTGCGCCTCGACGGTCAGCCCGCCCTCGCGCACAACCACGGCACCTTCCCAGGAGGGCCTCAGCCCCACGGCCACGCGGGCCCCCTGCGGGGTAGCCGTCTCGGCCGCCAGGAGTGCGAGGACGTGGTCGAATTCGAGAGCCAGCAGCACTTTCTCATCCACGGGGCGTCCCTACCAAAGATTGTAGTTTTCTATTGACAGACCCCTAGCCGTAGGGTATTGTCTCAACATAGGTACGCTACCGTCGACATATAGGCGAGAGGTGCAAAGGCGTCATGGCTTCGACTGTCTGGAAGCACATACGAGAGCAGGCGACGGAGGCCTCGGCGGTCGCATGCGGTCGCTATGACCCGCGCCGGCCCGATCATGGGTCGAGCGCGGGAGCGGTATCGAGTTTCCCGGAACTGCCCGCCTTCCTGGAGTTGACCACGTCCTGGAGACCTTTCCACCACCATCCCCACACACCGGCTGGAAGCGCGTACTCCCAGCTCTGCGTTCGTCAACCTCGTTAACTGGAACACGGGCAGTTCCGGGAAAAAAGTCGGCCTCCCGGCCGCGTCCGGGGAGCGCGCCTGTTGGCCGACCCCCCGGCCTCGCAGTATAATGGCGCCCGTCCCGGTTGCATTCGTCGTCCCTCGTGGAGCGGCCGTGAAACAACGACAGCCAGCGGCGCAACGTTCCTTCCGCGTGTCGCGGGCGCTGTGCCTCGCGGCGCCGGCGCTCCTGTGCCTCGCGAGGATGGCTCTCGCCGGGACGCCGCAGCCGGCCCCCTCTCCATCCCAGGCGCCGCAGCGGCAGACCGCCCCGGCTCCCGAGCCTCCTCCGATCCAGCCCGCTTCGATCGTCGCGGCCATCCTCCCCGAAGCTCCCGCCGCGGGGAAGGGCCGGTTGACGCTCGCCGTGGGGGGCAACCGGCGCTGGTGCACCCACCCGGACGACCGCGTGGCCAAGCCGCCCTCGGAGCGCGCGGAGCCGCCCCGCAAGGGGTCTGAGGTCTTCACGTTCGGCTACAAGTTCACCATCTCGGCCATCAAGCGCGGCTCCGCCGACACGCCGCTGATGCTCTTCGAGTCGCCGGTCTACAGGACCGCCTCGTGGAGGCCCGCCGGCAAGGTGGGCGGAGGAACCGGCAGGCGCCGGAGGAGCCCGGGGCCCGACTCCGCCCTGTCAGCTCCCCCCACCGCCAACAAGCCCCGGGGCGAGGACCCGACCGCGATGGTCCCGTTCTGGCAGGAGACCTACCGTTGCATCAGCCTGCCGGAGCGCTTCGATTTCGACCTGGATCCTGGCTCCTACGACGTCTACGTGGCCTTCGACCTCCTCAACCGCGACAACAGCTGGGTTCATCGCTCGACCGGTTACCTCACCGACATCGAGGTGGCCGAAGGACGGCGGACGCGCCTCGATGGGGTGATCAACCTGGGACCGGGGGGCCAGCGCGACGTCGACCTGACCAGCGCCACGCTGCTGCCGGACACCCCGACTCCCGGCCCCAGCGGCCCTTGAAGGGGCGCGCCCTGCTTCTCGCCGCCTGTCCCCTGGCGGCGATCCTGCTCCACCTCCCCACCTTGAACCACGAATTCGTCTTCGATGACCGGGCCATCATCGTCCAGAACCCGCTGGTGCAGGACGTGCGACGGCTCCCCCGGCTCCTGATCTCGCCGTACTGGGCCACGCTGCGACCGTCGCAGGGACTCTACCGTCCGCTCACCAGCCTCAGCTTCGCCCTGAACCGCGCGCTCGCCGGCGGCCTCGATCCACGAGGCTTCCACCTCGTCAACGTCCTGCTGCACGGGCTCGCCACGCTCCTGGTCACGCTCCTGGCGCTCGATCTGCTGCCGGGGCGGCGCGGCGCGGCGTGCGCCGGGCTGCTCTTCGCGGCGCACCCGATCCACGTCGAGGCCGTGGCGGGGGTGGTCGGGAGAGCAGAGATCCTCGCCGCGTGCGGTGTCCTGGGGATGATCCTCTGCCACCGACGCGCGCAGACGGCCCCGCTCCATGAAGCCTGGCGCTGGCGCGCCGGATCCTGGTCGGCTGGGCTCCTGGGGATGGCGGCGAAGGAATCGGCCGCCGTCGCGATCGTCCTGTGCGCGCTCGGCGAACGGACGCTTTCGCCCTCGGAGGCCCCCGTCCGGGGCCGCGGGGCGCTCTACGCGGGCCACGTCGCGACGCTCGGAGCCATGCTCATCGCGCGGCTGGCCGTGCTCGGCACGGCGGGGGTCGGACAGCCGATCCCGTTCGTCGACAACCCCGCGGCCTCGGCCGGGGCGGTCGCGGGACGGCTGACGGCCCTCGGCGCGGCGGCCCGTTACGCCGGACTGCTCCTGTGGCCCCGGTGGCTCTCGGCGGATTACTCCTACGACCAGATCCCGGTGATCCGCTCGCCGTTCGATCCGCTGGCCGTCGCGGGCTTGCTCGTCGTGCTGGGTCTTCTCGCGGCTGGAGGCTGGCTCCTGGCGCGGGCCCCGGTCTGGGGGTACGCCCTTCTCTGGATCCCGGGCAGCGCGCTTCTCACGTCGAACCTGGCCTTCTTCATCGGAACGCTCCTCGCGGAGCGTCTGATGTACCTGCCCAGCGTAGGCCTCTGCCTGCTGGCCGGAGGTGCCGTCGCCGCGGCGGGACGGTCGAGGGTCGCAGGACGGGCGGCGGCGGCCGCCGCGCTGCTGGCGGCCGCCGCGTGCGCCGCGAGGACCTGGACGCGCCTGCCCGACTGGAAGGACGATTTCGCTCTCTACCAGAGCGCGGCGCGCGTCTCGCCCAGGAGCGCCCGCATCCGCTACAACCTCGGGAACGCCTACCTGCGGCGCAAGCAGTATCCCGAGGCGGAGGAAGGATTCCGCGCCGCCCTGGGCATCTACCCCGAATTCAGGGATGCGCGGATCAATCTGGGCATGGCGGTTCTCGAGCAGGGAAGGGCCGCAGAATCGCTGGGCCTGCTGGAGAGCGCCGCGGCCCTCG
>QHXZ01000152.1 GCA_003223165.1 Acidobacteriota bacterium
GGCCGGCCACGTGGTGCTGCCCGCACGAGTTGGGGCAGCCGCTCACCTTGATGCGCAGGTCGCCGGCGGCGGCGATCAGGTCCCGGCCGCCGTTTCCCGCCGCGGCGGTGAGCGTCTCTTTCACCGCCAGGGTCAGCTCGCGCGATCCGGTGATGGCGATCTTGCACGACTCGGCGCCGGGGCACGACGTCGGATCGAGCAGCCGTCCGGCCTCTCCTTGCGCCAGCCCGGCGGCGGCCAGGCCGGCGTAGAGCGCGGGCAGGTCCTCGCTCTTCACCCAGCGGACCAGGAGGTTCTGGTCCTGGGTGGTCCTGACGGTCCCGTGGCCGTAGGTCTCCGCCAGGACGGCGACCGCCTCCATCTGCTCCGCCGTGATGTCGCCGCGCGGCAGGGTCACGAACGCCATGGCGTAGCCGGGCTGGCGCTGCGGCTTGGCGTTGGTGGCGGCCCAGGCACGGAAGGCCTCGGGCCCCGACGAGGCCACGCGCGCGTGCAGCCCCTCGGGAAGGCCGGCGCGCTCCGGCCGCGCGTCTTCGACGTACTTGCTGATCTCCGGATCGCGCGTGCCTGGGATCCCCTCGGCCTCCTTGTCGATCTCGGCCTTGAACGCCTCCCATCCCAGCTTGCGGATGGCGTACTTCATGCGCGCCTGGCCTTTGTTCCGGCGGTTGCCGGTGCGGTCGAAGACGCGCACCACCGCCTCGCAGACCGGGATCAGCCTCTCGGGCGGCAGGAACTCGTGCAGCACCCAGGCGTCCTGCGGCGACACCGACAATCCGCCGCCGATCACCACCTTGAAGCCGATCTCGTTCCGGCCGTCGTTCTCGCGCGTGCGGGCGATGACGCCGATGTCGTGCATCGCCCCCAGGGCGCAGTCGGAAGGGCAGCCGGAGAAGGAGATCTTGAACTTGCGCGGCAGGGCCTGGCAGATCGGGTTCCTCAGGAAGAAGCGGGTGACCGCCTCGCCGTACGGCGTCACGTCGAACGGCTCGGTGGTGCAGACCCCCGCCATGGGGCAGGCGGTGATGTTGCGCACCGTGTTGCCGCAGGCCTCGCGGGTGGTGAGGCCGGTGCGCTCGAGGGCGTCCATCGCCTCGGGCACCACCGCCATCTTGACGAAGTGGAACTGCACGTTCTGGCGGGTCGTGACGTGCCCGAAGCCGCGCGAGTAGCGGCGCGCCACCTCGGCCAGCCCCCGGAGCTGGCTCCCGTTCAGGATCCCCTGCGGGATCTTGACGCGGATCATCTGCACGTCGTCCTGCCTCTGGCCGTAGATGCCGCGGGTCAGGCGGAAGGTCCTGAAGTCGTCGGGGCCGATCTCGCCCCGCTCGTAGGCCTCGAGCGTGCGCACGAACTCCTCGACGTCCTGGGGAGAGCCGAAGCGCCGCTCCGCGCCCTCGACGGTTCCGGGGTCCTCGTCAGTGGCCATGTTCCTCTCCCGGAGGGCGGCGCGTCACTGAGCCTTAGCCTGCCCGGTCTCGGTGTGCAGCCCGCACTCCTTCTTCTCGAAATTCGCCCAGCGCCCGGCGCGCGGGTCCTCGCCCGGCTTGACCTCGCGGGTGCAGGGCCAGCAGCCGATGCTGGGATAGTTGCGGTCGTGCAGGGTGTTGTAGGGCACGTCGTTGGCGCGGATGTAGGACCAGACGTCCTCCGAGGTCCACTTCGCCAGCGGGTTGAGCTTCACCAGATTGAACATCTTGTCCCACTCCACCAGGCCCGCGTTGGCGCGGGTGGGTGCCTGGTCGCGGCGGATGCCGGTGATCCAGGCCTGGAACCCGCCGAGGTGGCGCTTGAGCGGCTCGACCTTGCGGATCTTGCAGCACAGGTCGGGTTGCCGGCCGTACAGGTCGGCACCGTGCTGGGCCGCCTGCTCCTCGATGGTCAGGAGCGACTTGACCCCCACCGCCTCGAGGCCGTACTTGGCCACGATCCGGTCGCGGACCTCGAAGGTCTCCTGGAACAGGTAATCGGTGTCCAGGTAGAACAGCGGGACCGACCGATCGATCCGGGCGACCATGTCGGCCAGGACGACGTCTTCGGCGCCGAAGCTGCAGGCGACGGTGATGCCGCCGCGGAAGCGCTCGATCCCCCAGCGCAGCACGTCCTGGGGACTCTTCTGCTCGAGATCGCTCGAGATCTGTTGCAGCCGGCTGGGATCGATCTCCGTCACGGACTGAAAGACTTCCACGCGGCCCCTCCTTGATGAAATTGACCGGAAATGAAAAACCCACCGCCGGTGGCAGTGGGTTTGGATTCCTTCTCGAACCCTGGAGGTTCTTCTAGGTCACCCTACTTCCGAAGCCCTCCGCTCCCCGCCGCCACCGGTCGGCCCGTCGGGCCGACAACAACAGGTGCAGCAGCAGCTTGCGGGGCATACCATGGACAGGTTCACCACGCCTCCGTTCGATGCCTTATTCATATACACCCAGAATGGTCGCAGATCAACACGATTTCACCGGCTGCGACATCCCCGGAGCGGGCTCTCCGGGGTCGCCCGCGCTATACTGCCCGCCCTTCGTCGCATGGGGAGGGTGGAGGGCGCATGGGCGGCAGGACGGTGCGGGTCGCAGCGGTGCAGGCGGCTCCGGTCTTCCTCGACCTCGGAGGCAGCGTCGAGAAGGCCGTGCGGCTGGTCGACGAGGCCGCGGCTCGCGGCGCGCGCCTGGCGGCCTTCGGCGAGACCTGGCTCCCCGGGTATCCCGCCTGGCTCGACCTCTGCCCGGGGGCCGCGGTGTGGGACCACCCGCCGGCCAAGAAGGCCTACGCCCGCCTGCTGGAGAACAGTGTCGCGATTCCCGGCCCCGAGACCGAGCGGCTGGCCGAGGCCGCCCGGGCGCATGCCACGGTCGTGGTCATCGGTGTGCACGAGAGGGTGCCGGCGGGCCCCGGCCATGGCACCCTCTACAACACCCAGATCGTCTTCGGCGCCGACGGCGCGATCCTGTCCAGACACCGCAAGCTGGTCCCGACGCACGCGGAGCGACTGGTCTGGGGCCAAGGGGACGGCGGCGGGCTGGCGGCGGTGCCGACGCCCGTGGGCCGGGTCGGATCGCTCATCTGCTGGGAGCACTGGATGCCGCTGGCCCGCCAGGTCATGCACGAATCGGCGGAGGAGATCCATGTCTCGGCCTGGCCGGCGGTGCACGAGATGCATCAGATCGCCAGCCGCCACTACGCCTTCGAGGGGCGCTGCTTCGTGCTCGCGGTGGGGCAGTTGATCGCCGCCAGGGACCTGCCGCCGGGGCTCGAGCTCCCGGCCGATCTCAAAGGGAAGCCCGACGCCCTGCTCTACGACGGCGGGTCGTGCATCATCGCGCCGGACGGGTCGTTCCTGGCCGGACCGGTCGTCGGCAGGGAGGAGATCCTGGTCGCCGACCTCGACCTGGCCCGCATCGCCGAGGAGAGCATGGCGCTCGACGTGACCGGCCATTACAACCGCCCCGACCTCTTCGATCTGCGCCTGCGCGGTCGTTGAGCGCGCGCCTCCGAGTTTTTTCGCCCTCGCCTTGCCTTGAGCGATCATCCGTCGTATAAGAGATCCGCGTTCGAATTGGGCAGGTGGCCGAAGGAGTCGTTCGGAAGTCGGCTTGTGTCGCCGTTTCCGGGCGGATCCAGGGGGCATCGGTCGCCACCTACCTAAGGAGGTGCATCGTGAAAGGATTCAGGATCGTCATGCTCGTGGCCATCGCGCTGGCGGTGGCCGCCCTACCGGCCTTGGCCGCCACCTCGAAACCGACCGGCAAGGAGAACGCCGTCGCCAAGGTGGAGGCCGCCACGGCCAAGCACACGCAGATCCTCACCGACCTTCTGGCGCGGGCCCCCGAGCAGGCGCGCGACGGCATCCAGAAGGCGATCGACGCCTCCATCAAGGGGCACGATGAGGCGCTGGCCGCCCTGAATGGCCACCCCGGGGACGAGCAGGAGGCGGCCGAGGCCGACACCGACAAGGACTCCGAGACTGACACCGACACGGACCAGGGGAAGGGCGGCAAGCCCGACACCACGGGGCTGGTGAACGCCCGCGCACGGGTCGCCGCCGCCTTCCAGAAGAGTGAGACCCATCTGCAGAGCGTGATCGCCACGGTACCGACCAAGGCCGCGGCGAAGATCCAGGACGCCCTGACGCGCATCACGGCGCAGCGCGCCCTGGTCCTGCAGACCCTCGACGGGCTGATCGCCGGCCAGAAGTTCGACCGCGGGGCCGCGGAACGCGCCCTGCACGCCTCGGAGCGGCCGGAGCATCCCGCGCACCCTCGGAGCGGCCGGAGCATCCCGCGCACCCCGAGCGTCCGGACCGCCCCGATGCACCGGAGCGCCCGGACCACCCGCAACCGCCGGAGCATCCCGACCGCCCCGATCATCCGGCGCACGGGTTCTGATCTCCGCGTCAAGCCGTTCGCTTCGGACCGGGGGAAGGGCCAGGGCCCTTCTCCCGGTCTTGCTGTCTCTCGCCTCCCTCGTCCTCGCCTCGGTCGGAGGCGCTCCGGCAACGCGCGCCGAGGTCCGGGTCGGACTGCGCCTCCTGCCCACCTATTTCCATGGTGACTTCGGGAGCGGCATCGAGACCGATCTCTACGACCTGCCGTTCATCGTCACGGTCGCGAGCGACCGGCAGCAGTTCCGCCTGACCGTGCCGTACCTGTCGATCACGAC
>QHXZ01000016.1:0-1373 GCA_003223165.1 Acidobacteriota bacterium
GGCGCCGACGACACCGTGGTGGTGATCGCCGCGCCGTTGGTCGGGGCGGTCTCGTTGCTGTCGATGTTGTAGGTGCCGTTCGTGATGACCGTGCCGTTCGCCAAGGGGCTCGCCACCGCCACCACCAACTGCACGCTCGCCGAGGCCCCCGCCACCAGGTTGCCGATGTTCCAGGTGACTACACCCGCCGCCAGCGTGCCGCCCGCGGTCGCCGACACGAAGCTGGTGTTCGCCGGGATGGTGTCGGTGATCACCACACCGGTGGCGTTCTGGCCGCCGGTGTTGGCGTACGACAGGGTGTAGGTGATGTTGCTGCCGGCGTTCACCGGATCGGGCGCGTCGCTCTTGGAAAGGGTGAGCACGACCTGCACCACGACGGTCGTCGCCGTCACGGTGGCGGCCCCTCCGGTTGCGGTCAGGGCATCGTTGTAGGTGGTGACGAGGGTGTCCCCGCTCTGGACATTGAACGTCCCATCGTTGTTCGTCCCTGCGCCGGCGCCGAACACGGTCGCCACCGTCGCGGTGAAGATGCCCGTATTCACGCCGGTCTCGGTGTAGGTCCGGGTCTCGCTCTCTCCCGTGACGCTGTTGACGGTCGTCAGCGTGACCGTGTTGACGACGGTCGGGCTGGCGTTGAGATTGCGGTCGGTCAGAGTGAGGTTGACCGTGTTCCCGGGATTGATCGTCGCGGTCGAGGTGAGCGTTCCGGTGTAGCCGGCCTGCACGGTTCTCGACGCGGTGCTGGTGCTGACCGGCGTCGTCTGCGCGCTGTCGACCGAGCCGGTGTTGGAGATGACGGTACCGCCGGCCACCGCGTCGGCGATCACGGCGTCGAACGTCAGCGTCGTGGTCGCTCCTCCGCCGTTCAGCGCGCCGATGTTCCAGACCAGGTTCGGCGCCCCGCTCGCGTCGGCGCCGGTCCCGGTGATGGATCCGCCGACATAGGTCATGCCCGCCGGCACCGTGTCGGTGACCACCACGCCGGTGGCGTTCATGTTGCCGCTGTTGCGGACGACGATGGTGTAGCGCAGCGTGTCGCCCGTGGTCACCAGCCCGCCGTTCAGGTCGGTGGCCGCCTTGGTGGACAGCGCGAAGTTGGGCGCCGCGGTGATCGAGGTGGTCGCCGCATTGGTCACGATCGGCGTCGTCTCGTTGCTGTCGATGGTCGCGGTATTGCTGACCGACGCCGTGCCGGCCGGCACGGGGTTGCTCACCAGGACCTGGAAGGTCAGGGTCTGCGAAGTCCCGCCCGCCATATTCCCGATGTTCCAGACCAGGTTCGGCGCGCCGCCGGCGTTGGCGCCCGTGCCGGTGATCGAGCCACCCACGTACGTGGTGTTGGCCGGCGCCGTATCGGTCACCACCACGCCGGT
>QHXZ01000016.1:1407-19306 GCA_003223165.1 Acidobacteriota bacterium
GTTGGCGCTGGCGAAGTTCACCGTCTTGGCGCTGGAGGCGAAGGAGACCGGCGACTGCACGGTCGTCGTGGTCGTCGCCTGGGTCGGCGTCGTGGTCTGGGTACTGACCCCGGAGGCGGTGTTCACGATGACCGTGCCGTTCGGGACCGCCGCCCCGACCTGGACTGTCAACGTCAGGGCGGTGGACGCTCCGGCGGCGAGCCCCCCGACGTTCCAGGTCACGACCCCGCCCGCCAGGGTGCCGCCCCCGGTCGCCGACACGAAGGTCGTGTTGGCCGGCACGGGGTCGGTGATCACCACGCCGGTGAGCGCCTTGGAGCCGTTGCTCTGCGCCTGGATCGTGTAGGTGATGTTGCTCCCCGCCGCGATCGGGTCCGGCGCATCGGTCTTGATCAGATCGAGCAGGAACTGGTTGTTACCCACGACCGTGGTGAAGGTCGCCGCGTTGAACACGGTCGCATCGAAATTCGAGGTAGCGCGGATCTGCACGACCGCCTGCTGTCCATTTCCGGCGCCATTCCCCTCGGTGATCCGCAGCTGGTAGGTGACGGTGGCGCCGGCCGCGATGTTCCCGGTGTCGGGCAGACCGTCGGCGTCGGTGTCGGCGCCCGCCCCCAGCGAGTCCCACGTTCCGTTTGCCACCAGGTTGTCGGTCGCCAGGACCGCTCCGGTCGAGGAGAGAAGCTCCACGGTCACGTTGTACTGGGCGAGGACGATGATGTCGGTCAGGTCGAAGCGATCGGTGCCGTTGCCAGTGTTCTGCACCGTGAAGGTGTAGGTCACGACGTTGCCGGTCCCGCCGTGGATCGTGGCGTTCTGGCTCGGGCCGACCATCACGGCGGCACCTTGGCCGACCGTCGTCGACACGCTGTTCGAGGTCTTGGGGTTTTGCGTATTCCCCAGGTCGTCCTGGAACGAGATGCTGGCGCTGTTGCTGATGACGACGCCGGCGGTCGTCCCGTTGTTCACGGTGACCGTGAACTGCACCGATCCGGAGCCGCCGGCGGCGATGCCGCCGAGGTTCCACGTCACCACGACGCCGGTCAGGACGCCACCACCGGTGGCGCTGACGAAGGTGGTCTGCGACGGCACGACGTCGGTGATGGAGACGTTGGTCGCCGCGCCGGTCCCGGTGTTCGAGTAGGCCAGGGTGTAGGTGATCGTCTCGCCCGGCTTGGCGGTCGCCTTGTCGCGGCTCTTGGTCAGGCTGATATTCAGCGGGTTGACCACGGTGATCAGCGTGGCGTCGTCGGCGGCCCCGGTCGAGGGATCGTCCGACACCTTGCTGATCCCGCCGGCGGCGGTCACGGTCGCCTGGTTGCTCAGGACCAGGCCGTTCGCGGCCCCGGGGCTGATCTGCACGTCGAAGGCGATGACCACGTCGTTGTCGCCCCCGCCGACGGCCGGGAGCGTGCCGACCTGCACCTGCAGCGGATTCCCCTCCGTCAGGACATCGGTCGGATCATCCGAGGTCAGGGAGCCCGGCAGGTAGGTCGTGCTGGCCGGGATCGGGTCGGAGAACAGGACGCTGGTCGCCGCGGCGGAGCCGATGTTCGTGACGGTGATCGTGTAGTGCAGGATCTCGCCGGGCCGTGGCACCCCGCCGTTGTCGTCGGTGACCGTCTTGCTGACGGTCAGGAGCGGGCTGTTCTGGACCGTCGTGGTGATCGCGGCGCCGCTCAGGGGCGCCGTCTGCGTGGAGTCGATGCCGTACGTCCCGTTGGTGATCACCGTCCCGACCGGCACCCCGCCCCCGACGGCGACCACCAGCTGCACCGACCCGGAGGTCCCGGCGTTCAGGGCGCCGAGGTTCCAGGTGACCACCCCCGCCGCCAGCGTGCCGCCGCCGGTCGCCGAGACGAACGACGTGTTCGCCGGCACCGTGTCGGTGATCACCGTGCCCGAGGCGTTCTCATTGCCGGTATTGGAATAGCTGATCGTATAGGTGATGTTCGCCCCGGGACCGACCGGATCCGGGCTGTCGGTCTTCGAGATCGCGAGCACCGGCGCCGAGGTGACCGTGGTCGTGATGGCGGCGCCGTTCACCGCCGCCGTCTCGTTGCAGTCGATGTTGTAGGTCCCGTTCGTGATGACCGTCCCGTTCGCCAGCGGGCTGTTGGCCTTCACGACCATCTGCACCGAGCCCGACCCACCCCCCGCGAGGTTGCCGATGTTCCAGGTCACCGTCGCGCCGGCCAGCGTCCCGCCGCCGGTGGCCGAGACGAAGGAGGTGTTGGTCGGCACCGTGTCGGTGATCACCACCCCCGTGGCGCCGGTCGTCCCCGTGTTCGAGTAGTTCAGCGTGTAGGTGATGTTGCTGCCGGCCGCCACCGGGTCGGGAGAATCGGTCTTGGCGATGGTCAGCACGGGCGGGGTCACCGGCTTGAGCGGCACCGCGCCGATGGCCCATTGACGCGCGGCGGCCAGGGTCCAGGACATGGTCACGGTGGCGGCCCCCGGCTCGGTGCTGCCGCCCCCGAGCACCTCGGTGGCGGCGGCGCCGGTCGTGCGGTTCCAGCGCTGGGTCTGTCCCGCGCCGACGGCCAGGGGAGCGCCGTTGCCGGGGGCCGCGATGGTGTCCACGACCACTTCCCCGGCGGCGCTGGTCACGTTGACGGTGGGGATCGCGCTGTTGCCGTTGGCCGACACGAAGGCGCCGAGCGGCGTCGTCTGGTCCACTCCGGTGTACGAGACGGCGCCACCGACGATCCGCTTCGCCGCCGAGAGCGTCACGACGATGCTGGCCGTGCCGGTCGGAGGCGCGATCAATCTCCACATTTCGATGCGGTCGGTGTTCGCTCCGGCCGTCTGGCCGCCGATCAGAGTCAGGGCTTGTCCGGAGTAGGTGACGCCGGTGACCGTGGCGCCTCCATCGACGATCGACACGCCGACGATCAAGATCCGGTTCGTCCCGGCGCCGACCGTATGCGACCAGGTGAGGCTGAGGACGTTCGCCGCCGCCCCCGCGGCGCTGCTGGTGCTGTCCAGGGTGACCTGCGCCCGGGCGTCCCGGAGACCTGGAACGCAGACGAGGAACGCGCCGCAGGCCAGCAGCCGGATGAAGCGGGACCGCTTGAGGCACGAGAGGAGGCGGGTCGGCGTCATCGCGGGCCTCCCCCCTGGACGACCCGGCTCAGGGCTTCCACCACCTCGGGGTCGTGCTTGCGGCCGGCGCGCTTGCGGATCCCCTCGAGGGCCTGGCGGGCGCGCTCCGGGTCATGGCCGTTGCCGCCGGTCAGCCGCGCGAAGTCCTCGCAGACCGAGAGGATGCGCGATTCGATCGGAATGCCCGTCCGCTCGGTGCCGAAGGGAATCGGCGCGGCGTCGAACCAGTCGGCGGCGTGCAGGATGATCTCGCGGGCGGTGCGCAGCGAGGCGATCGGCGCCAGGAGCCTCTCGGCCGCCATGACCGACGTCGGGCTCCAGGGATCGACCCCCTCCCCTTTCTCCTTGCCACGCGCGCCGCTCCCCGGCTGCGTCGCCAGCCGACCGACCTCGTGCAGGGCGGCGGCGCGCATCAGGAGCGTGATGCGCGGCTCGGGCAGCCGCAGGGCGATCGCCAGGGCGGCCGCCAGATCGGACACCTTCTTCGTATGGCCGCGGGTCTCCGGGCGGGCGTCCTCCGCGGAGCGGATCAGCGCCACCAGGGCCCCCAGGTAGCCGTTCTCCATCTCCTTCACCAGGCGGGCGTTCTCGATCGCCACCGCCACTTGCGAGGAGAGCGTGGAGAGGAACTCGAGGTCCTGCTCGGTGAAGGGATCGCCGGAGTGCTTGTCGCTGACGTTGATCACCCCGACGCGCTTGCGCTGGTAGCGGATCGGGTAGGAGACCATCAGCGGCGTGATCATGAAGGACGACGTGCTGTATCGGCCGGTGGTCGCCAGCGCCTTGAGGTCGCTCTTGCCGATGTCCTGCACCAGCAGCGGCGCCTGCGCCTCGGCCACCTTCCCCGCGATCCCCTCTCCGACCTTGACGCGGCGGTTCAGCGCCTCGGCGTCGGTGATGCCGACCGAGGCGACCAGGCTCATGGTGTCGGAGTTCGGCTCGCTCACCAGGACCGACACGCGCCGCGCCTTGAGCTGCTGGGCCACCAGCCGCACCAGCGCGTCGTACAGCTCTTCCATGTCGAGGAGGCCGGTGGTGGCCTTGCCGATCTCGTTGACGGCCGCCAGCCGCGCCACCGTTTCCTTCAGCTCGACGTTGCGCGCCTGCAGGCTGCCGACCAGCAGGCGGTTCTCCTGCGACAGGCGCCGGCGCTCCAGGGCCCGCCGCACCACCCGGTAGAGGCTCTCGAGGTCGGCCAGCGGCTTGGTGATCAGGTCGTAGGCCCCGTCGCGCAGCGCTTCGATCGCCGTCTCGAGCGTGGCGTGGGCGGTGATCACGATGACCTCGGTCGAAGCGCTGTGGTGCTTGATCGCCTGTAGCACCTCGAGGCCCGACAGCCCCGGCATCAGCACGTCGGTCACCACCAGGTCGCATGGATCGGCGCGGAACATCTCGATCGCCTGCTGGCCGTTCTCGGCGGCCGCCACGCTGTGCCCGACATCGGTAAGGGCGGCGACCAGGAACTTGCGGACCGCGGCCTCGTCGTCCACGACCAGGATCCGGCCCGGGGCCTCCGTGCCGCCCTGCGTCGCGCGCGCGGCGCCGGCGTCGGGCGCGGGCGCTCCGGCGCGGGCGGGAAGCGCGGACGCGGGCGCCCCCGGCGCCGAAGGAGGCCGGGTCGACTGCGGGGCCTGCGGCCGCGACGTCGGCTTGGGGAGGGAGTAGAAATCGGTCCCGGCGATGGTTCTCCGGTCGAGCAGGCCGCGGGCGTTCAAATCCACCAGACAGCGCTCGACGACGCTGCGGTCCTCGTGCACCCAGAAGCGGGCGATCCCCTCGACCGAGTCCATCGCCTCGGCGTTGCGGCCGAAGTAGTGCAGGACCCGCTCGGCGATGTCGGGACGCGCGGCCCCGCCCGGGACCCGCTGCCCCGACGAACCTTCCGGCTGGCCCTTCGCCTGCGACATGCCTGGACCTCCAGGCCCCCCCACTGCGAGGGGCGTGCCGCGCCCGACACCCTTGGGCCCGACCGTGGCGATCGAGTCTTTTCAACGAGTTGCGCGGGCGCGGGCCGGGAGCGCGACGGCTCCGTGTCGGGAAGTGTCAGGGGTGGCGAGGGGGATCTCCCACAGGGGATCCCTACCGCACGAGCTCCGCTCGACCGTCGAGCCGAGGGGGCGAAGCAAGAACCGATGCCAGCCGGCAAGGCAACCGGGTCGCAAGGAGACGATGGATCGACCCGTCATCTGCCCGCGAATGGGCTGCTTGCCGGGGACCGAGTCGGTTCAGGACCCGATGGCCGGGACCCCCGGCGAGGAGCCGGGAAGCGGGGAGAATCGCCCACGCCCCGGCGGCGGGGTGGGTGGTGGGCCTCTAGCGACGGGTGGGGGGGTTTCAGGCGCCTGGGGGGAAAGCCCTACGCGCTGGAGGAGTCAGTCCCGATAGTCGTCGGGGTCGATGCCATGTTTTTTCATCAGGGCGTAGAAGTCCTTCCGGTCTTTGCCCGCCAGCCGGGCCGCGGCGGCGACCTTGCCGCCGGTGGCGCGCAGGGCCTGGACGACGTAGCCCCTCTCGAATTCGGTCTTGGCCTTGCGAAACGACGGGAACTCAGTGCCCGGCGCCTGCCCGGAGAAGAGGGCCAGCGACTCGGCGTCCACGACGTCTCCTTTGGCCATCAGCATCGCCTGCTTGATCCGGTTCTCGAGCTCGCGGACGTTGCCGGGCCAGGGGTACGCCTTGAGCCGCTCCAGGGCGCGCGGCGTGAAGGCGGTGATCGATCGCCCCAGCTCGCGATTGAACTGGGTCATGAACTGGCCCACCAGGAGCGGCACGTCATCGTGCCTTTCGCGCAGGGGCGGGATGCTGATCGGCAGGACGCTGATGCGGTGAAAGAGGTCCTCGCGGAAGCGCCTCTGCTCCATGTCCTTCTTCAGATCGCGGTTGGTGGCGGCGATGACCCGCACGTTGACGCTGCGATTGCGGGTCTCCCCCAGCCGGCGCACCTCGCGTTCCTGCAGGACGCGCAGCAGCTTCACCTGGCAGGACGGGTACAGCTCGCCGATCTCGTCCAGAAAAAGGGAGCCGCCGTCCGCCTCCTCGAAGACCCCCTTCTTGTCCGCGTGCGCGCCGGTATAGGCGCCCCGCGCGTGGCCGAACAGCTCGTCCTCCATCAGCGTCTCGGGGATGGCGCCGCAGTTCACGGTGATGAAAGGGCGGGCCGAGCGTGGCCCGGTGTAATGGACGGCCCGCGCCACCAGCTCCTTGCCGGTGCCGCTCTCCCCCAGGATCAGGACCGGGATCTCGGTGCGCGCGGCCACCACCACCAGCTCGTGCACCCGGGTCATCGCCGGGCTCGTCCCGACGAGCAGGTCCGAGCGGCGCCGGTGCGGCGCGGCGCTCCCCGGCGCTTCCGCGGATGGGGCGGCACGCGGCTCCGCGGACCGCCCGTCGTGCGCGGCTCCCGCCGCCTCGCGCGCCGTTCTTCCGACCCTCTCGTCCGCCCTGCGCATGACCCGCTCCGGCCCGCCGCCCTGAAGACGTTGGTCGCGGCGAATATAGGGGCCGTGCGGCCCCCTTTCCAGGAAACGCGAGGGTTTTTCGCCACAGCCCCGAGAGCGCGCAGCGTCGAGAGGAGATCGGGAGGGCGGGCCGGCCTTCAGAGGACCAGGGGCATCTGCTCTCCGCCGGCGCCACCGGCCCCCGCCATCGCGGTGCCGCCGGGCGCCGCGGCGACGTTGGGCCGCTCCTCACCGTCCTCGCGCATGGAGGAGACCAAGCCGTACCGCCGGCGCAGCCGGTCGACCAGGTCGTGGATGCGGCGCCGGTACGACTCCCGGTGCTCCATGGAGGCGCCGTAGATGTCGCGATAGGCCCGGTACCGGTCGGGCAGATCCTGCCGCAGGAAGGCGAAGAACCGCAGGCGGGACGACGAGGTCAGGAAGAGCACCTGGCTGGCGAGGTAGAGGGCGCCGGCCCGGGCGGATCGCGCGATGACCGCCTCGAGCGACGACTCCGAATCGGTGATTCCCGGCAGCACCGGCATCAGGAACACCCCCGCCGCGATGCCGGCGGCGCGCAAGGTCTCGATGGCCTCGAACCGCTTCTCGGGCGTCGTGGCCCGCGGCTCGAGGCGGCGCGCCAGGCGGCGGTCGAGGGTTGTGACCGAGACGTTGATGGTGAGGCGGCTGCGCGCCGCGATCGTCCCGAGCAGGTCGAGGTCGCGCACCACCAGGGCGGACTTGGTGGTGAGCGACAGCCGCAGGCCCCGGCAGCGCGCCAGCGTCTCGAGGATGCCGCGCGTCACCTTGTAGGTGCGTTCGGCCGGCTGGTACGGGTCGGTGGCGGTGCCGATGGCGATCGAGCGACCCTCGAGCCGGGACGAGGTCAGGTCCCGCAGCAAGGTACGTGGCGCGTCCCGCTTGACGAAAATTTTCCGTTCGAAATCGAGCGGGTCGTCGAAGCCCATGAACTCGTGGGTGTAGCGCGCGTAGCAGTAGGTGCAGGCGAACTCACAGCCCCGGTAGGGGTTGATCGTCCATTCGAACGGCATGCGCGGAGAGGTGCAGCGGTTGAGCACCGACCGGCACGGCAGGTCGAAGTAGGCGACCCCCTTCGCCTCGGCGATCGGCGTCGCGGCGGCCGCCGGAAAGGCGGGCGAGGGCGAGGGTGTGGCGGTGGATCGTGCCTCGAACAGGAGGTCGGGCATCGGCGCGCTCCGTCGGGGGGATAAGTTTCGCCATATTTTCACCTCGGCACCGGTCCTGTGTCAAGTGCCTTCCGATCTGAGGCGTCCATGGTGCACGGAGCGGGCTCCGGGGACGCCTCAGCGCACGCGGACGCGCGCCGCGTTGACCACGGCGACCCCGCCGAGGATCACGGCGGTGCCGGCGCCCATGCGGGTGGTCAGCGCCTCGCCGAGGCAGAGCCAGCCCAGAAAGAGGGCGATGATCGGGTTGACGTAAGCGTAGGTCGAGACCTTGGCCGCCGGCACATGGTTGAGGAGCCACATGTAGGCGGAGTAGCCTAGGAGCGATCCGGCCACCACCAGCCACGCGAGCGCCGACGCGGCGCGCGCCGTCAGGTGGAAACGCGGCGCCTCGCCGAAGGCCAGCCCGGCGGCCGTGAGGGCCGCCCCGGCGATCAGCATCTCGAGCGCCACCGCCATCAGCGGCTCGACTCCCTTCACCCGGTGCTTGGAGTAGATCGATCCGCTCGCCCAGCACAGGTTCGCCCCCAGGAGCGCCAGCTCGCCGCGGAAGCCGCCGAGGCCGCCGCCGGCCCGGAGCGTCATCAGCTTGGGCCACATCAAGATGAGCATGCCGGCGAAGCCGGTGACCAGCCCCAGGACGCCGAACGACGACAGCCGCTCCCCATCTTCGCGCAACGCCTCCAGGCCGGTCATGAAGAACGGCAGGTTCGCCACGATGACCGCCGCCATCCCGGAGGAGACGGTCAGCTCCGAGTAGGTGACGAGGAAGTTCCCCCCGAACAGGAGGAGCATCCCGGTCAGGGCGATCGGGCCGAGCATCCGGCGCGGCGGCAGCGCCGTGCCGCGCCAGCGCAGCCAGCCGAACATGAGCAGGCCGGCCACCAGGAAGCGCGCGCCGGCCATCAGCGCCGGGGGGAGGTCCTCGAGGCCGACGCGGATGGCGAGGTAGGTCGAGCCCCACAGGACGTAGACCGCGGCGAAGTTCAGGCTGATCAGGAAGGCGTGGCGCCGGGCCGGATCGCTGGTCATGATGGCCGCAGATTCTACGACAACCCCGCGCCGCTCGTGTACAATGCCGCCATGCGCGACGGCCTGGTCCTGTACATCGGCGAGAAGAACATCTCCTCCTGGTCGATGCGCGCCTACGTCGCGCTGGCCGCGAAGGGCCTCGACTTCGAGGAACGGACCATCCCCCTGCGCGAGGACAAGGACCGCTCCCGCCGCCGGCGCGTCTCCCCGACCGGAAGAGTGCCGGTGCTGCACCACGGCGCGATCGTCGTCCCCGACTCGCTGGCGATCATCGAGTATCTCGAAGAGACCTTCCCGCCTCCCGCCCACCCGGCGCTCTGGCCGGCCGACCGGGCCGAGCGCGCCCGGGCGCGCTGGCTGGCGGCGGCCATGCACTCCGGCTTCATGAAGCTGCGCGAGGGGATGTCGTTCAACCTCTGCTTCCTGCCGCAGCCGCCGCAGCCGCCCGCCGAGGCGCTCGCCGAGGCCGCCGACCTGCTGTCGCTGTGGGAGGAGAACCCGCCGCCGAAGACGGCCAGGGGGCCGTTCCTGTGCGGAGAGTTCGGCGCGGCCGACGTGATGTTCGCCCCCGCCATCGTCCGCCTGACCTCGTTTCGCGTCCCGACCGGGAAGGCGCCCCGGGCCGCGGCCTACATGGAGGCGGTCCTGGCGCATCCGGCCGTCAAGCGCTGGATGGATCCCGCCCGCGCCCTGCCCCCCGCCGCGACCTACTGACGGGAACGGCGGCCGCCGGAACTACCAGGAGTAATGCACCTTGTAGGTCACCACCTTCTCACCGTCGGCCGGCACCTTCACGCGGTACTCGACCGTCTGCGCATCGGTCTTGAGGTGAGGGTCGGACTCGACCTGGATCTTCCAGTTGGTCCAGCGGTACAGGTGCTCGACGACGCGGATCTCGACCGCCTCCTTCTTGTGGTTGCGGGCCTTGATCTCGAACGACTCGTCGGCCCAGCGTCCCTTCGTGTCCACCTGGTAGGCGACCTGGCGCCTCTCGCCGACCAGGTCGAAGGCGTTCCCGACGTAGATGCGGACCTTCTCGTCGGCCGGGGTGTGGTCGATGGTGTTCTCGCCGATGAACTCGCGGCGGCCGTCCGCGTCGGCGCGATACAGCTTCATCGTCCCCTTCGGCAGGGGGATCCCCAGTCCCGCCGCCTTGCCGTTGGTGAACTCCAGCATGGTGTACACCTTGGGGTTGCTCTGCGTGCCGTACTCGGGGTTGTTGCGGATGGTGACCGGGTCCCAGCCGCGGTAGGCCTCGACCTGGGCGCCGTCGTAGACGTAGAGGCGGCTGCCGGGGATGCCGTCGGCGCGGCAGAACTCCACCTGCTTGATCTCGCGATCCTTGAGGGTCGTCGGGCGCTCGAGCGTATAGAGATGGTACTCGTCGAACGCCTTCTCGCTGACCGCCGGCGCCGGCGCGTTGGCGGCCATCCGGCTCTCCATCCTCAGGCCGCCCAGCGCCTCGCCAGGCTTGATCTTGCTCACCTCGCCGGCCATCAGCCTGACGCGCGCGTCCTTGAACTCGCTGCCGCTCTCGTTCTCGAGCGTGACCCAGCCGACGAGGTCGAAGCGGTCCCCCTTCTCGGGGGCGACGAGGTTGTAGGTCGCCTCCCAGCGCAGGCCTCCGGTGAGGTAGGAGAGCTCGACGTCGTGCGGCCCGCCCTTCGCCGACCAGATCCTCCACAAGAGGGTCGGCTTGAGGATGGCGTCGGCCCCCGGGGCGTCGAAGAGGGGCTCGCCGGGAAGCGAGAACTGGATCTTCCCGTCCACCTCGACGATGGGCGATGCGCCGCCGCCGGACATCAGCGCCTGCTGCCGCATGGCGAACTCGCTTCCGAAGGTCTGCCAGGCCCCCTGGTGCGGCAGGTAGCCGCTGCGGATCACCCGGCCGGTGCGGATCTCCAGCTTGCCCGTGGCGGGGTTCTGGACCTGGAAGGCGAGTGTTTTCCCTTCGCTCAGGCGCAGGAGGAACCCCTGGCTGAGGGGGTCCCCCTCGTAGTTCTGCTCCAGGATCTGCACTCCCTTGGCATCCCTCAGGTCGCGCAGGATCACCGAGGCGGGCTCGAGCTGGGCCGTGACGTCGCTGATCCGCACCTCGCTCGTCCCCTCCTTCAGGGACAGCGATCGCGTGTCCTTCACCAGGGCGAAGTTCTGGTTGTAGATGGTGACCTGAGGGCCCTCCTCGGCGGCGAGGAGCCCTCCCCCCGTGCCGGGGAAGGCGATCAGGAAGGTCGCGGCGAGCGTGACGACGGACAGGCTCTTCATGGCTCTCTTCTCCCGTGTGCCCCGCCGGCGGCTCAGGTCGCCGCGGGAACTGCTTGGACCCTCGAGGCGCCGCAAGGTTCCCGCGCGGCCGGCCACCCCGGCGCAGTAGGATACAGGGAACCGGCGCCCCGGGGAGGCGAGCATGGAGACGACGCGCGCGCGCATCGAGCGGATCCTGAGGGAGAGCCTGCAGCCGCTGCATCTCGAGATCGAGGACGAAAGCTCGCGGCACGCCGGCCACGCCGGAGCCGCTTCGGGGGGCGGGCACTACCGCGTCCTGGTCGTCTCGGCGCGCTTCGACGGCCTGGCGACGATCGACCAGCACCGCCTGGTCAACGAGGCGCTCGGGGAGATGATCGGGCGCGAGGTCCACGCCCTGGGGATCAGGACGGTCCCCGCCCGCTCGTGGAAGGGGTGAGAGGCCGGGGCACGGACTTCAGCTCCTGGCCTCGCGCGGCAGGAGCCGGTCGACCCAGGCCAGAAGCTCCGACATGGTGTACGGCTTGGGGAGCAGGCCGACCGCGCCTTCCTTGATCGCCTGCCGGGCCTGGTCGCTCGGGCTGTAGCCGGAACAGAGAAGGACGCGGATGGACCGGTCCATGCCGCGCAGGCGGCGGAAGGTCTCGAGCCCGCCCAGCCGGGGCATCATCATGTCGAGCACCACGAGGGAGATGCGGCCCCACTCCTGGCGGTAGATCTCCAGGGCGTCCACCCCGTCCCGGGCGAGCAACACCTCGCAGCCGCGCGACAGCAGGATCTCGCGCGCCAGCTCGCGAATCGTCTGCTCGTCATCCACCACCAGCACGCGGCCTCCGGGGCCGGGCCGCCGCGCGGCGGGCGCCGGCGGCGCCTCGCGGCCCGAGGTCACCCGCGCGACCTCCGCGGGCACTGGATGGCGGCCGGGTGCGGGCCGCGGCGCGGGATCGGGCGAGGGACCCGACCAGACCTCGGCGATCGGGGCGGGCGGCTCCGTGCGGTGGTCTTCCTGGAAATCGAAATCCCTGCCGCCGAATTCCGGGTCGCGGGGCCCGGGGGCGCCGGGCCCCGGGCCGCCTGGCCCGGAGGCGCTCTGCTCCTCCGCTTCCTGGGGCCGCGGCTGCAGGAGGTGCGGGACCGGCAGCGCCCGGGCGCGGGCGCTCGAGCGGCCGGCGGCCGGCAGGTAGATTCTCACCGTCGTGCCCACGAACGGCGTGCTGCTGATGGTCACGTGGCCGCGGTGGTCCTTGACGATCCCGTGCACCACCGACAGCCCGAGGCCGGTCCCCTGTCCCTCCGGCTTGGTGGTGAAGAAGGGCTCGAAGACCCGGTCGAGGACCTCCGGCTTCATCCCCACCCCGGTGTCCTGCACCACCACCTCGACGTAGTCACCGGCCTCCAGGCCGGGACAGGAGCCCACGAACCGCGCGTCCAGGTGCGCCAGGCGGGTCTCGAAGGTGATGCGGCCGCCCTCCGGAAGGGCATCGCGCGCGTTGACCGCCACGCTCAGGAGAATCTGGCGCATCTGGCCGGCGTCGGCGTGCACGTCGGGAAGCTCCGTGTCGGACTGCACGTCGAGGGCGATGCGCGGATCGATGCTCTTGGACAGGAGCGACACGGTCTCCTCGAGCAGCAGGTTCAGGTTGAGCGCCTCGAGGCGCTGCGCGCCGCCGCGCGCGAAGTCCAGGAGCTGCCGGGTCAGGACCGAGGCCCGCTGGGCCTGCTGCTCGATGGTCGCCGCCTCGCGGAAGATCGGGTTGTCCTCGCTCACCAGGCTCCTGATGTGGGTGGCATAGCCGAGGATGGCGCCGATGATGTTGTTGAAGTCGTGCGCGATGCCGGAGGCGAGGGTGCCGATCGACTCCATCTTCTGCGCCTGCACCAGCTGGGCCGGAATGTCCGAGGATCCCTGCGCCAGGGCGGCCATGGGCTGAGGGGTCGACTGGGCCGCGAGGCGATCCCGGCGGGCCAGGTCCTGCGCCTGCCGCTCGATCCGCTCCTCCAGCTCCATGCTGTAGCGCATGACGTCCAGGAACAGCCGCCCCGTCTGGATCGCCAGGCCGATCTGGTCGCCGATGGCGCGCGCCAGGTTGACCTCGGCCTCGGCGTAGCCGCGGTGCTCGGTCGCCAGCAGCTCGAGGACGCCGACCGTGCGCGCCCGGGCCCGCAGCGGCACGCAGATCAGGCTTTTGTAGCCGGCGCGGTGCAGCGCCGGGCCGCGCTCGAAGGCGGGATCGGCGGACAGGTCCGGCACCGAGGCGGGCAGGCCGCCCTCCCAGACGCGGCCCGCCAGGCCCTCGCCGCGCCGGGAGGCGTGCTCGGGCGTCTGCTCCGGGTAGGCCGCCTCGCCGATGCCGCGCGCGAAGCGCAGCACCGGGTCGCGGCCGCCCTGCTCCTCCACGAGGTAGACGGCGCCCGCCGCGTGGCGCGTCACCTCGATCGCCTTGCGCAGCAACATGTCGATCTGGCGCTCGAGGTCGCTCGACGGCCCGACGGCCGCGGCGACGGCGTTCAGCCCGGCCAGCTCCTCCTCGCGCTCCCGCAGGGTGCGGGTGGCGGCCTCGAGCTCCCCCTGCAGGCGGCCGCCGGCGCGGCGCGCCTCCGTCCCCCGGCGCACCCGCTCGACGTGAATCGACAGCTGCGACGCGAGGATCTCGGCCAGGATGACCCGGTCCCGCCCGAACGGCCGCGGCTCGTGGCGCGCCAGGATCAGCACGCCGGTCAGCCCGGCGCGCAGCCCGACGCCGAGGATCAGGACCGCCCCGAAGCCGCGCGACTGGAACTGCGCCGGGGGCTCGGCGGCCGGCTCGGGATCGTCCGGCCGCGGGTCGGCCGCCAGGATCACGCGGGGGACCTTCCCCTCGCGGACCCGCGCCGCGTGCTCCGCCACGCTGCGGGTCATGATCTCCATCTCGTGCTGCGCCATGCCCCGGCCCTCGCTGCAGCCGGCGCGCACGGCCGGGAAGCCGTCGGTCGGGTCGACAGCGGCGATGCCGCAATCGGCCCCGACGATCTCCACCGCCCCGGCGGTGCCGACGCGCAGGATCTCCTCGTCGCGGTCCTGCCGGGCGAGCGCCACCTGGAGGTCCTGCAGCGACAGCAGGTGGGCCAGGAGAGGATTGGGCGGCTGCGCCGGGCCCGCGGAGGCGCCGGCGCCTTGGGCCTCGCGGCGGGCGGCCGCCCGGACGGGACCCACCCCCTCGATCGGGGCGGCGGGGTCGGAGGGATTCACCGGATCCGAGTCAGCCATGATGGTAGAATCCGGACGCAGTCGGAGGAGCGATGGTCGCGGGATGGCCCCGGTACGACCTCTACGTCATCACCGACCCCGTCCTGTCCCGCGGGCGATCCCATCTCGAGATCGCGCGCGCCGCCCTCGAGGGCGGGGCGGATGCCGTCCAGTTGAGGGACAAGTCGTCCCCGGCCATCAACTTATGTCGCTTCGCCGCCGAGATCCAGCCGATGGCCCGGAAAGGTCGACGTGGCGCTGGTGGCGGGGACGGACGGGGTCCACGTGGGGCAGGCGGACCTTCCGGCCCGCGAGGCCCGGCGCCTTTTGCCCCGGCCGGCCCTGCTCGGGGTGTCGGCCACCAGCCGCGAGGAGGCCCGCCGGGCCCAGAAAGAGGGCGCCGACTACGTCGGCGTCGGTCCGCTCTTCGCGACCGGCAGCAAGCCGGACGCCGGTGAGCCGCTGGGAGTGGAGCGGCTGGCCGAGATCGTGCGAGCCGTCTCGATCCCGGTCGTGGCCATCGGCGGCATCACCCTCGACAACGTGGCCGGCGTGATCGCCGCCGGCGCCGCCGGGGTGGCGGTCGTTTCGGCCGTGGTCTCGGCCGACGACATGGCCGCGGCGGCGCGCGCCCTCAAGCGCCGCATCAACGAGGCGCGCAAGGGGGCCGCAGGAGGGGCCGCCGGATGAAGCGCGCCCTCACCATCGCCGGGTCGGACTCCGGGGGGGGTGCCGGCATCCAGGCCGACCTCAAGACCTTCGGCGCCCTCGGCGTCTTCGGGATGTCGGCGATCACCGCCGTCACCGCCCAGAACACGGTCGCGGTCACCCGCATCCAGAAGATCAGCCCCGACGTCGTGGCGGCCCAGATCGACGCCGTCGCCGACGACATCGGCGTCGACGCCGCCAAGACCGGCATGCTCTGGAGCGCGGCGATCATCGAGGCGGTGGCCGCCGCCGTGAAGCGGCATCGCATTCCCAACCTGGTCGTCGATCCGGTCATCGTCTCGAAGAGCGGGGCCCGCCTCCTGAAGGAGAACGCCATCGCCACGCTGACCTCGCGCCTCCTGCCCCTGGCCGCCATGGTCACGCCGAACCTGCCCGAGGCGCAGACCCTCGCCGGCATGGCCGTCCCCGACGCCGAGGCGATGCGCGAGGCGGCGCGGCGCCTGCACGCCCTCGGCCCGCGCTGCGTCGTGATCAAGGGCGGGCACGCCGAGGGGCCGAACGTGGTCGATCTCTTCTACGACGGCAAGGACTTCCAGGAGCTGAAGGCGGAGCGCGTCGAGACCCGCTCGACGCACGGCACCGGCTGCACCTTCTCGGCCGCGATCGCCGCCTACCTGGCGCACGGCCTGACGCCGCTCGACGCCGTATCGCGCGCCAAGCCGCTGAATCACTTCCACGCCCCGCGTCCCACCTGATCACGGCCCGTGTCCGGCAGGACACCGCCAGGCGCAGGCGGTAGTCGAAGAAAAAGGGGGCCGTCTGTCGGCCCCCCTCTTTGGTGCGCGCGAGCGTTCTCCGTGCTGTTCTAGGTCGTCACGCCGCTCCCGCGGTCACGAGCAGCCGCTCGTCGCGCCGCAGTTGAGGCACTTGTAGCAGGCGGCGTTGCGGACCATGATCGAGCCGCAGTCGGGGCAGGGCGGCGCGTCCTCGTCGGGGCGGAAGGCGAAGGGAGCGCGCGAGGGGTCGGCCGCCGCGGCGCCGACCGAAGAGCCGCCGGAGGACGGGCCTCGTCCGGACGGCGCGCCGCCGGGGCCGGGGACGAGGCTCACCGGCAGGGCGCCGTTCGGGACCGGCGCGCGGCCTGGGTCGGTCGCTCCCGGGGCGTCCTCCTTCACGTGCACGCCGATGGCGACCTGCTGGTCCCTGGCCAGGAACTTGGAGGCCAGCCAGCGGAAGATGTAGTCGACGATCGACTTGGCGATCGGGATCTCGGGGTTGTTGGTGAAGCCCGAGGGCTCGAAGCGCACGTGGCTGAACTTGTCCACCAGGACCTGGAGCGGCACGCCGTACTGCAGCGCCATCGAGACGGCGGTGGCGAAGCAGTCCATCAGGCCGGAGACGACGCTCCCTTCCTTGGCCATCACCAGGAAGATCTCGCCGGGCTGGCCGTCCTCGTACATGCCGACGGTGACGTAGCCGTCGTGCCCGGCGATGGAGAACTTGTGCGTGATGGCGCGGCGCTCGTCGGGCAGGCGGCGGCGCACGGCGCGCGCCGGAGTTTCGACGGCGACACCCACGCCCGGGGCCGCCTCGATCTTGACCTTGGACGAGTCCTTGCTGGTCGACAGAGGCTGGCTGCGCTTGCAGCCGTCGCGGTAGATGGCCACCGCCTTGAGCCCCAGCTTCCAGGACTGGAGGTAGGCCTCCATGATCTCGTCCACGGTCACGTCCGAAGGCACGTTGACCGTCTTCGAGATCGCCCCCGAGATGAACGGCTGCGTGGCGCCCATCATCTTGACGTGGCCCATGTAGGGGATGCTGCGGCTGCCGCGCAGGGGCTTGAAGGCGCAGTCGAAGACCGAGAGGTGCGCGTCGCCGAGGTGCGGCGCTCCCTCGATCGTCTCGTTCTCGTCGATGTACTCCAGGACCTCCTTGACCTTCTGCTCGGAGTACCCCAGCCGCGACAGCGCCTTCGGCACGGTCTGGTTGACGATCTTGAGCATGCCGCCGCCGACGAGCCGTTTGTACTTGACGAGCGCGATGTCGGGCTCGATGCCGGTCGTGTCGCAGTCCATCATGAAGGCGATCGTGCCGGTCGGCGCGATGACCGTCGCCTGGGCGTTGCGGATACCGTGCTTCTCTCCCATCGTGTACGCCTCGTTCCAGGCGTCGCGCGCCGCTTGGTAGAGGTCGAGCGGCACGTGCGCCGCCTCGATCTTCGCGACGTGCGAGCCATGCTTCTTGATGACCCGCAGGAACGGCTCGCGGTTCTTTTCGTAGCCGTTGAACGACTCGACGTAGGCGTGCCCGGTCAGCACGGCGGTGATGGCGCCGGCGTAGTCCCGCCCGGCGTCCGAGTCGTACGCCAGCCCGCGGCTCATCAGGAGCGCCCCGAGATTGGCGTACCCGAGGCCGAGCGGCCGGTAATCGTGCGAGTTGCGGGCGATGCGCGCCGTCGGGTAGGAGGCGTTGTCGACAATGATCTCCTGCGCCAGGATGGTCGTCTCGATCGCCCTCTTGTAGGCCGCGACGTCGAGCTCGCCCTGATCGTTGGTCAGCTTCATCAGGTTCAGGGACGCCAGGTTGCAGGCGGAGTCGTCGAGGAACATATATTCCGAGCAATTGTGGACCAGGAGCCCTCCGGCCACGAAGTGGTGCGTCCGCGGCTCCGTCAGGTCGAAGACTTCCTCCTCACCCAGCCTCTCGAGCGACTCGAAGCCGTCGGTGAGGGAGTCGTTGTAGGCGGCGACGGTGGCGTTGAGCTCGTGGAGCCTGCCGGCCTTCTCGCTCGCCGGATGGAACCCGATCCAGCGCTCGAACAGCAGGCGCGAGTTCCGGCTGATGCGGAGCGAGTGCATCTCTTTCACGTCGTAGGTCTTCGTCCCCCCCTTGCCGTCGGGCATGACGGCCGTGGTGTGGCCGCCGCGGCGGTTCTCGTAGATCTTCCCCTTGATCCCGAACTGCAGCAGGAGGAGCTG
>QHXZ01000016.1:19362-45051 GCA_003223165.1 Acidobacteriota bacterium
AGAAGCGCCGCCGTGGTCTCCCGATCGAGCCGGAAGGCCGCCTCGGTGAAGCGCTTCCCCGAGGATCCCTTGTCGAGGACGGCGTACCGATCCACGACCGGGACGACCTCGCTCGCCGAGGAGACGACGCGCACTCCTGTCGCGGTCCTTGTCAGCCCGGAGATCTTCCAGCCAGGCTTCACGGAGTTCAGGTAGTCGACGTACGGCGCGAGGACCGCCTCCTCGTGCTCGCCCATGGTGACGAAGACCTGGCCCTGCTCTCCGCTCTTGCACCCATCGCCCACGGCCATGCCGATGAACTCCGCCATGCGTGGATCGATGGATTCGGCGCCGAAGCGTCCCGGCATCAGAGCGAGATGGTCCCCGGCCTTCAGGTCGCCCGCCTTGACGTCGCCCCGGTTGGAGGTCCAGACCGGGTGGTCCTTGGTCACCTTCAGCGTGTAGCCGGAGTGCGTCTTCAGCAGGAAGACCGGCTTGACGCCCGTCTTGAAGACTTCGGTGACGGGAACCAACTCACCGTCCTTGCCGACGATCTGGACCACCGGCCGGCCGACGAGATCCCGGATCGCGATCGCGCCTTCGGCCGTGGCGACCAGAGTGTCGCCGGTGACGCAGGGATTGCTGGCATTGATCCGCGCCGTGTGCGAGCAGGGGTGCCAGTCGTTCACGGTCGTGTCGAACTGCATGCCGGGGTCGCCGCAGGCCCAGGTCGCCTCGGCGATCATGCGCATCAGATCGCGCGCCTTGAAGGTCTCGAACGGCTTGCCGCTCGTCACCTCGCGGGTGGACCAGTCGGCGTCACGGATGATGGCTTCCATGAACTCGTCGATCACGCGCACCGAGTTGTTCGAGTTCTGGAAGAAGACCGAGGAGTAGGCCGGCCCGTCGAGCGCCGAAGAGTAGCCGGCGTCGATCAGGGCCCAGGCCTTCTTCTCCTCATTCTGCTTGCACTTGATGAACTCGACGACGTCGGGATGGTCGATGTTCAGGATGACCATCTTGGCGGCGCGGCGCGTCTTGCCGCCGCTCTTGATCACGCCAGCGAAGGCGTCATACCCCTTCATGAAGGAGACCGGGCCGGAGGCGGTGCCGCCGCCCGCCAGCAGCTCCTTCGAGGAGCGGATGGGCGACAGGTTCGTGCCGGTGCCGGAACCGTACTTGAAGAGCATCCCCTCGGTCCTGGCCAGGGTCAGGATCGACTCCATCGTGTCCTCGACGGAGTTGATAAAACACGCCGAGCATTGGGGGCGCGACTCGACCCCGATGTTGAACCAGACCGGGGAGTTGAACGACATCTTCTGGTAGACCAGCAGGTGCTTCAGCTCGGCCTCGTACGCCTGGGCGTCGGCCTCGCTGTCGAAGTAGCCTTGCGCCCGGCCCCAGCCGCCGAGGGTGCGCACCACGCGGCCGATCAGCTGCTTCACGGAGCGCTCGCGCGAGGCGGTGCCGAGGGTGCCGCGGAAGTACTTGGAGGCGACGACGTTGGTCGCGGTCTGCGACCAGAACTTCGGGATCTCGACGTCGCGCTGCTCGAAGACGATCTCGCCCTTCTCGTTGGCGATGAGGGCGTTGCGGGTCTCCCATTCGATCTCGTCGAAGGGGTCCACACCGGGCCGGGTGAAGTAGCGCTCGATCCGGAGGCCGTCGGCGGCCTTGCGCAGGGTCAACGGGGCAGGGAAACCCGAGTGCGGCTGTGCCTTGCGCCCCTCACGCGATGCCGATACCGGCCGGCGTTCTCTGAGCTCCGACTCTCTCTTCATAGCGTCATCGCCCCTGTCGATGGGGGGCCGGCGCGGGGGCCGGTCCCTGATCTACGCTCAAATGCGACCCACGAGGCCAGCCGTCGTCTTCCCCGGGCCGAATACCCCCTCGTTCCCCGGATTATGGGCTCCGAGGCGGGCACGGCCTCCCTCTCGTGGATGGGGTCGCGCTACACTGACCACCCCTGCCGCCGGATTGGCTACCCGACTCTCGCGCTCGCGACCGTTCGGACCGACGATCGACTCCCGAACGCGCCCGGCGGCAGACTGATCGCTAGGGTAGCCAGCGCCCGATGCCGTGTCAAGAGGCGAGCACACAATATTGTGGTGCCCGGAAAAATTTCCACAAGATGCTGAGTTCGATAGGGCTTAGCCTGTGGGCTCGGCTGTGGAAATGATGTGCATTCCGCCGGATCGGCCTCTCCGTCTGCATCACATCATTTAGATCTCCGAGACGGCCCGGCGGTGCGGCCCTTTCCGGCCAGCGGCACGCCCGGGACTCCCTTGCATCCCCCGCTCCACCGGCACTTCAGGTCTCGAGCGTAGGGGGAGTGCTCTCCAGCGGCGGCGCCTCGCCTGGGTGCACGAGTGCGGGGCGCGGCGCTTCACACCGGGGATGCCTCAGTCACGAGGCTCGTTGACTCGGCGTCACGCCGCGGACTATCATCCCGCCCGACCTCCGACAGCCGTCGCACGAGCATCCCGAGGAGAGGTGTCCGAGTGGCTGAAGGAGCACGCTTGGAAAGCGTGTGTGGGGGAAACCTCACCGTGGGTTCGAATCCCACCCTCTCCGCCGACTCCCATCCGCATGCGCCCTGAGATCACCGAGGAGACTGCCGCCGCCGTGGGGAGCGCAGCCGCGACGCCGTCGGCCTGGTCGCCGCTGCGCCAGGAGCTGTTCCGCTCCTTGTGGATCGCCTCGGTGGCTTCTTACGTCGGGACCTGGGTGCAGGACGTCGGCGCGACCTGGCTGATGACTTCGCTGTCCTCGTCGCCGTTCATGGTGGCGCTGGTGCAGGCGGCCACCACCCTGCCGATCTTCCTGCTGGCGCTGCCCGCGGGGGCGCTCGCCGACGTCGTCGACCGCCGCCGCCTGCTGCTCGCGACGCAGGGGTGGATGCTCCTGGCGTCCGGCGCCCTCGGCGCCCTGACGCTGCTCCACGCCACCGGTCCCTGGATGCTTTTGGCGTTCACCTTCCTCATCGGCGTGGGCTCGGCGCTCAACGCCCCGGCCTGGCAGGCGATCATCCCCGAGCTGGTCCCGCGCCGGGACCTCCTTTCGGCCCTGGCCCTGAACGGGATCGGGATCAACCTGGCTCGCGCCGTCGGCCCGGCGCTCGGGGGCCTGGTCGTGGCGCTGGCCGGATCGGGCGCGGCCTTCCTGCTCAACTCGCTTTCCTTCGTCGGCGTGGTGCTGGTGCTCTACCGCTGGCGGCGCCCGGCGCACCGCAGCGCCCTGCCCGCCGAGCGTCTGTGGGGCGCGATGGCGGCCGGGCTGCGCTACGTGAGACACGCGCCCGACCTGCGCGCGGTGATGGCGCGCGCGGGGGTCTTCATCGTCTTCGGCAGCGCCCTCTGGGCCCTGGTCCCCGTGGTGGCGCGCTTCGAGGTGGGGGTGGAGGCCTCGCAGTACGGGCTCCTGCTCGGCGGCCTGGGCGCGGGGGCGGTGGCGGGGGCCGTCTGCCTGCCGCGCCTGCGCCGCACGTTGAGCATCAACGCGCTGGTGGCCATCGGCTCCCTCGTGTTCGCCGCGGCCATGGTGCTCCTGGCCCTCTTGCGCAGCTTCATTCCGCTGTGCTTCGTGATGCCCGCCGCGGGCGCGGCCTGGATTACCCTCCTGACCGCGTTCAACACCAGCGCCCAGGCGGTCCTGCCGGCCTGGGTGCGCGGCCGGGCGCTCTCCGTCTATCTTCTGGTCTTCTTCGGCGGGATGGCCGGAGGCAGCGCCCTGTGGGGGGCGGTCGCGGCGCGCGCCGGAGCGCGCGCCGCGCTCCTCGGCGCGGCCGCCGGGCTGGTCCTTGGGCTCCTGGCCACCGCCCGCCACCGCCTGACGACCGGCGAAGGGCTCGACCTGGCCCCCTCCCGGCACTGGCCCGCCCCCGCGGTGGTGGACGAGCCGGACGCCGAGCGCGGGCCGGTGCTGGTCACGGTGGAATACCGCATCGACCCGGCGCGCGCGGAACAGTTCGCCGCCGCGATGCTGGATGTGCGCCGGATCCGCCTGCGCGACGGGGCGATCCGCTGGGACCTGCTCAGCGATGCCGGAGACACGAGGCGCTACATCGAGTCGTTCGTGGTGGCGTCGTGGATCGAGCATCTGCGCCAGCACGAGCGGGTCACCGTCTCCGACCGGGAGGTCGAGGCGCGGGCCCGGGCCCTGCATGTCGGGGATCGGGCCCCCGTCGTGTCGCACTTCATCGCGAAGGAGATGCCGCGCTGAGGGGGACGGGCGATCCTCCCGGTCCGAGCGCCAGGAGGGCCAGCACGATGCGCGCCGAGAGGCCCCAGAGGGTCTCCCGGTCGTAGACGAGCGAATGGATGAGGCGCTCGCGGCCCGCCAGCGTCTCCGTGCGCGAGGTCCAGCACTCGGGGCGGACCAGCTCGGAGAGGGGAATGGTGAAGATGCGCGCCACCTCCTCGGGCTGCGGCCGCAGCGGCGGGAGGCTGGCGACGCGCCCGACCACCGGCGTGACCGCCACGGCGTCGGAGCGAGTCGGGACGTCGTCGAGGAGCCCGAGCACCTCCACGGCGGCGCGCGGCAGGCCGACCTCCTCCTCGGCCTCGCGCAGCGCCGTCTGCACCGGGTCGCCCTCCCCGGGGTTCACGAACCCCCCGGGAAAGGCGACCTGGCCCTGGTGCGTCGGCACCCCGGTGGTGCGGCGGATCATCAGGAGGCGAGGCGGACCGCCGTCATCGATCACCGGCACCAGGACCGCCGCCCGCTCCGGGCGGGCGAGTGCGGCGCGCCGCCGGCCCGCAAGGCCCCGGCGCAACGCCTGCACGATCGACGCGTCGCTCTCGGGCGTGGCACCCTCCGCCTACTTCAAGTCGAAAACCAGCACCTCGGCGTCTTCCTTCCCGACCAGGGCCAGAGAGCGCTCGCCGCTGACCGACGCGCCGTCGCCCGCCCGCAGGCTCCGCTCGCCGAGGGTCACCGCCCCCGCGGCCACCTGCACCCAGGCATGCCGGCCGGGTTCGATGGCGCGCACCAGCCTCTGCCCGGAGCCGAGCCGGCCCAGATAGACCGCCGCGTCCTGGTTGATCGTCAGCGACCCCTCGCGCCCGTCCCGCGAGGCCACGAGGAGCAGACGCCCCCGGCTCCCGGCGTCGGGGAAGGCCTTCTGCTCGTAGCCGGGCTTCAGGCCTTCCCGTTCGGGCAGGATCCAGATCTGCAGGAAGCGCACCTCGTCGGTCTTCGAATGATTGTACTCGCTGTGCGTGACCCCCGTGCCGGCGGTCATGCGCTGCACCTCGCCGGGCTTGATCACCGATCCGGTGCCCAGGCTGTCCTTGTGCTCCAGGCCGCCCTCGAGGACGATCGAGAGGATCTCCATGTCGCGGTGGCCGTGGGTGCCGAACCCCTTCCCCGGCCGGACGCGGTCCTCGTTGATGACCCGCAGGTCCCTGAAGCCCATCTGGTCCGGATCGCGGTAGTCTCCGAAAGAGAAGGTGTGGTAGCTGTCGAGCCAGCCGAGGTTCGTGTGGCCGCGCTCCCCCGCCGGGCGAATGGTGATCATCGTCCCTCCTTTGCGTGGGTCCAGGCGCATAGGATTCAGGATCGGGCCGGCGGATTCAGGAATGCGGCTCCGGGGACGGCTCAACGGCGCGGCCCCGTCTCGGCGGCCGGCCGGAGGAGGTAGCCGATGCCGCTCACCGTCACCAGGTGCTGGGGGTCGGCGGGATCGCGCTCGACTTTCTGGCGCAGGCGGTGCACCAGCTGCTTCAGGAGCTGGCGGTCGCCCATGCCCCGGGAGCCCCAGACGTGGCCCGCCAGCCGGTCGGCCGGCAGGGCGCAGTCGGGGTTGGCCAGCAGGTAGTGCAGCAGGCGGAACTCCAGGTTGGTCAGCCGGACCGGATCGCCGCCGCGCACGCTCACCGTCTGCAGCTCGGCGTCCAGGGCCAGGTCGCCCGCCGCCAGGGCCGCCGGCTTCTCGATGCCGGCCCGGCGCAGCAGGGCGCGCACGCGGGCCAGGAGCGTGCGGGGGCTGAACGGCTTGGTGAGGTAGTCGTCCGCTCCCTGGTCGAGCCCGCGCACCTGGTCCTCCTCGCTCGAGCGCACCGTGAGCAGCATGACCGGCGTCGCCGCCCCGGCCTCGCGCAGCCTCTTGAGGACCTCGAGGCCGTTCAGGCGCGGCAGGTTCAGGTCGAGGATCACGAGGTCGGGCCGCTCGCGCTCGAAGGTCTGAAGGGCCGCGGGACCGTCGCGCGCCTCGAGCACGAGATAGCCCGCCTGGCGCAGGGCGAAGGCGATCAGGCCGAGCAGCTCGAGGTCGTCGTCAACGGCCAGGATCTTCATGTCCGGGCTCCCGTGGCAGGACGACGCAGACGCGCGTGCCGCTCCCGCCGCTGCCGCTTCCCGCCTCGACGCGGCCGCGGTGCCGTTCCACGATCGACTTCACGATCCACAGTCCGAGCCCCAGCCCCCCCGGCTCGGGCTCGGCGCCGGCCGCGCGCACGAAGCGGCCGAACAGCGAGGCGCCGTCCCCGGGCGGCAGCCCGGGCCCCTGGTCCTCCACCCACAGCACGATCTCCGCCGGGCGCACCGCGCCCTCTATGGTAATCGTGGATCCCGACGGCGCGAACTTGTTGGCGTTGGCCAGGAGGTTGACGAACACCTGCACCAGCCGCGGGGCGTCGCCCCAGAACGCGGGCAGCGGGAAGGGCAGGTTCACGATCAGGATCTGCTCGCGCTGGGCGATCAGGCTCGACGTCAGCTCGACCGCCTCCTCGACCACCTCGTCGAGCGCCACCGACTGCCGGCGGATCGAGTCGCGCCCCGCCTCGATGCGCACGCTCTCGAGCAGGTTGTCGATCAGCTGCGTCAGGCGCAGCGTCCCCCGCTCGAGCGACAGGACCAGACCGCGCGCCTCGTCCGGCTTGAGATCGGCGAGGCGCTCGCGCAGCAGCTCGATGGAGGCGAGCTGCGCGCTCAGGGGGGTGCGGAACTCGTGCGAGATGTTGGCGAGCACCGCGTCCCGCACGCGGCGCGTCGCCTCGAACTCGGTCTCGTCCCGCATCACCTGGAACTGCAGGTCGGCCGCCGCGGGGCCGGAGCGGGCGCTGGTGATCACGACCGCGCGCCGCGCGCCGTCGGGCAGCAGGAGCTGCTCCGTGGCGCGCGCGCTGCCCCTGAAGCGGGCGTGCACGATCGGGCAGCGTTCCTCGCAGGGCCGCACGCCGTCGGTCGCCTCGGGGTGCAGGACGTCGCCGCAGAAGCGGCCTATGGCCCGGTCGGGATCGACGCCCAGGAGGGCGGCCGCCTGCGGGTTCAGGTAGCGGATGCGCCGCTCGCGATCGACCGAGAAGACCCCCTCGACGATGCCCGTCAGGACCGCCTCGGCTTCCGCCTGGCGGCCCCGCAGCTCGGCCGTCAGATCCAGGAGGCGCCCGCGCATCTCCTCCATGGTCGCGGCCAGGGCGCCGATCTCGGCGCCGGGGGCGCGCGGGATCGGCGTCGCCAGGTCCCCCCCGCCGATGCGCTGCGAGGCCTCCGTCAGGGCCGACAGCGGCCGCACCAGCCACGCGCCGACGAGCAGTCCGAACAGGATCGCCAGCCCGGCCGCGAGCAGCGCCACCTTGATCAGCGTGCGGTCGAGCCGGCGCAGCGACGCGTCGATGCCGGTGGCGGGAAGCCCGACCTCGAGCAGCCCCAGGATCTCCCCCGAGGCGGCGCGCAGGGGCAGGTCCGCCACGTACTCGCCTTCCAGGGCGACGCGGGCCGCGTCGGGCTCTCCCGTGTCGACGGCGCGGCCGCGCAGCGCCTGGCGGCCCTCGCTGCCCGTCGTGAACGCTTCCTGCCGGTCGAGCAGCGCCACCGGCAGCCCGACCCGCGCGGAGAGGTCGCGCGCGTAGGCGGGACCTAGCGGCAGGGCCACCAGGACGCGGGCCCCGGAGACGCCGCCCGCGCCGGCCGCCGCTCCCAGGGCGAGCGGCCCGCCTTCGGGGCGCACGAACCGGAAGCCCGGCGTGTCCGACGCGCGGCCGATCGCCTCCCAGGGCAGGGACGGGCCGCTCCTGGCCAGGACGCGTCCGCCGGACACCACCGCGCCGGCGTGCAGGCGGCCGCTCCGCCGGGCCTCGTCCAGGAGCCGCTGCAGCGCGGCGACGTCCCCCTGGCGCACCAGCGTGGCCAGTCCCGGCCGCTCGGCCAGGAGCTGCGCCGCCGCCACGACCTCCTGGCCCGAACGCTCGATCCCCTGCAGGGCGGTCGCGGCGGCCATGCGGGCCCGGTCGATCCCCTGCTCGTCCGCCAGCCGGCGCAGAAGCCCGACCGCCGCCGTGGCCACACCGAGGACGGCGACCGACACGAGCCCGACGTTGACCGCGATCAGGAGGGTGCTGAGGCTTACTCGTCGCATGGGACCAGGAGCCTGTCCGGTGCCGCCGCGCCGCCCGCCGGCGCCCGCCGCCTCAGGCCGCGACCCGGCGCGCGGCGCCGCCGGCCCGGCGGCCCGCGATCCCCTTGATCACGAGCGTCGCCAGCGCCAGGAGGGTCAGGAGCGAGGCCACGGCGAAGGAGGCCGCGAACTGGTACTCGTTGTACAGGATCTCGACGTGCAGCGGAATGGTGTTGGTCACACCGCGGATGTGCCCGGAGACCACGGAGACGGCCCCGAACTCCCCCATGGCGCGGGCGTTGCAGAGGATCACCCCGTACACCAGGCCCCACTTGATCTTCGGCAGGCTGACGCGCAGGAAGATCTGCCAGCCGCCGGCGCCGAGCGTCACCGCGGCCTCCTCCTCGTCGTTCCCCTGCGCCTCCATCAACGGGAGCAGCTCGCGCGCCACGATCGACGAGGTCACGAAGAGGGTGGCCAGCACGATGCCCGGCAGGGCGAAGATGATCTTGATGTCGCGCGCCAGAAGCCACGGCCCGAGCAGGCCGTGCGCGCCGAACACCAGCACGAACATCATCCCCGAGATGACGGGCGAGACGCTGAAGGGCAGGTCGATGAGGGTGGTGAGCAGGCTCTTGCCCCGGAACTCGAACTTGACGATGGTCCAGGCCGCCGCAAGGCCGAACAGGAGGTTCACGGGCACGACCAGCGCGGCGGTCAGCAGGGTCAGCCGCACCGCCGCCAGGGCCACCGGATCGGTCACGGCGGCGGCCCATGCCGCCAGGCCCTTCGAGAAGGCCTCGGCGAAGACCACCAGGAGCGGCAGGAAGAGGAACAGCACCAGGAAACCCATGGCCGCGCCGATGAGGCCGGCGCGCACCCAGCGCGGCTCGCTCAGGTGATCGATCCGCCTCGGGACCCCGATGCCGGGATGCGGGGAGGGGCTCGCGGTCGTCATGGTGTGGCGTCCTCAGCCCGCCGGCACGGCCCGGGCGCGACGGGAGATCAGGTTGATGAGCAGGAGCAGCGACGCGGACGCGGCGAGGAACACGAGCGCGATGGCGGTCGCTCCCGCGTAATCATACTGCTCGAGCTTGATCATGATCAAAAGCGGCGTGATCTCCGAGCGCATCGGCATGTTGCCGGCGATGAAGATGACCGAGCCGTATTCGCCCAGCGCCCGGGCGAAGGCCAGGGTGAAGCCGGTCGCCGTCGCGGGGACCAGCTCCGGCAGGATGACGCGCACGAAGACCTGGCCGCGGCCCGCGCCGAGCGTGGCGGCCGCCTCCTCCGTCGCCCGGTCGAGCTCCGCCAGCACCGGCTGCACGGTGCGCACGACGAACGGCAGCCCGACGAAGGTCAGCGCCACCACCACCCCCAGGGGAGTGTAGGCGACCTTGATCCCACGCGGCTCGAGGAACCGCCCCAGCCAGCCGTTGCCCGCATAGAGCGTGGTGAGGGCGATCCCCGCGACCGCCGTCGGCAGGGCGAACGGCAGATCGACGAGGCCGTCCACGATGAGGCGCCCCGGGAACCGGTAGCGCTCGAGCACCCAGGCGACCAGGAGGCCGAAGACCGCGTTGATGGCCGCGGCGGCGAACGCGGCCCCGAAGCTCAGCCGGCAGGCGGCGAGCGTCCGGGGGGAGGCCACCGTCTCCCAGAACTGGCCCCAGGAGAGCGTCGCCGTCTTCAGGACGAGGGTCGAGAGAGGGATGAAGACGATGAGGGTGAGGTACAGGAGCGTGAACCCCATCGCCAGGCCGAAGCCGGGCAGCACCCCCCCGGGACGCGATCGCATCATCCCCTCCTTGGCCCGTTCCCGCGCCTCAGCGGGCTCCCTGGTAGATCTGGTCGAACACGCCGCCGTCGGCGAAGTGGGCCTTCTGCGCCCTGGCCCAGCCGCCGAAGACCTCGTCGATGGTGAACAGCTTCAGCGCCGGGAACTGCTGCGTGAAGCGCGTGGCGACCGACTCGAGACGCGGCCGGTAGTAGTGCCGCGCGGCGATCTCCTGCCCCTCCGGCGTGTACAGGTACTCGAGGTAGGCCTGCGCCACCGCCCTGGTCCCCCGCTTGCCGGCCACCTTGTCGACCACGGCGACCGGCGGCTCGGCGAGGATGCTGACCGAGGGGGCGACGATCTCGAACTTGCCCTTCTGCAGCTCGCGCGCCGCCAGGAGGGCCTCGTTCTCCCAGGCGATCAGCACGTCGCCGATGCCGCGCTCGACGAAGGTGACCGTGGCGCCGCGCGCGCCGGTGTCGAGGATCGGGACGTTCCGGTAGAGGCGGCCCACGAAGTCCCTCGCCTTCGCCTCGTCGCCGCCGGGGCTCCTGAGGGCGTACCCCCAGGCGGCCAGGTAGTTCCAGCGCGCGCCGCCGGAGGTCTTCGGGTTCGGCGTGATCACCGCGACCCCCGGCTTCACCAGGTCGTCCCAGTCCTTGATCTTCTTCGGGTTTCCCTGCCGCACCAGGAAGACGATGGTCGAGGTGTAGGGCGTGCTGTTGTCCGGCAGGCGCGACTGCCAGGTCCGGGGCAGGAGGCCGGCCGCGGCGATGGCGTCGACGTCATAGGCCAGGGCCAGCGTCACGACGTCGGCCTCCAGGCCGTCGATCACCGCCCGGGCCTGCTTGCCCGACCCGCCGTGCGACTGGTTGATGGTCACGGCCGCGCCGGTCTTCTCCTTCCAGCGCTTCGCGAACGCCGCGTTGACCTCCTGGTACAGCTCCCGGGTCGGATCGTACGAGACGTTGAGCAGCGTGAAGGACGCCGGCCCGGCCGCCAGGCCGGGAGTCGCGGCGAGCAGGAGCGCCGCGAACGGCAGGAACGTCGCCGGACGGGGGTGCTTTTTCAGGGACATGGTGTCCGTTCTCCGGTGTTCAGAAAGAGATCTGCAAGCGGTCCAGGAGCACCTTCTCGTCTTCGCGGTCTCCGGCGACGTCGCCGCCCTCGAAGCGGGTCTCGACGTAGTCCAGCATCAGCCGGACGTTGCGCGTCAGGTACCAGTTCACGCCGGCGCCTCGCTCGGTCGCCCGCCGCGCCGAGGCGGCCGGATCGGCGAAGACGGGAAAGGCCTTGTCGTCGATCGACCAGCGCCCCGCGCGGGCCACCAGCTCGAGAGCGCCCCACGTATGGGCCTCCTTGTCGAACGGCTTGCGGGGCGACACACCCTTGAACGACGCCTTGTCGCCGGTCAGCAGGAAGGAGGCGGTCACCTGCCAGGCTGTGTCTGCGAGCTCCCCCGCGACGCCGTTCAGCGCGACCTCCTGCTTCGAGCGCACGTATTCGGCGATGGCGCCGAAGCGCCCGACGTAATACCAGGCCTGCGGCGCGATGCGGGAGCGCCGCCCCTCGCCGATGACCGTCGCCGCCAGCGTCTTGCCGTCCGACCTGTAGGTGAAGAAGGCCTGCTGCCCGGCCGTCTTGTAGCCGCCGACCCCGGTCGAGGCCGGCGTGCCGTGCGTGTTGCCGTAGGTCGCGCCCACGCCGAAACCGATCCCTTGCGCCCAGCCGGCGGCGCTCTTGGCGAAGGGCGTCACGAAGACGCGGGCCGCCGCTTCCTTGCCGTCGTTGCTGTCGGCGTCGCCGTTGCCGCCGTCCACAGTGCCGTTGAACGCCCCGAGGGCGTAGGAGAGCCGCGACCCGAACAGGTCCCCCGAGAGCTGCACGCCGACGTCGCGGTTCGGGACCAGGCCGGACGGCAGCGCGCGCTCGACGAACAGGGTGTCGGACGCCGCCTGCAGGCGCTCGAGCCCGACCGGCGGCTTGAACTTGCCGGCGCGCAGCCTGGCGGCGGGCCTGAAACGCACCTCGAGATAGGCGTCGAACAGGACTGTCTGCCCCTGGCCGAAGTCGGGGGCGATCCGCACGTCGAAGATCTTCGCCAGGGTCGCCTCGAGGATCGGCCGGGCCCGGCGCATCAGGAAGGTGTCGCTCGCCGGCTTCTGCCGGTCGGCGTCGAAGAAGCGGCCGTCCTCCTGCACGAGACCCTTGAGTCGGAGCTGGTAGGCGCCGTCCGCGGAGGTGACCGAGAAGCCGTCCTTGCCGGCCGAGAGGCCGGCGGGTTCCTGGCCGGACGCCTGGGCGCAAAGCGGCCGCGGCAGGCCCGCCGCGGGAAGGGCGACGAGGACCGCCACGATCGTGAAGACCCGCCTGTGGCTCACGCCAGCACCTCATGGGCGCGCACGATCAGCACCGGGTGATCCCGCAGGTCGCCGAGCAGCCCGCGCACCAGGCGGTCGAGCGTGGCCCGCCCGCGGTGCGCCACCAGGGGCGCCCCGACGACGACCAGGTCGTGGTCGCCCTCGAGCAACGACAGCGTGCGCGACCCGGCGGCCAGGAAGCGCTTGGCGCGCTCGCGCTCGCGCGGGTCGGCGGGAGCCGGCAGCACCGTCAGGATGGTGGCCTGCGCGTTCAGGTGGCGCGCCAGCCGGCCGGCGAAAACCACGTCCTCCTTCCCCGGCTCGCCCACCGCCACGCAAATCAACAACTTGGACGGCACCGGCCCGGGAGCGGGGACCAGCAGCAGGTGGTGATCGCCGGCCTGCAGCGAGCGCTCGGCGACCTCGGCGCCGTTGCGCGCGGGCATCCCCTGCACCAGCAGGTCATAGTGCTGCCGGGTCGTCTCGCGCACCACGGCCTCCAGCGGGTCCTCGCCGCCGGGGGCCGTCTCGAGCGCCGCCAGGCCGCCCCCGAGCCGCTCGCGCGCCTGCTGCAGGCGCGAGCGCACCTCGGCCTCGTCCCCGCCGCCGCCCAGGATCGTCAGCCGGGCGTGCGCCAGGCTCGCGATGCGGCCCCCGAGATCGAGGGCCGCCAGCTCCTCCTGCGAGCCGCCGGCCATCACCAGGAGGCTCAGGCCGGGGTGCGTCAGGGCGTGCACCCGGCGCACGCCGACCCAGGCGGAATCGCCGGCCTGCAGCGGGAAACGGCGGGCCTGGTGCTGCGATCGGCTCGCCTCGATCAGGATGAAGTCGCCGCCGAAGGGGGCCGTCGGGGCGATCGGCCGCACCCCGGCGATCTTCGGCAGCCGCAGGCGCAGGCGTTCATAGGAGCCGACGAAATCGCTCGCCTCGACCACTCCCTCCCCGAGGAGCGGCCAGGCCAGGGCGTCCTCGGAGGTCTTGACGGCCACGTCCTCGGGACGGAAGAGCACCTGCACGCGGCGCGGGACGCCGGCGACGCCACCCCGCGTGCTCAGGGGGAACTGCACCGGCCCCAGCCGCACCCCCTCGGGGGTGACCTCGCCCACCATGAGGTTCGCCGTGCCCAGGAAGGTGGCGACGAACTCCGTCTGGGGGCGCAGGTACAACTCTTGGGGGGGGCCTATCTCGAGCAGGCGGCCGAAGTTCATGACCCCCAGCCGGTCGGCCAGCTCGAAGGCCTCCTCCTGGTCGTGGGTCACGAAGATGGTCGTGATCTTCAGCTCGCGCTGGATGGCCCGGATGGTGCGGCGCAGCTCGGTGCGGATGCGGGCGTCCAGCGCGCCGAAGGGTTCGTCGAGGAGCAGCACCTCCGGCTGGCGGGCCAGGGCGCGCGCCAGGGCGACCCGCTGCTGCTGCCCGCCGGAGAGCTGGCGCGGCGATCGGCCGCCGAGCCCCGACAGGCCGACCAGGTCGAGCAGCTCCTCGCGCCGGCGCCGCCGCTCCTGGGGCGCCACCCGGCGGATGCGCAGCGCGAACTCGATGTTCTCGGCCACCGACATGTGCCGGAACAGGGCGTAGTGCTGGAAGACCAGGCCGACCCCGCGCCGTTGCGGCGCCAGCCGCGTCACGTCCCGGCCGTGCAGGCGCACGTTCCCCTGGTCGATCTCCGTCAGCCCGGCGATCAGCCGCAGCACGGTGCTCTTGCCGCTGCCGCTCGGCCCCAGAAGGACGAAGAACTCCCCGTCCGCCACCTCGAGGGAGACGTCGTTCACCACCAGGTGGTTGTCGAAGCGCTTGAACAGACGATCGAGGACGATTGACACGCTCTCACGCTCCAGGTTCCAGTCCGGTTCCAGACGGGCGCGCCGGGCCCGTCCGGGCTTCCCACGGCGCCGCCCGCCGGCGGCCCCGCGTTCCGGGAGAATCGGCGCGCCACCGGGAGGCCGCGGGTGGCGGTGCCTTCCGCGCGCCAGCCATCGACGGGCGGAGAGTAACCCCCCGCCGGTGACGGCGTCAGTCGAAAAGAGGTGACGGCGGGAGGGGCGACCGGGCGCGGATTGACCTTCAGGCGGCCGGCCTCAGCAGGCGATCATCTCTCGAAGTCGCGCCGCTGCGGCCGGCCGGTGAAGGCGCCGATGAACCAGGAGACCAGGCTCACCACGAGCGCCCCGAGGATCGCCGCCCCCACCGAGTCGACCTTGAAGCCGGGGACCAGGTAGGAGGTCAGGGCGTACGCCGCTCCGTTGACCACGAAGTAGAAGAGGCCGAGCGTCAGGATGGTGATCGGCAGCGTCAGGATCACCAGGATCGGCTTGAGGATCGCGTTGATGAAGCCCAGCACGAGCGCCGCCACCAGGAGGGCGGCGGGGGTCTCGATCGACACTCCGGGCACTATCCAGGCGCTGACCCAGAGGGCCAGGCCGGTCGTGAGCCAGTGCATCAGGAAGCGTCCCATGGTTCCTCCTCCGTCGCGCCGGCCGTTGGGGCCGTGCCCCTACCCGAAGAGGCCGCGCTCCATGCCGATCTCCCAAGCCAGGAACAGACCGAAGGCCAGGCTGCCGATTCCGGCGGCGGCCCGGAACAGGCCGTAGAGCCATGCGGCGCGCCGGCCCGCGATCATCAGCGGCGCGCCTAGCGCCAGGCTCATCAGGGCCATCCCGGCGACCGACCCTGCGCCGAACAGGCCGATGTAGGCCAGGCCCACGAGGACTCCCGGCAGCGTCGTGAGCACCAGAAGCACCAGGGCGCCCGTGCCGGCCAGCCCATGCAGGCTGCCGATCAGGAACGGCCGGACCGCGGCGCGCAGCGGGTGGGGGTGGACGTGAGCGGCCCCGTGCCCCGCGCCCGGCCGGTGCGTCGCGACGTGCAGGTGCAGGTGAGCGTGCTGCACGCCGTCGTGCTCGTGCTCGTGGGCGTGCAGCCGCTGCCGCAACGCCCCGACGACCGCCGCCGTTCCGAGCCCGACGAGCATCAGGCTCACCGCGAACTCGAACGCCAGCCCCAGTCTCTCGGGCACGGCCATCCGCAGCGCGACCAGGAGGCCCCCCGCCGTTCCCAGCGTCAGGGCGTGGCCCAGCCCCCAGTAGACGCCGACCAGGGCCGCGCGCCTCATCCCTCCTTCGCGGCCTCCCAGGATGGTCGCCACCGCCGCCAGGTGGTCGGCGTCGAGAGCGTGGCGCAGCCCCATGAGGAAGCCCAGCACGAGCGTCGCGGCGATCGGCACCCGAGGCATCCCTGTCACTCTACACCAGCGGACGGTACGAGACCTACCCGACGACCGGAGCCACCTCAGTTGGCCGTCGCGTTGACAGCCCTGCGCAAATGCACTAGCATCGCCGCCGTATCGCACACGCTGTTGTCGAGGCATGACAGGCACGGGAGGCCGGCGTGACGGCCGGTTCCGGGCCCCGCGCGATGCGAACCACCAAACCCGGTCAGGCCCGGAAGGGAGCAGCCGCAAGGCGGACCTCGCAGGCGCCGCGGGTCACCTTGGACCGGCCCTCAGGCCGGCCTCCTACCATGTGAGCCACCCTTGAGCTACCAGGCCCTCGCCCGCAAGTACCGCCCGCAGTCCTTCGAGGAGGTGGTCGGCCAGGCGCCGATCGTCACCACCCTCCAGAACGCCGTGGCGCAGAACCGCATCCACCACGCCTACCTGTTCTCCGGGCTGCGCGGCGTCGGCAAGACCACGGTGGCGCGGCTGTTCGCCAAGGCGCTGAACTGCGCCCAGGGGCCTACGCCGCGCCCGTGCAACGCCTGCTCCTCGTGCGTCGAGATCGCCGCCAGCCGATCGCTCGACGTGCTCGAGATCGACGGGGCGAGCAACCGCGGCATCGACGCCGTGCGCGAGCTCCGGGAGACGGTGCGCTACGCGCCCGCCCGCGACCGCCACAAGGTCTACATCATCGACGAGGTCCACATGCTCACGGAGGCCGCCTGGAACGCGCTCCTCAAGACTCTCGAGGAGCCCCCGGCGCACGTGGTCTTCATCTTCGCGACCACCGACTACCGCAAGATCCCGCTCACCATCCTGTCGCGCTGCCAGCACTTCGAGTTCAAGAAGATCCCGCACTCCCAGCTGGTGGCGCACCTCGGCGCGGTGGCCAAGGGAGAGAAGGTCTCGATCCCCGCGGGTGTCCTGGATCTCATCGGCCGCATGGCCGAAGGGTCGCTGCGCGACGCCCAGAGCGCCCTCGACCAGGTGATCGCCTTCTCCGGAGACACGGTGACCGACGAGCAGGCGCGCACCATCCTGGGGGTCATCGACCGCGACCTCATCACGGGCTTCTACGACGCCGTGCGCGCGCGCGACTGCGCGCGGCTGATCGGGATCGTCGAGACCGTGTTCGACCGCGGCTACCAGCCGGTGCTGTTCCTCGAGGACCTGATGGCCTGCGGCCGCGA
This sequence comes from Acidobacteriota bacterium, assembly GCA_003223165.1. GTDB lineage: Bacteria > Acidobacteriota > Polarisedimenticolia > Gp22-AA2 > Gp22-AA2 > QHXZ01. The sequence continues at coordinate 36,221 of QHXZ01000016.1, forward strand.
CCTGCTCCTGGCGCGCGTGGTGACCGACCCGGCCCGCTTCCTGTCGGGCGACGCCGACGAGCTCAAGGCCCTCGCCGGGCGCGCCGCGGCGTTCTCCGAGGACGAGCTGCTGCGGCTCCTCGAGCTGCTGACGCGCGAAGAGTACCGGCTGAAGAACTCCGCCCACCCGCGTTTCCTGCTCGAAGCGCTGGCGATCAAGCTGGCCCGCCTGGCCGACCTGCGATCGATCGAAGAGCTCCTGGCCGGCCTGGGAGGCCCGGGCGAGGGACCCGAGGCTCCCGCGCCCGCCGCGGGCCCGGCCCGCGCCGCCGCCCCGGCCCCGCGGCCGCGATCCGAGTCCCGCCCCGAGCCGCGCGGCGAGGGTCCGACGCCGCTGCCCGCGGTCGTGGCCGAGGCCCCGCCCGCGCCGCCACCGCCCGCGGTGGCCTCGGCGGCGGCCGCGCCGCCGGCCGCGCGGCCGGCGGCGAGCACGCCGGACCAAGCGGCGGTCGAGCTCCTGTTGCGCCGGGTGCACGAGGAGCGCGGGGCGCTCGGGGCCTTCCTCGAGCAGGCGTCCTGGCTCGAGATCGTCGACGACGCGCTCGAGATCGCCTTCAACGAGAAGCACGCCTTCTTCCGCGAGAAGGTCGAGGCGCGGGACGCCCTGGACTACCTGAGCCGCGTGGCGCGCGAAAGCGCGGGACGCGACCTCAAGGTGAAGGTCGTGGCAGCCTCGGCGGCGGCCCTCGACACGCGCACGGCGTCGGACGCCGAGGCGGAGGAGTCGCGCAAGCGCCGCCTGCGCGAGGAGGCGATGCGGCAGCCGATCGTCCAGACGCTGCTCGACGCCTTCGGCGGCGAGATCGTGGACGTCGAGACCACCTGAGGCGCGGCCATGGACATGAAGCTGTTGATGAAGCAGGCGCAGAAGATGCAGGAAAAGCTGCAGCGCGAGATCGCGGAGCTGAAGGTCGAAGCGTCGGTGGGCGGCGGCATGGTCACCGTCACCATGGGCGGGAACCGCGAGCTGCAGTCGGTGCGCATCGATCCCAAGGTCCTGGCGGCGCAGGACGTCGAGATGCTCGAGGATCTCGTGCGCGCCGCCGTGAACGAGGCCAACCGCAAGGTCGAGGAGGCGCTGGGCGAGAAGATGAGCGGGCTGCGGGTCCCCGGACTCTGAGGCGATGCAGCTCGCCGCGCCGCTCGAGCGCCTCATCGAGCGCCTGAGGAAGCTCCCCGGAGTCGGGGCCAAGTCGGCGCAGCGCCTGGCCTTCCACATCCTGCGCGGCAGCAAGGACGAGGCGCAGGCGCTCGCCGCCGCCATCCTCGACGTCAAGGACACGATCCGCCTCTGCTCCGTCTGCTTCAACATCACCGACATCGATCCCTGCCTGGTCTGCACCGACGAGGGGCGCGACCGCTCGGGGATCTGCGTGATCGAAGAGCCGCACAACCTGCTGGCCATCGAGAAGTCGGGGCAGTTCCACGGCCTCTACCACGTGCTGCACGGATCGCTGTCGCCGCTCCGGGGGATCGGCCCCGACGACCTCAAGATCGGAGCGCTCCTCGAGCGGCTGCGCGACGGCTCCGTGAAGGAGGTCATCCTGGCCACCAACCCGAACGTCGAAGGGGAGGCGACGGCGACCTACCTGTCGCGGCTCCTCAAGCCGCTGGGGCTGAAGGTGACGCGCATCGCCATGGGGCTGCCGATCGGCTCCGAGCTGGAATACGCGGACGAGGTGACGGTGGGGAAGGCGCTCGAGGGACGACGGGAGATCTGAACGCGTGAGCGCGCCGGCCAAGCAGGGACCCTTCCTCCGCATCGGCGAGTTTGCGCGGCAGCGCTACCGGCTGGTGTTCCTGGTCACCACTTTTCTGGTCCTCCTCTCCCTCTACCTCGGCAGCCGCCTGACGCTGGACGGGGACATCCTCAACCTCGTCCCCAAGCACAACCGCGCCATCAACACCTTCAAGGAGGCGATCCAGGACTTCGGCGGCCTCGACTACCTGCTCTTCCTGGTCGAAGGGAAGGAGGGGCAGACGCCCGACGACCTGCAGGAGTTCGCCGACCTGCTCGCGGCGCGGGTGCAGGCGATCCCCTCCATCCGCTACGTCGAGTACAAGGTCGACACCTCCGGCCCCTTCTTCTCCTTCTTCCGCAGGAACCAGGTCCTGTTCCTCCCTCCCGCCAAGCTGGGCGACCTGGCCGCGAAGTTCGGCGACGAGGCGATCCGCGCGCAGGTGAAGGACAACGCCCGGCAGCTCACCGGCCCTTCCTCGTTCCTGGTCAAGCAGCTCCTCGAGCAGGACCCGTTCCAGGTCAGCCCGCTCCTCTTCAAGGCGGTGCTGCAGAAGAAGGGGGCGCTCAAGGTCGACGTCACCAGCGGCTACTACCTGTCGGAGGACGGCAACGCGCTCCTGATCATCGCCAAGCCGGTCAAGCCGGCGCAGGACGTCGCCTTCGACAAGCGCCTGGTGCAGGAGATGAACCTGGCGATCGCCAAGGCCACCGCCGAGTTCGAGAAGGAGGGGCGCGCGCCGGCGGTGTCCCTGGGCGGCGGGTACATCATCGCGCTCGAGGACAGCTCGCTCATCATGCAGGACATGGTGCGCAACGGCATCCTGTCCTTCGTCGTGGTCCTGGCCCTCTACTACTTCTGCTACCGCCGTTTCGGCGCCATCCTCTACTCCTCGGTGCCCCTCATGGTCGGCCAGTTCGCCACGCTGGCCGTCGCCTACCTCTTCCTGCGCCACCTGAACTCGGCGACCACCGGGTTCACGGCGATGCTGATGGGGCTCGGGACCGACTTCACGATCGTCATGTACGCACGCTACGTGGAGGAGCGGCAGCGCGGCCACTCGCTTCCCGAGTCGCTGCGGCTGATGATGGGGGCGACCGCCTTCGGCGTCTTCACGGGCGCCATCACCTCGGCCGGGACCTTCTACGCCATGTGCGTCACCGAATACCGCGGCCTGTGGGACTTCGGCTTCCTGATCGGATCGGGCATCCTGCTCTGCCTGGTCGCGGTGCTGTTCCTGCTCCCCGCGATGATCTCCTGGAACGAGGGGCGGCGCCGCAAGAAGGACATCAGCAAGAAGCTCTACCTGCACTCCTTCGGCATCGAGAGGGTGATGACCTGGACGCTGCGCCACCCGTGGCCGGTGGTCATCGGCTCGGTCCTGGTGACGATCGTGGCGGGCTGGGCCGCCTGGAACGTCGAGTTCAGCGACAACGTCGAGGACCTGCGCTCCCCGAACAACCGCGGCATCATCGTGCAGAAGGCGATCTCCGCGCGCTTCGGGGCCGCCTTCAACCCAATGATGGTGGTCTGCCGCGGCAAGGACCTCGAGAGCGTGATGCAGAGGAACCGCCAGGCGGACAGGCGGCTGGACGCGTTCGTGGCGGACGGCACGCTTCTGGGCTACGAGTCGATCTTCAACTACCTGCCGCCGCGCCAGGATCAGGAAGCGGTGATCCACGCCCTTCGGGGCGGCGCCGACGGCGCCTTCGACCTCGGGCGGATCGAGCGGACCTTCCGCGCCGCCCTGCAGGAGAACGGCTTCCGGGCGGACTCCTACGACGCGTATCTCGCCGCCCTCCCTTCGACGCTGCGCCCGGAACGTCCGGTCACCCTGGCGGATCTCGAGAAGGCCGGCCTCGACCACTTCGTCAGCCGCTACGTGCGACGGGAGGACGGCGGCTATCGCTCGGTGACCTACCTGTTCCCGGCCTCCGCCGCGGCCAGGCGGCACCCGCCCGAAGCCCTGATCAAGGCGCTGAACCACCCCGACGAGGCGATCGAAATCACCGGCGTCAACATCGCCAGCACCGAGCTGCGCCGCCTGTTCCGGCGCGACGCCTGGCGGGCTGTGATCCTGGGCATCGTCCTCGTGACGCTCCTGCTCTGGCTCAACTTCCGCAGCCTGTGGCTCACCACCCTGGCCAACATCCAGCTTCTGGTCGGCGTGATCTGGATGCTCGGGGCGATGCACGGCCTCGGGATCAAGATGAACTTCGTCAACGCCTTCGTCACCACGATGATCCTGGGCGTGGGCATCGACTACGGCATCTACATCATCGAGCGGATCTCGCAGGAGGGACTGAGCAACCCGGCCGGCCTCCTCGAGACCGGCAAGGCGGTCATCATGGCGGCCCTGAGCAACGTGGGCGGCTTCGGCACCGTCGGGTTCTCGAACTACCCGGGCCTCGCCTCGATGGGCATCGTCAGCGCCATCGGCTCGATCACCTGCCTGATCACGGCGCTCACGGCCCTGCCCGCGCTGATGATCCTGACGCGCACCGGGGCGCGGCGCCGCAGGTCGATCCATCACATGGAGGGGCCGTCATGACACGCTTCCTGACCGCGTTCGCGCTGTGCGCCGCCTTCGCCGCGCCGGCCCTCGTCCGCGCCGCCGACACGCCCTTTCCCGCCGTCGCGGCCCAGGGGCACATCTACCATTACGAATACCTGCGGGCGCGGGCGGGGAAGGCCGGCGACTACGACCGCTTCGTCAAGACCGTCTTCCGTCCGATGCTCGAGGAGATGAAGACGCGCGGCGTCTGGCTGCGCTACGCCTTCATGAGCGTGCCGTACGCCGGGCCGGCCCCCTGCGCCGACTACACGCACGTCTTCGTGGCGGAGCTGTCGAGCTTCGCGGCCCTCGACCGCGAGCAGGCGGCCTGGGCCGAGGTCCAGAAGAAGTTCTACCCCGACGACGCCCGGCGCCACGAGCTCTTCGAGGTCGAGCTGCCTGGGATCCGGGAGATGGTGCGCGAGGAGATCCTCAAGGACTTCGACTGGAAGTAGCGCCCGGCGTCAGCGGATCAGGTCGAGGAGCGCCTCTTCGTCGTAGCCGGCGACCGCCTTCGCGCCCCGCACGACGAGGGGGCGGCGGATCAGGTTCGGCTCCTTCGCCATGAGGCGGATCGCCTCGCGCGCCGAAGGCGGATGTTCCTTCATCTTCAGCCTGCGGTACAGCTCGTTACGGGGGTTGAGGAAGTCGCGCGGGTCGCGCCCGGCGAACAGGCGCTTCAGCTCGGCCTCGCTGAGCGGCTGCCTTCCGAGATCCCGGTCGATGAGCGTCGCGCCCTGCTTAAGCAAAAGACCTTTTGCTTTGCGGCACGACGTTCAGGTCGGCTTGTGGTAGAAGGCCAGCGTCGGTCCGGCCATCGGGTCCCCTCCGGATAGAGCGCCACTATAGCACCGCCGAGGAGATCAGGCGGCGCGGCGGCCGCGGCGGTAGAGGAGCCCGCCAAAACCGAGCAGGAGCGCGCACCCTCCCAGGATCTTCGCCTCGAAGACCCAGAAATTCGATCCGCCGGGGGGAACGAGGGCGAAGACGATCGCGACCAGCGTGGTGAGAAAGCCGACCACTGCGACGAGAACGGTCCCGGCGCGCCCCCCGGGGACGGTGATCGCCCCCGCGGGGGCCGTTCCCGGCACTCCCAGCTTGAGCAAGGCGGCGAAGAGGTAGAGGTAAGGGATGAAGTAGACGACGATGGTGAAGTCGGCCAGAAAGAGATAGGCCTGCTCCACGTCCACGCCGATGAAGCCGACGAAGATCAGCAGGCTCGAGATGCCCCCCGTGATCAAAAGGGCGACGTGCGGGGAGGCGTAGCGCGGGTGGAGCCGCCCGAAGGCAGGCGGGAGATAGCGGTCGATGCCGGCGCAGAACGGGATGCGCGAGCAGCCGGCGAGCCAGGCGCTCACGCCGCCCACGCCGCCCAGGGCGATGAGCAGGGCCGAGAACCCGGCGAGGAAGCCGAAGCCCATCTTCTCCTGCACCACCGCGATGGCGGCGGCCACGCCGTCCAGGAGCCCGATGTTCTGCTGCGGCAGCGCCACGAGGAGCGCCGCCGTCCCGAGCACGTAGATGAGGGTGATGATGCCGCCCGAGATGAAGATGGCGCGCGGCACGTTCTTGCGCGGTTCGACGATCTCCTCGCACATCAGCGCCCCGAGGTCGAGCCCCGAGAAGCCGAAGCAGATGGTCGAGAAGAAGGAGACCGTCCCCAAGCTGAAGACCGGGATGAGCCCCGAGGGTTCGTACGGGGTCGCGGCGCCGTAGCGCGCCAGGGCGACCGCGCCGATGCCGATCAGCAGCGCCGCCGGAATCCAGGTCCCGTAGGCCCCGAGGTTGTTGAGCCACCGCCCGTAGCGCAGCCCGCGGATGTTCATCCAGACCGCGATCCAGAAGATGACGAGCGAGACCGCCGCCATGAACGGCGGGCTCGCCTCGAGCCCCTTGTGCTTCGCCCCCAGCATGAAGACCAGGTTCCCGACGGTGAAGATCAGCAGGTGGGGGAAGTAGACCAGGTTGTTGGTCCACAGGCACCAGCCGCTGATGAAGCCATGGCCGTCGCCGAAGGCGTGCTTCGTCCAGGCGTAGATGCCCCCCTCCTCCGGGTAGCGGGTCGTCAGGTCGATGACCGCCAGGCCCGAGGGGACGAAGAAGCAGAGGAAGGCGAGCACCCAGAGCGGCAGCGCCGCGTAGCCGTAGCCTCCCGCCGAGGTGAGCCACCAGCGCAGGCCGACGATGGCGACGACGTTGAGGAGGACCAGGTCCCAGAGCCCCAGCTCGCGGCGCAGCTCCGTCGCCGGCGCGGCCGAGGCGTCCGTGGGAGAAACCCGGGGGCCGGGGGGCATGCCCCCCCCGGTGGAGCTGGTCATCAGGATCCGAACTCTTCAATCTTTTTGCGCGCCGTGCGGAACAGCAGGTAGCAGAGCCCCGCGAAGACGATCACGGCGATGAGGTCGCCGAAGCGGCCCTGGCGGTCCGCGAGATGGCCGCTATGCTGCTGGATCCAGTCCAAGGGTTTGAAATTGGTGCGGGGCCACTCGATGGACAAAGCCGCGATCAGCACGCCGGCGACGGATCCCCCCGCCACGAGCCCGGTGCTGTACAGCATCCCGGAAGAGACCTCCGACTCCTGTTCCTCGCGCCCGGTCATTCTTTCCACGATGAAGCGGACGACGCCGCCGACGAAGATCGGCATCGTCGTCGAAAGCGGGAGGTAGGCACCCACCGCCCAGGCCAGGGCCGAGATCCCCATCACCTGGATGGCGACGGCCAGCCCCGCGCCGACAAATACGAATCCCCATTGCAGCTTCTGCCCGAGGATCCCCTGGATGAGGGTGGCCATGAGCGTCCCCTGCGGAGCCGGGAGCTTGTCCGATCCGATGGGGCCGAAGGTCGGCGAGGTGTGCATCAGGAAGAGTGTCCCGCCGATGGCGAAAGCCGAGACGAAGACGCCGATGATGAAGCCGACCTGCTGGCGCCAGGGCGTGGCGCCCACGATGAACCCGGTCTTCAGGTCCTGCGAGGTGGCGCCCGCGTTCGCGGCCGCCGTGCTGACGATGGCGCCGATCACCAGGGCGGCCGTCTGGTAGGCGTGGCCCGCCCATCCGACCGCGATGAAGAACATGCACGTGCCCATGATGGTGGCGATCGTCATCCCCGAGATCGGATTGCTCGTCGTGCCGATGATGCCGACGATGCGCGAGGACACGGTGACGAAGAAGAAGCCGAACAGGATGATGAGGCCGGCGAGCAGGAGGCTGCCCGGGAAATGAGTGGGCAGGCCCGGCATGAACAAGGCAATCGCCAGCGCGAGCGCCAGGGAGCCGATGGCCACGAAGTTGATCGGGATGTCGCGATCCGTGCGGCGGGTCGAGCCCGCGCCGGCGCCTTTGCGCAGGCTCTTCACGCTGTCACGGAACGAGGACCAGATCGTCGGCAGCGTGCGCGCCAGTGACATGATTCCTGCCATCGCCACCGCCCCGGCGCCGATCAGGCGGATGTAGGCGCGGTAGAACTGCTCGTTCAGGCCGTGCGTGGCGATCCAGGCGTCCGTGAAGGAGAGCGACCGGAGCTGAGCGTGCAGCTGCTGCTCGCTCACGAACATCGAGAGCAGCGGGGTCAGCGCCATCCACCCGAGGATGCTCCCCGACACCATGATGCCGGCGACTTTGGGGCCGATGATGTAGCCCACGCCGAGATACTCCGGAACGATCTCGCAGTTGACCGTGGCATTGGGCAGCGCCGCCGTCCGGCCGGTGACGTAGGACGGGATCTCCTTGAAGAAGCCGAGGACCGAGTTGAATGCCTTGTAGATCATCGCGGCCCACAATCCGTTGAAGACCAGGCGCGCCATGGCGCCGCCCTTCTCTCCCGCCACCAGGACCTCGGCGCAGGCGGTCCCCTCCGGGTAGGTGAGGTTGCCGTGCTCCTGGACGATGAGCGCGCGTCGCAGCGGGATCATCATCAGCACCCCGAGGAAGCCGCCGGCCAGCGCCAGCATCATGATCGGCCAGTAGCGGAAGAACTCCAACCCCCCCGCGCCCGGAGACAGGAAGAGGAAGCCCGTCACCGTGAAGACGATCCCCGCCGCCACCGACTCTCCCGCGGAGCCGATCGTCTGCACGATGTTGTTCTCGAGGATGGTGGACCCGACCTGCTTGAAGACGGCGATCGCCAGGACGGCGATCGGGATGGAGGCGCTCACCGTGACCCCGGCCCGCAGCGCCAGGTAGACGGTGGCGGCGCCGAAGAGCACGGCGAAGAAGGCTCCCAGGATGATCGCCTTGGGGGTGAACTCCGCAACCCTGGCGCCGTCGGCCACGAACGGCTTGAACGCCTTGCCCGACGCGCCCGCTGCCGATCCGGATCGGGAATCGCTGCTCATGCCGGTCGCCTCCTCCGCTCAATCCTGCGCCGACGCTGCACTTGCCGACGATCTCGTGCGGGGCACCCCTGCAATGCGCCGGACTCTACATCAGCCCCCGGGGGCTGTCAACGCGCCGCGCGGACGCCTGCTCCGCAAGCCCACGAGTGCCCCGGCGCGCGGGCTT
>QHXZ01000156.1 GCA_003223165.1 Acidobacteriota bacterium
TAACCCGGGCCCGCCGGGACGTTACCTCGACCTGCGCCGGGCGCTCCTGCGCGTGCCGCGCGAGGCGCGGGTGCTGGTGGCGCTGCGCTACGTGGACGGCTTGTCGCACCGCGAGCTGGCGCGCATCAGGGGGATCTCGGTGAACACGGTGAAGAGCCAGCTGGCGCGCGCCCGCTCGATCCTGCGCGCGGCGCTGGCGGAAGGAGGCGGGCGATGAACCCCCGACGGCCGGCACGCGGCCGCACCATCGACGACAGGCAACTGGATCTTTTCCTGACCGATTACTTCAAGCCGGAATCCGCCCCGGCGGGCCTGACGCGCAACGTCGTCAGGCACGCCCGGGCCATGGAGGAAGCGATGCAACAGATCACGCAGAACCTGACGATCGAGGCGACCGACCGTGGCGTCACGCTCGTGTCGCCGCACATGGGGAAGGCGGCGGGCGCGGCGCGCCGGGAAGCCGCCGGCGAGGACGCCAAGGCCCGCCGCCTGGCGGCGAGGGCCAGGCGCGAGCTGGTCGAGTACCTGCGTGGCGAGCGCGCTTTCTTCTCGGTGCCGGTCGACCTCTCGGGCCTGCCCGAGTTCCAGCGCCGGGTGCTCGAGACGGCGCTCGCGATCCCGTTCGGAGAGGTGCGCTCCTACTCCTGGATCGCGAAGCACATCGGCAAGCCGCGCGCCGTGCGGGCGGTCGGCACGGCCCTCGGCCGCAACCCGGTGCCGTTCATCGTGCCGTGCCACCGCGTGCTGCGCAGCGACGGCAGCCTGGGCGGCTACGGCTTCGGGCTGCCGATGAAGCGGCAGCTGCTCGACCTGGAGCGCACGACGCCGGTCCTGGAGGGGTGCAGCAGCACGCACATCGTCTGCCGGGTGGGGTGCGACCGGGGGCAGAAGATGCGCCCCGACCACCGGGTCGTCTTCGCCTCGGTGGCCGACGCCCGCTCGGCCGGCTATCGCCCCTGCAAGGTCTGCAAGCCGGCGGCCGCCTGACGGGCCGCGCGTGCCGGCCGGCGGCCCACGCGGCGCCGGCCGGATGCGCGCTACGCGGCGGCGCGGCCGATCGGCACGAAGTCGCGCTTGATCGACGGCGGGCGGTTGGCGTACAGGATGAAGACGGCGCCCAGAACGCCGAACAGCAGGCTGAGCCAGCCGGAGGAGTCGGAGAACTCGATTGCGAGGAAGTGCGGCGCCAGGCGCGAGGCGAGATCCAACGTGACCGACTCGTTCAGCTCGTCGGCGGCGGAGAGCCACATGAAGAAGAAGTCGCCGCCCATGACGGCGGCCACGGTCAGCACGACGGTCAGGCCGCGGCCGTACAGGTTGACCTTGCCCATCCCCTTGTTGACCGACCAGGCGATGGCGAGCCCGATCAGGATGCCGCCCCAGAGGAAGATGCGGTGCATCGAGTAGGCGACGCCGCCCCAGAGCAGGGCCGTGCCCACGGCGGCGCCGACGCCGGCCGCGGTCCCGAGAAGCGGGTTCGACGGACGACCCTCGTACTCCTCGAGGGCGCGCCGGTCCTCCTCACCCATTCGCTGGCGGCAGCCGGAGCAGACGTTCAGCAGGGTGTGGTTGACGCTGCACAGCTCGGCCATGCTGGTGGTGCCGCAGACCTCGCAGGCGGCCTCGATCGGTGAGGCGATCTCCTTGATGGCGCCAATCAGGGCGCGTACCAGCGCGGCGGCCTGCTCGGGCTTCGGGGGGCGGAAGGAGTAGTCCCAGTGGAAGAGGATGCCGTCGGTCGCGGCCGCGATCGCCTTGCGCTCGGCCCCCCCGAGCTTCTTTTTCTCCATCGCCGCCAGGATCTGGGCGGACGTGGCCAGGCGCTCGGCCAGCAGGGCCGGCGCCACCTTGAGCGAGCCCTTCTTGAAGCGCAGGAGGATCATCAGCGATGCTTGCTTCTGCCGCGCCCCCCAGGCGATGGCGACGGGGTAGCCGTCGAACAGGCCGGCGGCGCAGGCCTTCTTGAAGGGGGTTCCCTGGGTCATCGGGGTCAGGCTCAGGATCTGGGCCAGCTCTTCGTAGTTCTTCGACGCCATCGGCGGCCTCCTTCCCGGCTCGGCGCCCGTCGCCCGGCCTGGCGGCCGCGGCCCGGACTGCTGCAAGACCGGCTCTCTATAAGGTAGGAGCCCGTGGCGCGCGATCAAGCGGGAGAGGGCATGTTCGCAGCCGATCTCAAAAATCGGATCGCCTCCCTCGATTGGGAGGGGGTCGAGAACGACCTGCTGGAGGCGGGTCACGCGCGCACGCCGCGCCTCCTGACGCCGGACGAGTGCACCGCGCTGACCGCCCTCTACGCCGACGAGGCGCTCTTCCGCAGCCGCATCGACATGGCGCGCCACCGCTTCGGCCTGGGGGAGTACAAATATTTCGCGGCGCCGCTGCCGCCCCTGGTGCAGGCGCTGCGGGAGCACGCCTACGCCCGGCTGGCGCCGATCGCCAACCGCCTGGCGCGGGCGCTCGGCCATCGCCAGCGCTTCCCGCCGAGCCTCGGCGCCCTGCTGGCGCGCTGCGCCCGCCTCGGGCAGACGAAGCCGACGCCGCTCATCCTGCGCTACGAGACGGGAGGGTACAACTGCCTGCACCAGGACCTGTACGGCGACCTCGCCTTCCCCCTTCAGATCGCCATCGCCCTCAGCCGGCGCGGGGTGGATTACACCGGCGGAGATTTCCTGCTGGTCGAGCAGCGGCCTCGCGCCCAGAGCAAGGGTGAGGCGATCGCCTTCGAGCAAGGCGAGGGAATCGTCTTCCCCACCCGCGAGCGGCCGGTCGAAGGCAGCCGCGGCTTCTACCGCGCCGGCGTGCGCCACGGCGTCAGCCGGCTGCTCTCCGGAGAGCGCTACACCCTCGGCGTCATCTTCCACGACGCCCGCTGACCCCGTACCACCCGTTGGAGCCGCGTCGCGCCCCGCGGCC
>QHXZ01000151.1 GCA_003223165.1 Acidobacteriota bacterium
TCAGGTCCTTCCAGGTCCCCGCCACGCCCGGCACCACCGCCTGGCCGCCCAGCTTCCCTTCCGTCCCGACCTCGCGCGCCACGCGCGTCACCTCCGACCCGAAGGCCCGCAGCTGGTCCACCATGGTGTTGATGGTGTCCTTCAGCTTCAGGATCTCCCCCTTCACGTCGACGGTGATCTTCTTGGAGAGGTCCCCGGTGGCCACCGCCGTCGTCACGTCGGCGATGTTGCGCACCTGCGCCGTCAAGTTCGAGGCCATCGAGTTCACGCTGTCGGTCAGGTCCTTCCAGGTCCCCGCCACGCCCGGCACCACCGCCTGGCCGCCCAGCTTCCCCTCCGTCCCGACCTCGCGCGCCACGCGCGTCACCTCCGAGGCGAACGATCCGAGCTGGCTCACCATGCTGTTGACGATCTTCGCCGTGCGGAGGAACTCACCCATCAAGGGCCGGCCTTCGATCTCGAGCGTCATCACCTGCGACAGGTCCCCCTTGGCGACCGCGCCGATGACCCGGGCCGCGTCGTTCGTCGGGTGGACCAGGTCGTCGACGAGCGTGTTGACCGCCTCGATCTTCGCCGCCCATCCCTTGGAGACGTTCGGCAGCGCGGCCCGCTCGCGGATCTTCCCCTCCTTGCCGACCGCCAGGCTGAGGCGCTCGAACTCGTCCAACAACCCCTGGTTCAGCTCGATGATCTCGTTCAGGGTGTCGGCGATCCGGCCCTGGATCCCACCCAGGCCGGCCGGCATGCGGACCGAGAAGTCGCCCTTCTTCACGGCGGTGAGGACCTTGAGGAGCGCGTTGAGGTCGAGGGCGGCCGAAGCGGACGGCGCGCTGCGTCTTGATTCCACCTTCGGGGCCGACACGCTCGAGTTCACAGTCTCCTCCCGCGGAGGGGCGGCGGCCGCGCTGGTGCCGACACGCCCATCTCGGTGTCCTTGATGCAATTTAGGGTCCCCACCTCGCTTGTCAACAGGCCTCGCTTGTCAACGGACCTCGGGTCTTCGCCTGATGGCCCCCGGTCGCCGTAAGGCGCCGGTGGTCCGGCCCGATCCGCGTGCCTCTCGAGAGGCGGGGGTGTCCCATCCATGGCCAGCGCCGGCGGCGCCCTCGTCAGAGGGCTGACGCAGCGGTTGGAGCGGGGCTACAATGGGCGGACCATGAAGCCCGAAGCGTTCGTCGCACGGCTGGGAGAGGCCAGGGCATCGGCGATCCTGCGCTGCCCGTCGCAAAAGGACGCCGCCTCGGCCATGGAGGCGGCGGTGCGGGGCGGTTTCCGGATCGTCGAGTTCACCCTGACGATCCCCGGGGCGCTCGATCTCGTGGAGGCGTTCTCGCGCCGCGAGGACTTGATCGTCGGCGCCGGCACGGTCCTGACGGCGGACGAGGCGCGCGCGGCGGTGGGACGGGGGGCGCAGTTCCTGGTCTCGCCGGTGATGGACCCCGGGGTGATTGGGGCCGGGCTGGCGGCGGGCGTGGCCTTCATCCCCGGCTGTCACACTCCGACCGAGATGCTCGCCGCCCACCGCGCCGGGGCGCCCCTGCAGAAGCTCTTCCCCGCGCCTGGGAACGGGCCGGCCTACGTGCGCGCCTGCCTCGGGCCGCTGCCGTTCCTGAAGATCGTCCCGACCCAGGGGGTCGACGCGGCCAACGCCCGCGCCTGGCTCGAGGCCGGCGCCTTCGCCGTCGGCTTCACGCACGCCCTGTTCGACGCCGGCGAGATCAAGGCCGGCCGCTTCGACCGGATCGAGGAGCGCGCCCGGACCCTGCTGGCGGCTCTGCGCTGACCCGTCGCCCTGCGCCGGCTCAGGCCGTGAACACGTTTTTCAGGGCGAAGAGCAGGTTGGCGGGACGCTCGGCCAAGCGCCGCATGTACCAGGGGAACCAGGCGTCGCCGTAGGAGATCAGGACCCGGAAGCGGTGCCCCTGGGCCGCGAGGCGCGCCTGCTCCTCGCGCCTGATGCCGTAGAGCATCTGGAACTCCACCTCGGAAGGGCGCAGCGACTCGACGCGCGCCGCCTCCTCGATGCGCCGCACCAGGACGGCGTCGTGCGTGCCGAAGATCGGCCGCACCCCCGCCTGGCGCGCCTCCCGCCCGAGAAGCCGCTTGGCGAGGGCGAAGTAATTGGCGTCGACGTCCCTCTTCCTGGGGAACGCCTTCTCGGGAGGCTCGCGGTAGGCGCCCTTCACCAGGCGCAGCCCCCCGCCCAGCGGGATCAGGCTCTGCAAGTCCTGCGCGGTCCGGTGCAGGTACGCCTGCACGCAGACGCCCACGTTCGGGGAGCGGGCCCGGGCCAGGCGGTAGATGTCGAGCGTCGCGTCGGCGTAGTCGCTCGACTCCATGTCGATCCAGACCCAGGTCCCGAGCGTCCGCGCGCGCTCGACGAGAGAAAGGACGTGGGCCTCGCAGGCGGCGCGGCCGAGATCCAGTCCAAGCTGCGTCAGCTTGATCGAGATCTCCGCGTCGAGCCCGTCGCGCTTCTGGCGCTCCATCACATCGAGATAGTGCCGCGTGACCTGCTCGGCCTCCTCCGGCCTCTCCAGGTTCTCCCCCAGGCAGGTGAGGACCGACCCGATCCCTTGCGCGCGCAGGGCGCCGGCGGCGGCGAGGGCCGCATCGAGGTCCTCGCCCGGCATGAAGCGCGCCACCGCCCGCTTCACGAAGCGGTACTTGACCGCCCGCTCGCGCAGCCAGCGGCTCTGCGACCCTGCGAGAAAGGCGCTGCGAACGAGGCCCATGCGTGACCCCTCGGGCGCGATGATACGCAATCCTCCGAACGCTTGTCCACAGACCGGCGGAGCGCCCTGCCACCACCCGCTTCGGCCCCTCGCGTCAGAAGTTTGTCGGCGCGCGCGCGTGACGACGCCCCCCTCGACACCTATATTTCCACGGGGTCGCCGCGCTTCAGGAGGGGGCGGCCGCGAAGTGCGGAAACCTGACTCGAGGAGATCAAAGATGAAGACAAGGCTCTGGGGGATCGGCATCGTCCTGTGTGCGTGCGCCGCGGCGATCGCTTGCGTCACCGTCGTGCAGCCGAACACGCAGGACACCACGGTCGCGGACGCTCCGCCCGAGGGGGGATCCGATCAGCCGTTCTACGACGACCTGTCCCCGTACGGCCGCTGGGTCAACGTCCCGGGCCCCGGCTGGGTCTGGTCTCCTTACAACGTGCAGGCCGGCTGGCGTCCCTACCAGGTGGGCCACTGGGTGTTCACCGACTACGGCTGGACCTGGGCGTCGGACGAGCAGTGGGGTTCGGTCGTCTACCACTACGGCCGCTGGAACATGGACCCGACCTACGGCTGGATCTGGGTGCCGGGCACCGAGTGGGGCCCCGCCTGGGTCGCCTGGCACGAGGGCGGCGGCTTCGTCGGCTGGGCGCCGCTCCCCTGGCAGGTCCGCGTCCAGGCCGGAGTCGGCATCGACTGGGCCGGCATCAACATCAGCCTGCAGCCGTCCTCGTGGTGCTTCGTCAATGCGCGCTACCTGGTCGATCCCGGCCTGCGGGCCCAGATCATGCCCGCGTCCCGCAACGTCTCGCTCATCCAGGTCACGCGCAACGTCACGAACTACACCTACATCGACAACCGGGTGATCAACGGAGGCGTGCGGATCGAGACGATCAACCGCGCCGTGGGTCGCACGATTCCCCGCTACCGCGTGGCCGACGCCGACCCGCGTGAGGTAGCGCGCGGCGGCAAGGTGCGTGGAAACGAGTTCCTCGTCGCCCGGCCGGATCCGTCGCGCGGCAGAGGGCGGGGACGGGACCTTCCGCCGGGCCACGACCCGGAACACTTCCAGCGCGGCTACCGCCAGGTGGGGAGGCAGCCCGATCCCGCCCCGGTGGTGACGCCGCCCGACCCATCGCAGGGTCAGCCGGCGAACGGGCAGCCAGGTGTGACGCAGCCAGGACAGAACCCCCCGCCGCCGGTCAACGCTCCCCCCCCGCCTCCCGCAAGGGGCCGGGGAAACGGCTTCCTCGACCGGATGATGCGAAACCAAGCGACGCGCCATGCGCCACAGGGAGGCCCGCCCCCGCAGCAGGCGCCATCGCAGCCCGGGAATTCGGGCCAGCCGTCCAATCCGGGCACCCCGCAGGGCGGGCCCCAGCAGGGCAACCCGCCACCGGGCAATGGGCAGGGCGCCAACTCCGCGCCGGGCAACCCGGCGCCGCCAGCCAACTCGGGGCCGCCGCCCAACCAGGGACAGGGGCAGTCCGCGAACTCGAACGGCCGGGGCCACAGGGGCGCGCCGCAAAGAGGCCCGAAGCCGAAGCAAGAGGCGCCGAAGCCCGACAAGCCCGAGCAGGAGAAGCCGAAGGACGATAAGGGCGGCTCCGGCAACTAGGAGCCTGTCCGGGACGCGAACGACCTCGAGGCCGGCCGGCCATCCCGCGGCCGGCCTCGTTGCGTCAAGCCCGCCTCGACCCTCTCCCTCCGGCCCGCCGATCGGCTATACTGCCGGCGAGATCCTCCTCATGACTCACGGCCGTCCGGCAGGCAACGGCATCAGCGCGCCGCCGGGGATGGCGGTTCTCGCCATCGCGGCGATCGCCTTCCTGGTACCCGGCACCGCGCCCCTGCGCGCGCAGACGGTCATCGATCCCGCGCTAAGGGTCGAGATCGTCGTCGACGGCCTTTCCGTTCCCACGACCATGACGTTCGTCGGCCGCCTCGGGGACTTCCTCGTGGCGCAGAAGGACGACGGGCGGGTGCTCCACTTCGGCAACGGGGCCCTCGGCGAGACGGTCCTCGACCTGCCGGTCAATTTCGCCAACGAGCGCGGGCTCCTCGGCATCGCCGCCGATCCGAGGTTCGATTTCTACGACGGCCAGTACGTCTACGTCTACTACACAGAGAGCTCGACCGGCGCCGACAGCAGCGACCCGGCCTCGGTGCCGCTCGGCAACCGGATCTACCGCTACACCTGGGTCCCCGGTTTCCCCGCCGCTTCCTTGAAGGACCCGCATCTGATTCTGGACCTCCCCGCCACCCCGGGGCCGAACCACGACGGCGGGGTGCTGGCTTTCGGGCCGGACGACGCGCTCTACGCCGTGATCGGCGACCTGAACCGCAACGGCAAGCTGCAGAACAATCCCGGGGGCGCCGACCCCGACGACACGGGCGTCATCCTGCGGATCGGCACCTCGGGCCAGGCCCTCGGCGACAACCCCTTCTTCTCGCCGGCCGATCCGCTCGGCGCGATGGGCCGTTACTTTGCATACGGGGTGCGCAATTCGTTCGGCCTGACGTTCGATCCGGTCACCCGCGACCTCTGGGCCACCGAGAACGGGCCGGACCTCTACGACGAGGTGAACCACGTGGTGCGCGGCTTCAACAGCGGCTGGCGAGCGCTCATGGGGCCGCTCGCCCGCAACCCCCAGGGAACCGGCGGCCTCTGGGTCGCTCCAGGATCGACCTACCGCGATCCCGAGTTCTCCTGGGCGGTCCCGGTCGCGCCTACGGCGCTGGCGTTCGCGGCCAGCCGCAAGCTGGGCTGCGGCCTCGCGCACGCCCTTCTGGTGGGCGACAACAACTGCGGTCAGCTTTACCGTTTCACGCCGGATGCGGCGCGTGACTCCCTGGCGTTCTCGTCGCCCGCGCTTCTCGACCACGTGGCCGACAACGGCCCCGCGCGCTGCTCGAACGAGATGAACGAGATCCTGTTCGGCGGCGGGTTCGGGGCGATCACGGACCTGAAAAACGGGCCCGACGGCCTGCTCTACCTCGTGGCGATCAGCCAGGGCCGGATCTACCGGATCGGCCCGAACCCCGGCGCCTTCCCCGACGCCGACGGCGATAGCGTCAACGACGCCTGCGACTGCGCCCCGCTCGACCGGTCAGCCTTCGCCCCGCCGGTCGAGGCCCCGGCCATCCGGATCGCCTGGCCTTATTCCGGCATTACGGGCGTCGTCACCGCCCTCGCCTGGGACGTCCAGTACGCCACGGCCGGGGGGGGAGCGCGCAGCACGGTCGTCAGCGGCGACCTGGGGGCCCTGCGCCACGACACCGGCTTCGCCAATACCTGCACCCTCGGGAGCAACATCATTCTCCCGCCCTTCATTGACACGCGCCCGGAGCCCCCGCCGGGCTACGGCTACTACTACCTCGCCCGCTCCGGCAACGCCTGCGGCGCCGGGACCTACGGCGACGGCACCGGCTCGCCCGACCCTCGCGACGCCCTCGACGCGGCGACGAACCTCCCGGTCTGCGGCCTCTGCACCGGGCGCACCGGCGGGGCGGTGATCACCTTCGATATCGCCGGCGAGTCGCTGCGCGTCTGGATCACCAACGGCCCCTTCATCGACCGGGCGAAGCAGCTGCTCGCCGGCGGCGGCCACCAGATCCCGATCTTCCGCACCCTCGTGGACGGCCGGGACTGCGACTCGCAATGGACCTGGCGCCCGGACCCGCTGAACGTGCAGTGGGCCGACGCCGCGATCGAGGCCTGCGACGGCAGGCCTTCGAGCGTGGAGGCCGACAAGGCGTACTGGTTCAGCATCGGCTTCTGCCCCTGGTCGGCCATCGTGACCGCGGTCGACGACCGCAGGTGACGACCCAACCGGGGCGAGCGGCTCTCCTGCGTCAGCACGACCATCACCGAGAGATGCAGCCAGAAGGGCACCAACTGCTCGAGCACCGCCTGCTGATCTGAAGGACGCCGGGAATCCCGACCGGGACGCCCGGCCGGGATGCGTCGGAGATCGTTCCTCGCCGCGGCCACGTGGCAGAAAACGTTGGAGCATTGTCATTGTCTCCTGCGCCGGATGGTGCCATCCTCCTCTCATGACCAGGCCGCGCACCACCCTGCGGGTCGCCATGCTGGCCTACCCGGGCATCCAGGTGCTGGACGTCATGGGGCCGCTCGAGGTCTTCTCGCGCACCTCGCGCTGGCTCAGGGACAACGGCAAGCGCCGTGACGACGCCTACAGCGTCGAGATCATCGGCCTCAAGCGCGGCGCCTTCCGCGCCTCGTCGGGCTTGCGCCTGCACGCCGATCGCCGCTTCGACGAGGTCGGCCGCGGCATCGATACGCTGCTGATCGCGGGAGGGAAGGGGACCGAGCGCTACTCCGCGCACCCGCCGCTCCTGCGCTGGATCAGGCGTCAGGCCGGCTGGGTCAGGCGGCTCGCCTCGGTCTGCACCGGGGCGTTCTTCCTGGCGGAGGCGGGCCTCCTGAACGGGCGCCGCGCCACCACGCACTGGGGCTGGTGCGACCGCCTCGCCCGCCGCTACCCGGAGGTGCGCGT
>QHXZ01000017.1 GCA_003223165.1 Acidobacteriota bacterium
TGGACATTCATTGCGGCGGAGGCCTCGACGAGAAGAGCGGGACGATGGATGCGGTGTGCCAGATCGCCACCGTGAACGACGACGGCAAGTACACCGACTGCGGGATCGATCCGCCGCTTCTTCCGACCGTCAGGCTGCGAACCGATACCGGTCCTTAGTCTGTCGAAAAATCGTTTCATCGCTCCCCGAAGAACAACGGCCGCAGCTCTTTCTCACGCACGAAGCGGCAGGCCTGCCGGAAAATCGCACGCAGGGTGCCGGGGGCGAGCTCGGGGTGCTGGGGGACGGTCAGGGTCTGCCGCAGGCCGTCGGGTGTCGTGCGCCGCAGCTTTGCGTGGCTGCCACGCGTGGCCACGACCTCGAAGCCGAAGCGGCCCAGCCCCGCGCACACCTCTCTCGGGGAGAGCCGTCGCAGGCGGGGAGACATCAGCCGGTTCGCGCCGTGACCTCGTAGGTCAGGGAGACCCGGGGCTTGGCCAGGACACCCGTGTGTGCTGGATCTTCGCCTTCGAGATGCAGCGCGATCGCCTCGCGCAGGTTCGTGACCAACTCGTCGAGCGTGCGACCCTGTGTCACGACGGCCAGCTCGAGACACTCCGCGACATACCAGTGCCTGTCCCGGGTGACCACCGCGTGCACCGTGTCGCGCGGCTTGGCGGCGGCCCGCCGGCCGCACGGGCCGGCCGTCTCGGCCACACGGCGCGCGGCACCGGCGCGGGCGGCCCGCGCTTCGGCTGCCGCATCCGTGGGTCGGCCCGGCGAGGACTGCATCCTGCGGGCATGGCGCATCCCGGGCAGGATCTCGTACACGCCCCGGGCGACACGCCGGAAGTAGGCCCAGCGATGCGGATGGTGTCGCGGCGCGTTCACGCAGCAGCGGCTGACGATATGCGTGCGGACCGTGCCGGGGTTGAGGTGCGGCAGCGCGCGAACGACCTCGTCCGGCCGGAAGGTCCGGCCGCCACGCTCCCGGCACAGGCGGCGAGCGGCATCGAGAACTTCGGCATGAACCGCCATGGTCCCTCTGGCTTCGAGTGACAGTTACATGTGATAAACGTGAATGTCAAGTTGTAATTCGTTGTTGCCGGGAGGAAGGCGCGGGTGGCGCCGTCAGGAGGCCGAGATCAGGGCGATGCCGATGGAGACGATCACGACCCCGGCCCAGCGCGTGGGCGTCACCCGCTCGCGCAGCAGGTAGCGGGCGGCGAAGGTGGTGACGATGTCGCTCGTGGCCGTCAGGGGGAACAGGTAGCTCAGGTCGCGTCGCGACAGGGCCAAGAGGTAGGTGACGAAGGCCACGATCTGCAACGCCCCGCCCAGCAGGACGAGGGGCGATCGGATGGCGCGGCCGCCGACCTCGTCGAGGACCGCGAGGCGCAACGAGGAGACCTCGCCGGCCTGCTTCATGCCGCGCGTGAGCGCGATGTCCCCGAACGAGAAGCAGACGACGATGATGGCGACCAGCAGGGCCGTGATCACGGGGCCGGAGAACCCGATAAGCGCGACGACGAAGCGTCGCTCGACGGTCCGGTCCGGCCGACGAGAAGCACGCCGATCGACACCAGCGCGATGCCTACCCAGCGGACGAGGGAGATCTGCTCGCCCAGGACGAGGTGCCCCAAAAGCGCGCTCACGACGAAGCAGGAGGAGATCATCGGCAGGACGTAGGTGAGATCGGCCCACGAGAGCAGCGATAGAAAGAGCGCGAAGAAGATCAGCATCAGGACCCCGCCGGCGATGACCGGCGCGCTCGACAACCCGGTGCCGATCACGTCCCAGAGGCCCGGCGGCGTCCAGGCACCCGGCGCTCCCACCGACTTCATGCCGTAGCTGAGGCACAGATTTCCCGCGCCGTTCGTCAGGATCGCGAGGGCCAGGACCACGAGCGTCTTGAGCCGCCGGGAGGGCATCGTGCCTTTCGTCGGCGCAGCGAGCTCAGCGCCTCGAAATCTGAGATTCCAAATTAACCCTGGACATTCCAGGGTGGCGTCCCTATAATAACGTCGCTACTGAACCACGAGCAGGCAGTCTTCGCCCACCGAAGTCGACCCGCTCAGAAGCGGGTTCCAGCCTAAAACGCTAGAACCGTAACGTTTCCCAAGGGTTCACGCGCGCACGACGACGGCGGCCGTGTGGCCGCCATCGAACACCGCCGCGCCCAAGGGGCGCCGGCGAAAGGAGAGTCACCATCGTGTCATTTGCTCAATTGAACCTGGCGCCCGAGATCGAGCGCGCCGTCGAAGAAGAAGGTTACGAGACGCCCACGCCGATCCAGGAGGGTGCCATCCCCGGTGTCCTCGCCGGGCGCGATCTGATCGGCTGCGCCCAGACGGGCACCGGCAAGACCGCCGCCTTCACCCTGCCGATCCTGCACCGCCTGCGCGCCGGAACGCGCGGCCGGCTGCGCGCCCTGATCCTGACGCCCACGCGCGAGCTGGCCCTGCAGGTCGCCGAGTCGCTGCGCGTCTACGGCCGCCACCTGCGTCTCGACGCGGCCGTCGTCCACGGCGGCGTCGGCCTCGAGCCTCAGCAGGCAAGGCTGCGCCGCGGCGTCGACCTCCTGGTGGCGACACCCGGGCGGCTCTTGGACCTGATGGGGCGCGGCTGCGTCGACTTCCGCAGTCTGGAGGTGCTTGTGCTGGACGAGGCGGACCGCATGCTCGACATGGGGTTCATCAAGGACGTGCGCCGCATCGTCGCGGCGACCCCGTCCCGGCGCCAGACGCTGCTGTTCTCGGCCACCATGCCGGATGAGATCCGCCGCCTGGCGCGGGAGATCCTGCGCGACCCGGTGAACGTCGAGGTCGCCCCGCGCCGCTCGGCGCCCGCCGCCGGCGTGCGCCAGACGCTTTTCCCCGTGGCCTCGGGCCGCAAGCGCGACCTATTGGCGCACCTGCTCGAGACCGAAGCGCGCGGGCTGACCCTGGTCTTCACGCGCACCAAGCATGGCGCCAACCGGCTGGCCCGCGACCTGGAAGGGCGCGGCCACTCCGTGGCGGTGTTGCACGGCAACCGTAGCCAGTCCCAGCGCACCCACGCGCTGGCCTCGTTCCGCGGCGGGCGCACCCGCGTCATGGTCGCCACCGACATCGCCGGGCGCGGCATCGACGTGGATGGCATCTCCCACGTGGTCAACTTCGACCTGCCGAACGTCCCCGAGGACTACGTCCACCGCATCGGCCGCACCGCCCGCGCCGGCGCCACCGGCGACGCCATCTCGCTGGTGTCCCCGGAGGACCACCCGCATGTGCGGGGGATCGAAACGCTGATCGGGCACACCATCGAGCGCAGGGTCATGCAGGGATTCGCGGCCGGGCCAGGAATGGCCGGCCCGTCCGCGAGCTCGCCAACGGTCGCTCGGGCCAGGGCGGCCGGCGGCCCGCGTCCGGTGGCTCGAGTCGCCGCCCGGTTCCGGGGTCACGGCGCGCCGCGGCGGGGGTGGGCAGTGAGGCGCCGGGCCTGATCGTTCGACTCCGCGTCAGATCCCCACGACCGTGAATGCGCCAGCGCGCACCGCGGAGTGGGCGATCAGCGCTTGACTTGCCTTTCCTCGAGAAGGAGCGCGACCGGATCGACGTCGGTCTTCAGAGGCGGCGGCAGCCGGACATCCTGCAGGCTGGGAACACGACGCAGCGGCTTGCGTACCCTGAGGGGTCCGGCCCCGGCGCCGTGGACCTTTAAATACGCGGTCTTGACCTTCTTCATGCCCATAAGATCGCCACAATTGGTCATGAAGTCAAGGATCAGAATTCACGCCCGTTCTGACCAAGCGCCCGTCTCGTCAGGAGCCGCCCTGTTGCGCCTTCGCGCGGCGGTGCATCTCCTCGGGGGAGACGTCCTCGACGTGCGTGGCGATCGACCAGACGTGGCCGAAGGGATCGACCAGTACCCCGGTCCGGTCGCCGTAGAACTGGTCGGCCACCGGCCTCGTGACCTTGCCGCCGGCGGCGATCGCCCGCTTGAACCAGCGGTCGACGTCCTCGACGTACAGGAGGATGCTCACCGGCGACCCGCCGAGCGATTGCGGGCCACGGTACCCCATGTCGGGGTGCTCGTCCGCCAGCATGATGGTCGAGTCGCCGATCTTGATCTCGGCGTGCCCGATCTTGCCGCCCGGAGCGTCGAAGCGCATCGTCTCGCGGGCGCCGAACGCCTTCTTGTAATACTCGAGCGCAGCCGCCGCCCCCTTGATGATCAGGTACGGCGTCGCGGTGTGGTAACCCTCGGGGATCGGCCTGGGTGCCATATCGGTCTCCTTTCCGCCTGCGCGATCACGGCGCAGGCAAGCATGTCATCCGAGGTCTTTTTCGATGCCCCAGATTATGCCACTTTGCCCTCGGCCGGTGGGGAGGTCAACGGTCCGTGCCCCCACCCTGTGACTTTCGTCACTGAATCGGGAGAGCGGCCAGGGTGAGGCTGCGGGTGGCACAGAGTCCATCGCTCGTCGAAGCGGAAAGGAGGCATGCATGAGGAAGCATGCGGCAAGGATCTTGTTCGTGGCCGGCATGGCCGCCGTCGCCGCCCTGTGGGTGCCGGCGCTGGCCGACGATCAGGGTGACAGCGCGCGGACGCTCAGGGCCACGCTGAAGGGGATCGAGGAAGCGCCGTCGATCTCCTCGACGGGACACGGGACCTTCCGCGGGACGATCTCCGCGGACGGAACCACTCTCGGCTACACCCTCACGTACACGGACCTCGAGGGGGACGTCCAGCAGGCGCACATCCACCTGGGGCAGCGGTCGGTCAGCGGCGGCATCGCCGTCTTCCTGTGCACCAACCTGGGGAACGGGCCGGCGGGGACGCCCGCCTGCCCGGGACCCCGGGCGGGAACCGTGAGCGGCAGTGTCACCGGGGACCAGATCGTCGGGCCCACGGGGCAGGGTCTCGCCCCGGGAGAGTTCGCCGAGCTGCTGCGCGCCATCGACAGGAACGTCACCTACGCCAACGTGCACAGCACGAAGCACACCGGGGGCGAGATCCGCGGCCAGATCGACGACGAGGACTGAGGATCCCGGGCTAGGGCCGCGCGGGGTGAGGGCCGGCGGGGCGAGGAGCGGTCAAGCGAGCACCGCCGGAGCGCGGAGCGGCGGAGTGAGGCGCGGCGAAGCGCGGATCGCCGAAGCGGGGATCGCCGACGAACGACCTGTCGGTCAGGCTCTTCAGGAACTCGACCAGGTCGGCCTTGCCGCGTTCGTCCAGGTCGAACCCCCGGATGAGCTCGCTCTTCCGCGGGCTGTCGCGGCCGTCGCCGGCCAGGGGACCGTCCGCGACCACCCGGCCTCCCCGGGCGTAATGCTCGATCACCTCGGCCAGCGTCCTCATGCTGCCGTCGTGCATATAGGGCGCCGTCAGCTCGACGTTGCGCAGGGTGGGGGCCCGGAAGCGGCCCATGTCCTCGGCCAGGCCGGTGATCCCGAAGAGGCCAGGGTTGTCGGCGGGATAGCTGCCGTCGCCCCCCAGGTTGTACAGGCCGGTGTTGTGGAAGGTGGGCGCGATGGGACGGGCCCCTTCGAAGGCGACCGGCCCCGAGAGGGTGAACCCTCCGTGGCAGCGCGAGCAGTTCAGGCGCTCCGAAAAGAACAGCCGCATGCCGCGCTTCGCCGACTCGGACAAGGCCCCGGCCTCGTCCCGATAGAGCAGGCGGTCATAAGGCGAATCGCCGGAGATCAACGTCCTCTCGAACGAGGCGATCGCCCGGGTCAGGTTCTCCAGGCTCACTGGATCGGGGTCCTCGGGGAAGGCGACGGTGAACATCCCGGGGTAGTCCTCGTCCGCGCGCAGGCGGCGCAGCAGCTCGTCCTCGCGCCCGGAGAGGCCGAGCTCCACCGGGTGCTCGTTGAACATCGGGACGCGGGCCTGGTCCTCGAGCCGGGCGAGGCGCGGGTCGGCCCAGGTCAGCGTCGCGCCGTAGGCGACATTGGCCAGGCTCAGGGCGCCGCGGGGATGCGGCTCGCCGGTCGAGCCGACGGCGCGCGCCCGGCCGTCGGTGAAGGCCAGCTCCTGGCGGTGGCAGGAGGAGCAGGCATAGGTGCCGTTCCCCGACAGGACGCGGTCGTAGAAGAGGCGCCGGCCCAGCTCGACCTTGGCCGGGGTCATCGGGTTGTCGGCGGGGACCCTGGGAACGGGGAAGCCGGGCGGCAGCCGCCATTCGTAGGCCGGGGGCGGCGGATGCGCCGACGGGGTCACCACTTCCGCTGTTGCAGCTCCGACACGCTGGGCGTCTGTCCCGCCAGCTCTTCCCGCTGACCCACCCAGCGCGAAAACTCCTGCACCGTGTCGGGAGCCAGCGTGCCCGGCTCGGCCCGGCGCTTCTCGACCCACCCCTTCATCGCCTGGAGCAGCTCGTCGGCCCGGCCCCGGTCGCCCGTGAAGAGCGCCATGTAGGCCTTCTTGGCCTCCTCGACCCGGTCGAGGCCCAGGTACGCCTCCGCCCGGTATTCGATGGCCGGCGAGTAGGCCGGGTTCAGGGAGACGGCCCGGTCATAGACCTCCAGGGCGCCGGCGTAATCCCCCGTCTTCCGCAGCGCGAACCCCAGGTCGCTGCAGGCTTGGTAGAACATGGGGTTCTTCTCGGTCGCCGTCCGCAGCTCGTCGATGGCCTTCTCGAACTCCTTCTGCGCCTTCTTCTCCAGCTTCGCCCGCTCCTTCTCGCTACCGGCCTGGGCCGCCTCCTTTTGAAGGGCCACGGCCTTGTCCCGGTACTTGAGGCCGGCGTTGTAATGGTCCACGGCCTCCTGCTCCGGCGTCTTCCGGGGAGCGGGGGGCATGGATGACGTGCCGCTGGGCCGCGGCATGCTCGACCCGCCCGACGCCCGGAGAGCAGGCGGAAGGAACGCGAAAGAAGCGCTGACCAGCACCGCAATACCCAGAAGCCTCTGCACGGTGACCCTCCATTCAGGAACGATGCATCACCTTTCTACGCCCGGCCGGCGGGGAAGTCAAAAGGCGGAGGATTCTCGATCGCCTTCAGAATCGGCTCGGCGAGGTAGAGCCGGCCCCAGGCGCGGCCGCTGATCTCCTTCAGGAGACCCTCTTTCTGTAGGAACCCCACCGCCTGGCGGGCGGTGGGGTTGGAGACCTTGAGGATCTCCGCGGCCCGCGCCACGGAGATGTAGGGGTTCACGAACAACTGGTCCACGAGGGCGAGCGCCTTCGGCTTGCGCGCGAACCGCCTGCGGTACCTCTCGCGCAGGGCCTCGAGCCCGCGGGCCTGCTTCACGGCCTGCTCGGCCGTCTCGCCGACGCCGACCAGAAAATAATGCAGCCAGCCGTTCCAGTCTCCGTCCGTCCGCACCCTCTGCAACAGGTCGTAGTAGGTCCGACGCGTGCGCTCGATGTAGGCCGATAGGTAGAGCAGCGGCTGGGACAGCCTCCCGCGCTCGATCAGGAACAGAGGGATCAGGAGGCGACCCACACGGCCGTTGCCGTCGTGGAACGGATGGATCGCCTCGAACTGCTCGTGCAGCAGCGCGCACTGGACCAGGTCGGGGAACCGGTCGCGCTCGCGGAGGAAACGCTCCCAGTCTGAAAGCGCGCGCCGCATCGCATCCGGCGGCGGTGGCACATAGGTCGCGTTGGCAAGCGTGCAGCCGGGCGGCCCGATCCAGTTCTGCGAGCGACGGAACTCGCCGGGAGTCGCATGGCCGCCCCGCACGCCCTTCATCAGGCGCGCGTGAAGCTCGCGCACCAGTTTCAGGGAGAGAGGAAGCGTCCTGAGGCGCCTTATGCCGTGCTCGAGGGCCACGACGTAGTTCCGGACCTCACCGACATCCGAGGTCTTCCGGGGCACGGGCGTGCCCGGCATCTCGTCCCTGAGCAGGTCGGACAGGGTGGCCTTCGTCCCTTCGATGCGCGACGACAGCACCGCCTCGCGCCGGACGTAGGGGGCGATCAGGAGATGCGGGTTCGGCAGGTGCCGGCCCAGGCCCGACAGCTCGCTCAATGCCGCATCGGCCCGCGAGAGCGCCCGCACCAGGTCGGCTCCGTACTCCAGCGCGGGAGGCAGGGGCGCCGGGACGAAGGCGACGTAGCCCTGCGGCATCCGGATCACCCGGCCCGCCTGAGGCGCCTTGAATGCAGTCGGGTCCATGGATCGAAGCCGATCTCCTGTGGGGACCTTTCAAAGTGATCAAGCCGATTCTTTCAAAGCTCCGGAGGATTTGCAAGGGGACCTTCAAAGCCCCGCGACCGGCCGGAAGCGTCGGGCTCATTTGAGCTCCAGGAGCCTCAAGAGAGAGCGGGCGGCGTCGATCCGGAGGGCGTCATCCTTCGGGGCGAAGATCGGGCCGCCGTCGGCGGGGATGGCGTCGACGAGACCGCGCTCGAGCGCGACGGCGACGTAGCCGCTCAGGGCCAGGGGGATCTTATTGGCGTCCTGCAGGTCGAGGGACTCGCCGGCGCGGGCCTGCGCCTCCGCCTCGAGACCGGCGCCGCGCACCAGCGACACGGCGAAGTCGAGGCGCGAGACGTCGGCGTTCGGGAGGAAGTTGGCGGTGTTCTGCGGATCGACCAGCACCAGGCGGGCGCGCGCGCCGGCGACCGATTCGATGTAGGGATAGAGCGGATCGGCGACGCCCACGTCGTTGTAGGACGGCTTGGAGGGAATCCGCTGTGGCCGGCCGGCCGCCAGGGCGAGGGCGCGCGCCAGCTCGCCTCTCGCCAGGCTCTCATAGGCGTCGAAGACGCCGTCGTGGCCAATCAGGACGTTCCGGCCGACGGCGCGCGTGACGACGTCGCGATCGGCGTCGGCGAGCCCCGCCACGTCGGTGTAGGCCGTCACCACGGCCACCGCATTCTCCTGCCGCATCTTGAATTTCTGGTCGGCAAGGCCGCTCCCCGATTTGAAATAGACCTCCGCGGCGAGGGCCGGGGGAATCGCGCCCAGGAGGTGCACCCCTTCAGCGCGGCCGAAGAGCGACGCGCCGTTGAAGGCGTCACCGCGCGCCAGCTCCCGGCCGCCGGCATCGCTCACCACGATGTCGAGGTCGTTCAAACCGGGGAGAGTTCCCCAGGCGAGGGTCACCTGCCAGGAAAGGGCCCCCGGCTCGAGGCTGACGGGAAGGCTGAGGCGCCCGCCCGCCGGCAGGATCGCTTCGGTTTCGACAGCCGGGCGGTGCTCGATGCGGTAGGGGCGCTGGTCGAGCCAGCCGGGGATATGCGTTCCGAACGGGCGTGCCGGATTGAGGGCCGAAGTGATCGCCGCCCAGGCGTCGAGCAGGCCGGCCCCGACCTCCGAGCGGTCGCGCTCGAGGATCGGCGCGGCCGTCGCCTGGAGCAGGCGCTTGATCGCGACGGGCGTCAGGTCGGGCCGCGCCTGCAGCATCAGGGCCACGACCCCGGCCACGTGCGGGGCGGCGAACGACGTGCCGCTCTCGGTGGCGTAGTAGGCGCCGCCATTGAGCGCGATGGGGCTCGCGGCGGTGATCGCCTCGCCGGGCGCGATGAGCGTCGGGTGAACGATCAGCTCCTCGAAGATGCCGCGCGAGGAGAACCGCGACAGGCGGCCATCCTTGCGCGAGGATCCGACCCCGATGACCCAGGGCGCCACGGCGTACGGGTTGATCGTGTCGGGGGCGGGCCCCTGGTTGCCGGCGGCGAAGACCACGGTGATCCCGGCGTCGTGGATCATCCGCGTCGCGATGTTGACCGGATCGTCGGGGTCGAACCATCCCTGCGTGCCCCAGGAACAGTTCACCACCCGCACGCCGTAGCGCGCGGCGTTCTGGAGGACGTAGTCGAACCCCTCGAGCACGTTCATGATGAAGAAGTCGCCCGCCGACAGCCCCAGGATCGACGCCCCCGGCGCCACCCCGCGCAGCACCCCGCCGCTCGCCAGCCCCGTCCCCGCCGCGACCGAGGCGACGAAGGTGCCGTGGCCGAGGATCAGGTCGGTGTCCGGCAGACCCTCCACGGTCCGGGGATACCCGAAGCCGAGCCCGGTGCTGAGGGCGTTCAGAAGGCGCACGTTGCCGATCACCTTGCTGCCCGGCGGCAGGTCGGGATGCGTGGCGTCGACACCGGTGTCCAGGACCGCGATGGTGACGCCCTGACCCGAGAGGGGAACCCCTCCCGGCTGCGGCAGCTCCGCATCGGCCTCCACCTCGTCGAGGCCGATGAGCGTTCGGCTCTCGGCGTCGAGCAATGACAGGGTCCGGTCCGCGAACACCGAGCGGACGGCCGGAAGCGCCGCGATGCGCGCGATCTGGCCGCGTGTAGCGTTGACCACGACCATCGGCAGGCTGCGGAAGATGGTGCCGCCCGGGATCCCCATCATCTGGAGGGCGAGAAGGTCGGACGCCGTCGGCGCCGCGCGGTAAGTGACGATGACATTGAGCGAGGAGGTGTCGGGGAGGAACGACAGCCGGCTCAGGAGCTCGAGATCGATGTCGGCGACGCCGGTCTGCAGGGCACCCTGGAACAGCAGCGCTCCGACGTCGTTCCACCGAACGCCGCCCACGTCGTTCCACCGGACGCCGGTGGCATCGCTGAACAGAAGACCGCCGGTGTCGTCCCAGCGGATCCCCCCGGTGTCGTTCCAGCGGATCCCGCCGACGTCGTCCCATCGGATCCCGCCGGTGTCGTCCCAGCGGATGCCCCCGACATCGTCCCAGCGGATGCCGGAGGTCTCGGTGACGTAGGGTCCGGCCAGGGCCGTGGCGCCGGAGAATTGCAAGGAGAAAAGGAAGAGGATGATGGCCGTGACCGGACGCCTGCGGCGCGCGCGCTGTACGAGCCGCGCCGTCCGGCGCACCGGCCGAGCCTCCCGTTCAAGGGTCCACAGTTGAAGGTTCATGTTCCCCCTGAAGCACCGTTTCGGAAAATCACCTGGCGCTCAGGTCCTGGCGTCGTCCGGGCGCCGGCGGGGCGCCCGGCGCTCCCGCCGGCCGGCCATCTGCCTGGCCCCACCCGGGGCCGCCGCTTCCAGCGCTTCCTCGCAGACGCGACGGGTCTCGGGACCGGGTGCCGTGCCCGGCCCGCCGGCGAGGGCCTGCCGCAGACGGGCGAACTCCGCGTCGATTTCGCCGCGTTCGCCGAGCGTCCCGAGCGCCCGCATCAGACGGCACGAGGCCTGCTCGTCGGTCGGTTCCCGCTCGACGAGGATGCGAAAGTCGGCGGCCGCCGCTTCGGCATCGCCGCTCTTCAGACGGAGCTCGCCCGCCTCACCCAGGGCGGTCCGGTACAGGTTCTCGTAGTGCGCCCGCGCCGCCTCGATCCAGCCGCCATGCTCTCCCTCCATCAGCGGGCCGCGGTAAAGGGCGAGCGCCGCGTCGTAGTCGAGCAGGGCGCCGACCTCGTCCTGACGCGAAGCCCTGTCCCGGGCCGAACGCAGGTGCTCCTCGCAGGTCAGAACGTCGATGTCGTAGCGGTAGGCCGGGTTCAAAAGGTACGCCCCGCGCTCGCACCGGATGAAATGCTTCGGGACGTTGTGGCCGTGGTTGAGGGCCCGGCGCAACCATGAGATCGTCGGCTCAAGGCTCCGATTGATCGGCGGTGGCATGGCGTCCCCCCACACGATGTCGTCGAGCCGATCCCGCGTGACGCGGTGATCACGCGCCAGCGCCAGGCAGCAGAACGCCTGCAGCGCGCGCGGGGCCTTCGAGTCCTGCTCCGGAATCTTACGTTGCGCGTCCCGATACACCTCGATCGGCCCCAGGAGCCGCACGGTCAGGTCGGCGCCTCCCCCGGGAGCCGTCTCCGCCCCGATGGCGCCGCGCGCGCCCGCCGACAGCGCCGCGCCGGCTGATGGGGCCGCTT
Organism: Acidobacteriota bacterium; assembly: GCA_003223165.1. Lineage (GTDB taxonomy): Bacteria > Acidobacteriota > Polarisedimenticolia > Gp22-AA2 > Gp22-AA2 > QHXZ01. The sequence goes on from QHXZ01000017.1 coordinate 11,755, forward strand.
CAGCCGATGGGGCTGCTTCGGCCGATGGGGCCGCGCCCGGCACCGGCGCGATGGTTGCCGTCTCGCCCGTGGTCGCCGTCTCGTCGAGGAGGGCCGGCGCATCCGCGAGCGACGTCAGGAGAGCGCGGAACTCCGTGTCCAGGGCTGCGACCCGCCGCACCGCCTCCCGGTAGTTGTGGCGCGCCGCGATCTCCAGCGCCTGAAGGGCCTGCGCCACCGCGTGGTGACGGTCTCGCTCCAGGTGGCGGGCGAGGGCGAGCCACAGGCGCGCCACGCATTCCTGGTACGCGCGGCCCTTGGAGGAGAAGAAGGCCGCCGCCTCCGCGAGCGCCCTGGCGGCGCGCGGCGCCACGCGGGCGCGCACGCCCACCTCGCCGAGCGCCAGGAGCGCGGAGGCCACCCCTTCGGGATCGCCGGCCACGCGACGGCGCTTCACGACGCCGGCCGCCAGCGTCTCCGCCCAGCCGTGGTTGCCGCACCGGGCGGCCAGGATCGCCTCCTCCTCCGAGAGGCTGTCGAGCAGGTCGGTCCGCCCCAACTCCGTCAGCAAGGCGCGCGCCCGGGTGTAGCGCTCGCCCGCCGCCTCCGGGTCGCCGCGCTCGCGGAACAGGTTCCCCTCCTCGACCAGGACATCGGCGAGCAACCCCTCGAGCCGCCACTTCTGGGCGATCTCGCGCGCGTCGCCGAGCAGCGAAGAGGCGCGGCCGTAATCGCCCTGAAGCGTGGCGATGCGCGCCAGGTTCATGTAGGCGGCGCCCTCCTCCGGGCCAAGGCGCGCGTTCTTCGGACTCAACAGGATCTTGAAGCATTCGGAGGCGCGCCGGAAATCGCCGGCCGCGGCGTGCGGCAGGCCGAGGTTGTGGGCGATCATCAGGATGAGATGCTCATCGGAGGCCCGCCGGGCGAGTGCCAGCGCGTCCTGCCAGAGGTCGAGCGCCTCGGCGGCGCGGTCCTGCCGGTAGCGCACGATCGCCAGCGTGTTCAGGATGCGGGCACGCAGCGCGGGGTTCCCGTCCCCGAGCTCCGCCAAGGCCGCCAACGCCGCCTCCTCCGCGCCCGCCGCCTTGCCGACCTTCATGAGCGAGTAGGCGAGTCCCTGAAGCGCCGCGATGCGGGCGCCGGCGGCGAGCTCCCCGGCCGCTTTGCCGCGCGCCGCCAGGGCGATCTCGAAATGGCACACGGCAGCGCCATGGTCACCCGCCAGCCGGCAGGCCTCTCCCAAAAGCGCGGCGGCGATCGGCGGCCGCGCTCCGCGCGTCGAGAGGAACAGAGCCGCCTCGCGGACCACTCCCGGCAAGCCGGCCCGCAGCAGGGCCTCGCCGTGGCGCTGCAGGATGTCGGCGGTCTCCTTCAGGCTCCCGGCCGCCAGGAAGTGCGCCAGCGCCTGGGCGAAGTCGAGGCGCCGCGCGTAGGCTCGCCCATAGCGGTCGTCGAGCGCCCTCGCTCCCTCGGCGCCGCGCGCGGCGTAGAGCTTGCGGCGGAGGAATTCGTGGAACAGGGGATCGTAGGCGTAATAGGCGCCGCCGCCCTCCAGGGCGGAGACGAACAGGTGCCGGCGCACCAGTTCCGCGAGGAGACCGCGCACCTCGAGACCCGGCAGAACCTCGGCGCAGATCTCCGGCTGGATCGTCGTCGGTGGGCAGGAACCCAGCAGGAATTCGCGCACGTCCACGGACTCCGAGGCGAAGACCTCCTCGCTGAAGTAGTCGAAGATCTCGGATTCGGTGCGCGCGAACAGCGCCTCGGGCAGATCGGCGGCGCCTGTCTCGAGCTTCGCCGTCTGTCGCAGGAGCTGCAGGGCCGTCACCCAGCCGCGGGTGCGGGCGTGGAGCCTTTCGATCGTCTCCGGTCGCGCCGGCAGGCCGAAGGTGTCGCGGAGCAGAGTGCCGGTCTCTTCGGGGGTGAACAGGAGTTCGCCTCCCCCGATCAAACCGAGGGTGTCCCCGGCCAGCATGGACTCGAGCCCCAGGTCCGGCATGGCGCGACCTGCCAGGACCAAATGGATCGCGCCGGGCAAGTTGGCGATCAGCCGCCGCAGCGCCCGCAAGCAGGGCTCGGAGCCCTCCAGGTGCTGCACCCCGTCGAGCACCAGGACCATGCGACCGCCGAGAGACTCCTCCGCGTCAGCGATGAAGACGTCGGCGAGGCGCTCGGCATCCTGCGGCCGGTAACGCAGGGTCTCCCAGAGCCCCTGGCTGCGCGCGCCGAACTCGGGGGCGTGCTCCATGACGCCCTGGGCGAGATAGCGCAAGAAGACGGCGGGGTCGCGATCCGAGGCGTCGAGCGAGTACCAGACCGAGTCCTCCCCTGATTCCTGGAGAAAGAGCGCCAGGAGCGCCGTCTTGCCGTACCCCGGTCCGGCCAGCAGGACCGTGGTGGAATGACTCTCGAGCCCGGAGCGCAGGCGGTCCATGAGCCGCGGGCGCCGCAGGTGCAGACGGCCAATCGCGGGCGGCATGAGCCTGGGGACGAGCGACGTGACTTCCCCGGCGTTTCGAGGGCCCACTCCGAAAGCCCGGCGTACAGGCTCCGCGGGCTGAGGCGGGCGATGCGCAGATTGCGCACCACCGCGTGCAGCCGATCGCGCTCGAAGAGGAAGGTGTACGGCTGATCGCGGGCGATGACTCGCTGCGCCGCGATCCAGAGAGACCGCGCGCCCCCGGGGTCGGACTCGGCGCGCGCCCGGTCGATCAGCCGGTCGAGCTCGGGGCTCGAGTACTGGCCGTAGTTGTAACCGCCTGAGCGCGAGGCGCTGTGGAAGTTGCTCTTGAGATCGACCTTGGTCGACTCGCGCCAGGAGCCGACGAAGGCGTCGAAGTCGTGCTTCTCGTGACGCGCGATGAAAGCTCCCGACTCGAAGACGCGCGGCACCGCCACGACACCGATCGCGCCGAGCTGGGCGGCCACCATGCGGGCGACGTCGGCCCGCTGTCCGGAGGCCTGGTCGGTCTCCAGCTCGAAGCGGAACGGCCGGCCGTCCCGATCGAGCAGGCCGTCGCCGTTCCGGTCCTTCCACCCCGCCTCCTCGAGGAGCCGGCGGGCGGCGTCGGGGTCGAACGGCAGCGGCTTGAGATCCGGATCACGGGCCCAGAGGAAGGACAGCACCGGGCCGGCCGCCGCGCGCCCGACGCCGGGGAGCAGGCCGTCGATGATCGCCTGGCGGTCGATCGCCATCGTCAGCGCCCGGCGCACGCGAGGGTCCGAGAACAGCGGCCGGCCCGCGTTCCAGCAGATGAAGGTGTACGACAGATCCGGAACGCGCACCAGGCGCAGGCGCGGGGACGCCTCGATGCGGGCCGCGGCGCGGGGTGGCACGTTCTCCATCACGTCGATGGCGCCCTGCACGACCTCGTTGAGAAGCGTCTCTTCGTCCGGGATGATCCGGAAAATCACGGTGTCGAGCCGTGGCAGGGGGGCCATGAGATAGGAGGGATTGCGCTCGAGCTCGATGAGCGCGCCGCGTTCGTAACGCTTCAGCAGGAACGGACCGCCGGCCACGGGGGCATCGAGGAAGGCGCGAGTCGGCCACTCGGCGAAAGGCGTCCTCTGCAAGACGTGCGCCGGGAGGATGTTCCCTTCGACCGCATCCATGAGCTCGTACGGATAGGCGTGGGCGAAGCGGTACACGACGGTGCGCGGGTCGGGCGTGTCGACGCCCTCGATGAACTCCTTGACGTCGATCCCGACCCAGGCGACCTCGGGGCTGCTGGCGGCGCGGTGCGACAACCGGACGTCGGCCGCGGTCATCGGCCTGCCGTCGCTCCAGGTCGCCCGCGGATCGAGATGGAACGTGAGGCGCGCGCCATCCGGAGAAAGGTCCCATGACGAGGCGAGCCCCGCGTGAAACGTCGGCGGCCCCTGCTCGAAGTCGTCCTCCTCGTAGGCGAGCTTCAGGTAGAGAAGGTCGGCGATCTCCTGGTCGAAGGCGCTGGCCGCGGTGTAGACGTTGAGGGAGGTGACGTCGTGGCGCACCCCGATGACCAGCCGGCGCGGCGCCGGCCCGGCACCGGCCGCGGCGGAGGCCGACATGACCTGCCCAACCGCTGTCCACGCGAGCAACGCCGCGGCGAGCCAGAGTCCGACGAACGCCGCCACGGGTCTCATTTGCATGCCCTGCCTCGCTGGTAAGAGTGGGGTGGAAACCTCCGGGGGCAAATAAGGTGACTACCTGAAAGAGGCTCAGGAATATCCTGTACATGGGGCCTGGTGACGGCCCCGTGCTCCTCCCGACCGCCATGGGCGCCTTGACGGGAGGCGGTCGAAGCGCCGACTATTCCTACGTGATCGGCTTCGTAGTGCGCCGGCTGCTCTCGGCCATACCGCTCGTCTGGGGGTCCGCGACCCTCGTCTTCGTCCTGGTCAATGCCGCGCCCGGCGACCCGTTCGACAGGCTGCGGGAGCCGGGGGTCAGCGCCCGGACGGCCGCCCGGTTGCACGAGGTGTTCGGCACCAACCGTCCCTTCCTCACCCGCTATCTCGACTGGCTCGAGGGCATGGTCCAGGGAGATCTCGGAACCTCCTGGTCCTACCGGCAGCCGGCGGCCGGACTGGTTCGCGACGCCGCCCTCAATACCCTGAGCCTGGCCGGTCCGGCCCTCGCCCTGCAGTTCGCCCTGGGCCTGGCCGCCGGAATCGCCGCGGCACGCTCTCGCGGCGGCTTCATGGATCGCGGCGTGTCGGCGGCGGCGGCCGCGCTCTACTCCGTCCCCTCCTATTGCCTGGCGCTGCCGCTGACCTGGCTTCTGGCCGTGAGGTTCGGCTGGCTGCCCGTCTCCCAGATGCACTCCGCCGACGCCGCGTCGCTCCAACCCCTGCCGCGCCTCTTCGACACCCTGCGTCATCTGGTGCTGCCCTGCCTCGCCCTGGTCCTTCCGGCCGCCGCCGGGATCGCCCTTTACGTCCGGGACCAGATGCGCGCCGCGCTCGACCGCGGCTTCGTCAGCGCCGCGCGCGCCCGGGGCCTGGGAGGGCGCCAGGCGGACCTGCGCCATGCCCTGCGCGCCGCCCTGCTGCCGGTCGCCGCCCTCTTCGGCCTGGCGCTGCCGGCGCTTCTCGGGGGGAGCTTGGCGATCGAGGTGTTGTTTGCCTGGCCCGGCCTCGGACGCCTGGCGTACCAGGCGGTCCTGGCCCGTGACATGCCGCTGGTCCTCGGATGCACCTGCCTCGCGTCGCTCCTGGTCGTCGCCGGCGGTCTCGTCGCCGACCTGCTGGCGGCGGCCCTCGACCCGCGGGCGCGGGAGGCCCAGGCATGAGGCGGCGGCAGATGGCCGGGAGCGCTCACCGGCGGCCGCGGGTCGGCTCATGGGCCGCCGTGGCGGTCGCCCTTCTCGCCTTGGCCGGCCCCTGGGTCGCGCCATACCCGCCGGAGCAGCAGGAAGACGTCGCCGGCGCCCGCCTTCTGCCGCCCCTGACCCGGGCGGACGCGCTCGCGGTCGGACCGCACCGCTCCATCATCGTGACAGACCTGCGCAAGACAGCGGACGGCTGGGAGTTCGACCGCGGCGGGCAGCGACAGGCGCTGCCGGCGGCGGACCTCGTGGAGGAACCTTCGCCGCGCTTCTACTTGCTGGGGACCGATTCTCTGGGGCGGGACCTTCTGAGCCGGCTCCTCCACGGCATCCGGCACTCCGTCGGCCTCGCAGCCCTGTGCGTCGCGCTGGCGCTTGTCGTCGGCGTCGGTGTCGGCGCGACGGCGGGGCTCGCCGGAGGCCTGCCGGACGAGATCCTGATGCGCGGGGTCGAGGTCCTCATGTCGATCCCGCGGCTGTTCCTGGTTCTGGCGTGCGCCGCCCTC